>WBXH01000006.1 GCA_008933015.1 Verrucomicrobiota bacterium | reverse complement strand
GTGGTCTCAAGCGAGGAGAGGCTGATGATCTCCTTCTTCTGAGCGGCACGGGCCCGCGCCCGCTGCTGCTGCATA
Organism: Verrucomicrobiota bacterium; assembly: GCA_008933015.1. Lineage (GTDB taxonomy): Bacteria > Verrucomicrobiota > Verrucomicrobiia > Chthoniobacterales > UBA6821 > UBA6821. Next base: position 38,772 of record WBXH01000006.1, on the reverse strand, counting down.
AGAATCTCGAAACCGGTGTGATCCACGGAGAGACCACGCTCACGGGCGAGGAGTTCTGTGAGATCGAGGGGGAAGCCCTGCTCATCATAGAGACGGAAGGCGACCTCACCCGAGATTTCCTTGCCCTTGATTGCCTCGGTCTCGAAGAGGGCCAGTCCCTTGTCGAGGGTCTTGTGGAAGGCCTCCTCTTCGCGCTTCAGTGTCTCCGTGATGAAGGCTTCCCGACTACGAATTTCAGGAAAGGCATCGCCCATCACGGATGCAAGAACGGGGGTGAGCTTGTGGAGGAACGGCCCGGTGAATCCGAGAGTCCGTCCGTAACGCACGGCGCGCCTGAGGATCCTGCGAAGCACATAGTGTCGCTCGGCATTGCCAGGCTGGATGCCATCGGCAATCGCGAATCCCAACGTGCGCAGGTGATCCGCGATGACACGGAAGGCGATGTCATCCTTCTCCTGCTGAGTGACCGGAACCATGGCGCCGTCGCCGGAGGGCTGGGGGAGGGTGGATCCGTAAGTGCGGCTGCAAAGAGCACCGATCGCGGCAAAGATGGGACGGAAGAGATCGGTCTCGTAGTTGGAGATCACGACGTTGCTGAATTCCGTGAAGCCCTTGGTACACTGAATCACCGAACTGACCCGCTCAAAGCCCATCCCTGTATCGACATGGCAGGCGGGGAGGGGGACGAAGGTTCCGTCTGGATTCGCGTTGAACTGAATGAAGACCAAGTTCCAGATTTCAATGCACTCAGCGCTCCCCTTGTTCACTAGGGCTCCCTTCGTATCTCCGGAGGGAGTGAGGTCGATGTGGAGCTCTGAGCAGGGGCCGCAGGGGCCGGTCTCACCCATCATCCAAAAATTGTCCTTCCTGTTGCCGGGGACGACATGGATGGCGGGATCAAGTCCCTTGGATCGGAATAGATCCGACCAGAGCGTGTGGGCTTCGTCATCGAAGGAGGCGGGGTCGCCCTCCGCTGGACTGTAGACCGTTGCGTAAAGCCTCTCGGCGGGAAACTTCCAGCGCTCCACAAGTAACTCCCAAGCCCAGGTGATCGCCTCACGCTTGAAGTAGTCACCGAAGGACCAGTTCCCCAGCATCTCGAAGAAGGTGTGGTGGTAGGTGTCGAGGCCGACATCCTCCAGGTCGTTGTGCTTTCCCCCGGCGCGGATGCACTTCTGGGTATCGGCGGCGCGTGCGGGAGTGTAGGGGAAGGGAGTCGTGCCGAGGAAGATCGGCACGAACTGGTTCATCCCCGCGTTCGTGAAGAGCAGGTTCGGTGAGTCGGGCAGAAGGCTGGAGGAGGTGACAATTGTGTGCTCCTTGCTGCGGAAAAAATCTAGGAAGGACTTGCGGATCTCGGTGGAGGTCATGGGGTGAAAAATTAGCGGTTAAAAGTACCGTGTGTCGACAGTTGAAGGAGGGGGGATTCTCAGTTATTTCGCCTTTGAGTCGTCGAGCGAGGGTTGAGTAATCGGAAGGTCGGGCTGAAGAAACTCCGAGAGTATCACTTCCAGAGGATGCTCCGGGAGGATCATCAGATCACTCGAGTCTCCTTCGCGAAGGGCAATAACTCCGTTGGAGGCCTGGCCGAATGTATACGAGGCAAGTAGGAATTCACCGGCACTCTCCTCAGCCGTGTTCTCGGAAAGGTGGGCGCTGTAGCGGATGGAGCACGAAGGCTGATCCATGCCGTGAAGTTTCATCTGGTCGGGTGTGGCCGGGACGAAGCTCTGGGCTTTGATGCTGCTGAGTTGATCAAACCATGCCCTGACCTTCTCACCCGGCAGGATTGATTGACCGGTTCCAAAATGGGCCTTGATCGTCCAATCCTCACTTTCTGGCTTCCTGGTGAGAATCACAGGAGGCTCTCCAGTTCCATTTCCCGAAATAGCAATGCGATCCACGGTGTCATAATCGACCGGTTGAAGCGTGTGGGAGCGGAGTGATTGGGGCATTACGTCGAGAGTTGCCGAGAGACCCTTAACGATGAAGATCCCTGAGCGATCACTGCATCGGACATAAGAACTCTCTGGAGAGGAGAGCACTGGATCCCCGATAGCGATGGTCAGCGGATTTATCTCTCCCTCCTGGGTGATAGCAAAAACTCCTCGAGGGGACTCGAAGCCACAGGTGGAGGGATCAGTTCCTGCCGGCATCCACTGCTGGATCTGGGCGGAAATAAGTGGGGTGATCCAGGAGGAGAGGGCGCTTTGATCAACTTTTGCCGAAAGGGGGCGTTCAAGATTCCAGCCTCGGCTCCCTTTTCTAAGCACCAGTTGTTGGATAGCACCTCCTTTGGTGAGGGAAATCTCCTGCAGGTGTTCGGTATTCAGAGAGGTCAAGTGGGGATCATGGAAATCCTGAACTGATCGGAAGGCCAACTTTGGGAGTTCATCGGAAATCAGGTAGACATCCCCGTCGCCGAGACGCGCATAGAGGGATCGAGGGGCCGCGCCCTCGCTACCGAAATCAATGCTCTCCCGAACCTTGCCCACGATCGTGAGAGATCGTTTCGGTTGGTTAAGGTCAAGTGAGGCGAGGCTTACCGGACCTTTGAGCTCGCTTACTTTCAGAATATCGGTCGGAGTTGTTGAGGAGGCTGACTGCAGCAGGGATCGGATCAGATGCTGGTCGGCCCGGTCCACCAGCTCCTCTCCAAGAAACCAGACACCCTCCTTTTTCAGGAGCGTCACGGTTGAGCTTCCCTCGCGTATGAAGATCTTTTCGGCCTGACTTGGATCGAGGGAGAGAAGTGGCTCCCGTGATGAACGGGTCTGTCTGTGAGAGGAAAAAAAGAGGAGTCCGATGGACAGTGCCGCAACGATAATCAGACCAAAAGTACCTTTCCAACTCATCGCCTCCGCCTCCACAGTATCACTCCTCCAAGTAGAGCTGCTGTCAGGGGAACAACGACCATGGTCCAGAGAGCGAGGAAGCGGACCTGTTGGTCATCCAGATTTAGCGTGAAGAATTCCTTGGTTTTGGGAGTGCTTCCTACAAGACGTGTGCGGTCGATCAGCATATTCACCGCGCTCGAGAAAAAATCGAGTCCCGTGCCGCCAAGGAACTTGTCTTTCAGGAATTCAGAGTTGCCTACCACGACCATGCGGGAGGCACCCATGGAGATTCTATCGTCATGGACGCCGCCCAGATCGGTCATCGCCGCGATGATCACGGGAAAAAAGTTGTCCTTCACAGGATCGAAGTGCACCCCGCCGCCATCCGTATTCAAGTAGTCGGAACACCCGCGAAACCCGTGAACGGCCCGGATCAGCGGGCGTGTGGACCTCGGATTTTCAGGTGAGATGCGCTGGGCAAGAGATCTGGTGTTGCCGGCAAAGAGAACGTTCAGACCTACGAGACGGGAAGTGATCTCGGAATCTGCAAAAAATTCCCCAGTGACATCCCTAAGGATGCCCATGCTGTTACCCAGATTGATCAGACGCAGAACCCTGTCGTTGCGTGGCGTGATGCCAGCGGTGCTTAGGAAGGAGTCAAGGGTAGGGGTCTCACCCGTTGGGTCGAGCAGGACCATGAGGTGCCCGCCGCTGTTCCAGTAGTTCTGCAGGGCCTGTAACTCGGTTGCAGAAAGGTCAAAATGAGCCCCAGCGATCACGACTATGGCGGCATCGTTGGGGATGGAGGGAAGTCCCTGTGCCAGTTGGGCCAGATTCAGCGGTGCGACGGAGATGTTTTGTCGTTTCAGATTCTGGCCCACAAGTTCCAGAGGTGGTAGCCCGGGTAACCCTTCCCCATGCCCCTGGAGGAAGTAGACCTTTTTGTTAAGTTTTGGCTCGATCAGACCGATCAGAGCGGAGGTCAGCACCTGCTCGCCACGGAAAGCGATCAATCGTGGTGGATCACCATAATTGGTGGGAGCCGCATCGTATTCTCCCATCTCGGGGACCGGAATCACGCTGCTTCGGCCGCCATACTCCACGATCAGCACATTCTCCTCCCCGGAGAACTTGTAGCGCGCCTGAATTTCCTTGGCGGCTGCAGGATCTTTAAGAGGATCGATCCGCTCGACGGCTAGATTCCGGTAGTAGTGGGCATAAAATTGGAACTCCCTCAGCATAGCCATGATGTCACCGTAGAGTTCCGAGCCTGTGGCGAGAGAGGAGGGTGAAAAATAGACGGTGATCTTCACCGGTGAGGTGAGGTTCCACATCGTCTCCTTCGACTGATTGGAGAGTTCGAATTTGTGGGAACGGCTGCAGTCAAACCGCTGGTAGTGCCCCAGCGACCAGCAAAGAACGGTCAGGGTCATTACCAGAGCCGCAAGTATTTGCATGACGACGCGAAGGCGTACGGTCCTTAGTCTGGCGGGTCGTTGCGAGCGTGGAGTTCTCATATGCCCGGTGAATTAACCGCGCCAACGGCGTGCTTGAAGCGACTGGAGTGTGAGAAAGAGGCAGAGGGCGGTCATTACCAGGTACCAGACAACGGCCCTGGTGTCGTAAAGCCCTCTTGAGAACTGAGTCATCTGATCGATCGGCGAGAAGGTGACCGTGACGCCCTTCATGAATGTGCCGATCTGACCGGACAGGAAGGTCAGAAGTCCCGTGAAGAAAAACAAAGCCACCAGACAGAAGGTCATCACCGCTGCGGAAATCTGATGCCGGGTCAATGACGAGCAGAGGCAGCCGAGCGAGAGATAAAACATCCCCATGAGGAAAAGGAGTCCGTAAGCTCCGAAATATGCTCCCATGGCACCAGCCGCTTGCAGGTGGGTCTGCCACCAGAAGATCAGAAAATAAAGGCCCGTGGGGAGCCAAAGCGCCGAGTAGAGAACGAGCGCCCCAAAGAACTTGGCAAGGACCACCTGAGAGTCCCGGACAGGTGCCGTCATGAGTAGCTCAATTGTTCCCGTGCGGTACTCTTCGGAAAAGAGGCGCATCGTCAGCAGCGGGAAGAGCAGCAGAAAAGAAAACCAAAAAAAGACCGTATTAAAAAAAGATTCCACGACTGTGACCTCGGTGGGTCCGTGGTTTAGCGAAGAGACACCAGCATAAAAATTAAAACCCGTGAGAAGCAGGAGAAAAAAAAGAAGAACCCAAGCCATCGGCGTCAGGAATGCCGAACTGATTTCTCTTTTTAGAAGTGTCCAAAAAACCCTCATGACCTTCTTTCTGGTTGATGATCCCCAGCCGGCAGCCCACTTGCTGACTGATCGGGCGAGGTTGGCACGAAAGAAGAGAAGATTTCCTCCAGCGGAACTTCCCGAGCGGAGAGTTCACGAAGCTTCCATCCTCGCCTTACCGCTTCCTCATAGAGAAGTGTACGAGGATCTTCTACCCTGGGGACGATCTCGTAAGTGACCCAGCCCTCAGATTCTCTGAGCGTTGTGGCTTTGCTGATGTAGGGAAGGGAGTTTAATTCTTGGAGGGTAACTAAAGGGCTTTCCGTGGACATCTCAAGCCTGACGGCTCCGGAAAGGGGAACTCCAGCACGCTGGCGTAACTCCGTAGGAGTGCCAGTCGCGACAATCCTACCTTTGTTAATGATCAGGATGCGTGAACAGGTGGCCTCGACTTCGCTCAGGATGTGGCTTGAGAGAAGGATGGTGTGGCGTGCCGCAAGACCCTTGATGAGCGCACGAACATCCCTGATCTGGTTGGGATCGAGTCCGATGGTCGGCTCGTCAAGGATCAGGATGTCAGGTTCATTGACAAGTGCGTCAGCCAGCCCTACTCGCTGGCGGTATCCCTTGGAAAGCGTACCCACGAGCTGCTTTTGGACGTGTCTCAGTCCACAGAGCTGAACGGCGTCTTCAACCTTCTCTTTGATGCGCCGGGAGCGGACCCCTTTCAGCGAGGCGCGATAAGCAAGGTACTCTCCAACCCTCATTTCGGGGTAAAGAGGCACGTTTTCGGGGAGGTAGCCGATGCGGGATCGGGCTTTGAGTGACTCACTGAAGATATCAAAACCCGCGATCCTCACTTCACCGGAATCGGCAGGAAGGTAGCCGGAAAGAATCTTCATCGTGGTGCTTTTTCCCGCGCCGTTGGGGCCAAGAAATCCCACCACCTCACCCTGATCCACGGAGAAGGAGAGGTCACGAATCGCATCGGCCGGGCCGTAGCTTTTGGTGAGTCCTTGGACGGTGATCATGGGCGATGGCTGGGTTTTGACCCTACCCTTAATGCCCCAACGGCGCAAGGAGACCCCTTCAGAGTTAATTGCCAGCTTGCCGAGCGAGCATGATCTGCTAAAGAATGAAGTTCTTTTCCAGTGTGGTTAAGCACGCCGTAAGGCAGGCCACACTCAGGAGTAATGATTTCAACCAATCTTCATGAGCACATCTTTCACGGCGCGCTGGAACGAGGCGGCCATCGATGAAAATTACGAAAAATGGCGCAAGGACGCTTCTTCTGTCTCTACTGAATGGGCCTCTTTTTTTGAAGGTTTCGAGCTCGGTTTTGCCCGTTATCTGAAGATTCCGGTCAAGGGCTCGGAAGGAGAAGTTGCCGGATCTGCTACTACGGGATCTCCTCGATCATCAAGTTCCAGGAGTCTAGAAAGCCGCGTGGAGGCCCTGATCTATACTTACCGCACGCTGGGGCACACACTCGCCCGACTGAATCCACTGAGTGTTGAGATTCCTTACCAACCACTTTTGGAACTGAAGGAATTCGGCCTTGCCGATGCTGATCTTAATGAGACGGTGAGTTCCCGATCCTACAGGGAGGGAACCCCGTTGTTGCTTCGCGAGATTATTGCCGAACTGAAGTCGATTTACTGCAGCACGCTTGGTGTGGAGTACATGCATATCCAGAACCCTCGTATCCGCCATTGGGTCAGGGAGCAAGTCGAGTCCCGTGCTGGGAAGGTGGATACAGCCACTCCCCACTATCGCATCCTACGTACCCTTCATAAGGCCGAGAGCTTTGAGAACTTTCTCCACACTACCTATGTCGGTAGTAAGCGGTTCTCCATTGAAGGGGGTGAGTCGATGCTTGTTGCCCTCTCCGAGATACTGCACCGCTCGCCAGAGCAGGGAGTGAAGGAGATCGTCCTTGGAATGGCCCACCGGGGTCGCCTGAATGTCCTGACCAACTTCCTGAAGAAGCCGTTTGCCATACTTTTCAATGAATTCAGTGACAAGTATGATCCCGACCTCGGGGAAGCGAGTGGCGACGGGAAGTATCACCTCGGATACCAGACCACGCGGCGTAACGAGAAGGGGGAGGAGGTGGAGGTTTACCTCGCCGCCAACCCGAGCCACCTTGAGGCTGTTGATCCCGTTGTCCTTGGTAAGGCCAGGGCTCGCCAGAGGATCCTCGAAGACACGATCGAGCGACGCAAGGTCGTGCCTATCCTAATCCACGGCGATGCGGCGTTCCCGGGGCAGGGCATCGTAGCTGAGTGCTTCAACCTCTCCCAACTTCCCGGATACAAGGTCGGAGGAACAGTTCACCTCATCGTGAATAACCAGATTGGTTTCACGACACTTCCCGCCGATTCCCGCTCCACCCTTTACTGCACCGAGATTGCAAAGACCGTCGAGGCCCCTGTTTTTCACGTGAATGGGGACGATCCGATCGCTGTCGCCGAAGCCGCGCGCATCGCGCTGGCCTTCAGGCAGGAGTTCGGTCGCGATGTCGTCGTTGATATCGTCTGCTACCGACGCTACGGCCACAACGAGGGTGACGAGCCGCTCTTCACCCAACCCGATCTTTACAAGGTAATCCGAGCCCACAAGCGTCCGAGCGAGATCTTTCTGAATCGGGCGATTGAGATTGGAACCCTGACTCAAGAGGAGTTCGATACCAGTTGGAAGAAATCACAGTCCCAACTTGAGGCTGCTCTGGCCGAGATGAAAATGGGGATCGACACCGACGTGAAGGCCAATCAGAAGGCCTTTGTCGGTTCCACGGCAGTCTTTCAGCCTCCCTACTCCTTCAAGCCGGTCAAAACCGCGATCAACGAAAAGATCCTCAAGACTATCGTTGATGGCCTCACGACAGTGCCTTCTGATTTTCGCATTCTACCAAAAGTCCGCAAGACCATCCTCGAACGGAGGCGAGAGGTCTTCGAAAAATCCGGTCCCTATGACTGGGCGTTCGGCGAGGCTCTTGCCTTCGGATCGCTCATGCTTCAGGGGATCCCGATCCGCCTCTCGGGTCAGGATAGTCGCAGGGGCACCTTCAGTCACCGCCACTCTGTCTTCTACGACGAAGTAAACCGTGAGCGTTACATACCGCTACAGCACCTCGCACCGGATCAGGCACGCTTCTGTGTCTACAATAGCCCGCTCTCGGAGGCCGCTGTGTTGGGATTCGACTACGGATATTCAATGGATTATCCGAAGATGCTCTGCATGTGGGAGGCTCAGTTCGGCGATTTTACCAACGGGGCCCAGGTCATTATCGACCAGTTCATCGCCTCGGGAGAGACCAAGTGGCTGAGACCCAGCTCGCTTGTCATGCTGCTTCCCCACGGCTATGAGGGGCAGGGGCCCGAGCATTCTAGCGCCCGACTGGAACGCTTCCTGCAACTTTGCGCTGACGAGAACATGGAGGTCTGCAATCTGACCACTCCAGCCCAATACTTCCACGTCCTGCGCCGGCAGATGCTCCGTGATTTCCGCAAGCCGCTCATCATCATGACGCCGAAGAGCCTCCTCCGATCCGAAGCCGCCGTTTCAACTACCAAAGATTTCACGGAGGGTGAATTTCACGAGATTCTCGAGGGTCCAAAGGCGGCTGATTCTGTAAAGGTTGAGCGACTTATTCTTTGCACAGGCAAGGTCTACTACGACCTTCAGTCCTATCGCGAAAAGAACGGTTGGAACGACCGCTCGGCAATCGTGCGACTGGAGCAGATTTATCCGCTTAACGAAGAGGAACTCCGTAAGGTCACCGCTCCCTATGCCCATGCCAAGGAGATCGTCTGGTGTCAGGAAGAGCCGGAGAACATGGGTTCCTGGCATCACCTCCTCCCCAAGTTGATGAAGTTCTATGGACGTGCGATCAGCTACGCGGGACGTGAGCAGGATGCGAGTACTGCCGTGGGTACAACCGCAGCTCATAAGAACGAGCAGGCTGCACTCATTGCACAGGCTTTCGGAGCTTAAAAATAAACAAGAAAACTCTCTTCATCATCCACACATTTTCATTATGAGCGTTGCCGTCATTGTACCTGCCGTCGGAGAATCCATTACCTCCGGAGTCCTCTCCGCATGGCACAAAAAAGAGGGCGATCATGTCGTTATGGGAGATCTTCTTTTCACCCTCGACACGGACAAGGTTTCCTCGGAAGTCACGGCTCTTGAGGCAGGCGTCCTGAAGATCAAGGTCGCCGAAGGTGCAGAGGTGCCGATCGGTTCCACCGTCGCCGAGATTGATACGGCCGCGGCACCTAAAAAAGCTGAAGACCAAAGGCTGAAGGCTGAAGTAGCTGAGCAAAAGACCGAGACTAAAGTGGAGATAGGGAAGCATGAAGCTCCCACCCCGAAAACCGATGCTCCTTTACCCAAAATCGGGATTCCCGCACCCAAGGCTACATCTATCCCGAGTGACCCTCCCTCATCACGATCCCTTCCCGAAGGTCGCGTGACCCGTCGCAAGTTGACTCCTCTTCGCCGCAAGATCGCCCTTCAGTTGGTCAACGCCCAGCAGACAGCGGCAATCCTTACGACCTTTAATGAGGTCGACATGAGCGCCATCATGGGCATCCGTAAGGAAGTTCAAGAGGGTTTTCAGGCCAAGTATGGAGTGAAGCTTGGCTTCATGTCCTTTTTCGTCAAAGCCGTTGTGGAGGCCCTCAAAGCCATTCCCCAGATCAATGCCCAACTCGAGGGGGACGAACTCATTGAGAATCACTACTACGACATAGGCGTTGCTGTCGGCACCGAGAAGGGGCTCATGGTTCCCGTCCTGCGCGATTGCGAGAGGCACTCCCTTGCCGGAATCGAGAAGGAGCTTCTTGGTTTTGCGGTCAAAGCCCGTGAGGGAAAGATAGGCCTCTCTGACCTCCGAGGCGGTTGCTTCACCATTTCCAACGGGGGAGTTTACGGATCACTCCTGAGTACACCGATCCTCAATCCCCCTCAGAGTGGTATTCTTGGCATGCATAAGATCCAAGAGCGCCCCGTTGCCATCGATGGCAAGGTGGTCATCCGCCCGATGATGTATCTGGCGCTTTCCTATGACCACCGCGTCGTGGATGGGAAGGAGGCCGTGACCTTCCTGATCAAGGTCAAGGAAGCGCTCGAGAATCCTGTGCGCTTGTTCCTCGACTAAGAAATAAGCTCGGTGAGTTGGGTTCTTCTAGCTTGGGCGTTATTTGCCTATGTTTGCCCTAGCATAAGTATGAAGCTCGCTTGAGCCTTCTATCAGGGGAATAAAAACTTTTATTGAGAAGTTTTATTCCTCGACCTTTTGGTCTTATGCGGAGAAGGGGCAGGGGATGCAGCCGATGCACTCGGAGTTGCAACCGGACTTTTGGTCTCCAAGGCGAGTAATTCATCCACGGTCACAAACTTGTATCCCTTTGCGAGGAGGGCATCGAGTGTGGCGGGCATTGCGTCGATGGTTCCCTTGTGAATGTCATGGGAGAGGATGATGGCGCCCGGTTTGGCCCCACTGCTCCCCTTCCATCCCGAGAGAATTCTTTCTGTAACAACCTTGGAGCCGGGATTCTTCCAGTCGAAGGGGTCGACGGACCAGAGGATCACCTTCATGCCATATTCCTTCTCGATGGCGCGACTCAGTCTCGGGCTGGTGGCCCCATAGGGCGGACGCATGATGTCTGGAGCTTTGCCGATTGTCTGTTTGATGAGATCTGAAGTATCCGCCAGTTGGTGCCTTAGTCCTCCTTCGGCCAACTTGTTGAGCGGAGGGTGATCCCAGCTATGGTTCCCTATCTGATGGCCCTCCGCCACGGCACGCACCATGATTTCGGGGTGTTCCTGAACCCGTTGACCAAGAACGAAGAAGGTCGCATGTATATGGCGCTCCTTGAGGATGTCGAGCAAGTGGGGAGTCAGGGTTGCGTCCGGTCCGTCATCAAAAGTCATGGCGATGTATGGACCGTCAACATGTATGGAGGAATAACTGCTTCGCCCCCCTGCGGAATTGTTCAAGGAACTCGGTGTCTGCATCGCCATGGCTTGTTGCGCAACCGATGCCGGTGCTGAAGAGGTGGCTGTGGGGTTGGTTGCAGCGGTATTAGTGAGGGCTCCAACCTGATTGCCAGAAATGACGGATGTAGTAGCGAGTGGAGTAGGTGCCTGAATGGATCCGTTGGTGAGCACTTCGGCTGCAACACCGGGCAGTATTCCCAAGACTAGAAATAGGACAATCGTGACAAGCGGAAGAGAGGTCAAACAGCGGATGTAAAGTCTTCGGAACATGATCATTTAGAACCTGACAGAAATTCCAAAAGATGCACGTCAGAGATCATGGAAAAAACGATGGGAATCCTTGAAGCCGAGTGGATGATGAGATGAATGGGCTTGGAGGAGCCCTCCTCTGTCTCACCTTCCTCTTTGAGAGCGAACGTTATTCCTGAATCAGTGCCTTCGCTCTGGGAGAAAGCAGGCTGAGAAATTCCAGGAGTGATGGTTTCTCTGGGATTGGCCTTCTGGTGATCGCTCCCATAGGTCGCCAGAGTCGCTCGGCATGGATCTGGCGAGAGGAGAGTGCCCCTTGCTTGATTTCCTGACGAACGGAGGTCTCAGGAATAATGGCGAGGGCCTGCTCCGCTTCTACCGCCGCTTTGACGGTTTCGATGTTTTCGAATTCGGCCAGGTAGGTGATCTTCACTCCTGCTTTTTTGAAGACCTTGTCAAGGTGTTGACGTGTGGGAATATCAGGAGTCAGTCCAACAAAGCGTCGGCCCTCCAGTTGTGAAAGTTCGACCGGACGTTTTCCCTTCAACTGATGGTCGGGAGGCATGATCAAGACCATCCTCTCCCTCCAGAGGGTCATGGCCCGTAAGCCTAGGCGGGCTTTTGGGTAGGCCACTAATCCAAGGTCGGCGCGACCATCCCCCACGGCATCATAAATCTCCTCTGCCTTGCGATAGTCGACCAAGACCTCAACTCCGGGATGGGCTTTGCGGAACTGCTTGAGCAGCGGGGGAAGATTGTGGAGCGCGATGCTGATGACGCTTGCGACACGGAGTCGTCCACCCAACTCGCCGCGGGCAATCCTGAAGCGGGTCCCCAAGCTATCCAGGCGGGCTAGAATATCGCGGCAGGCCTCTAGATAGACGTATCCTTCGGGAGTCAGCATGAAGTTGCCACTGTTTCTGTCGATCAAGGGAACTCCAAAACGTTTTTCAACCGCGCGGATCTGTTGGCTTACCGCACTTTGAGTGATGCCGCTTGCTTCCGCCGCACGTGAGAAGCTGCCTGTGTCACAAAGGTCACAGAAGACCTTGAAGCCCTCAAGTTGCATGAATCAGAATCTGTATGCAGACTCGCTCGGCACTCCAAGAAAAAAACCATCATTTCTCAACCATGATCAACCCTGTCATTGCATCAAAACTTCAGCAAGTCCGTGAACGCATCGCTGGAGCTGCTCTCAGGTCCGGACGCGATCCGGCTGAGATCGAATTGGTGGCTGTCTCAAAAACCTACCCTCCGGAACTCATACGGGAGGCCTCCGAGTCTGGGCAGGAGATCTTCGGGGAAAGTCGTATCCAGGAGGCTATACTAAAGATACCTCTTCTGCCTGCGCGGTTGCGCTGGCATTTCATAGGCCATCTCCAGTCCAACAAGGTGCGCAAGATACTTCCTCTTTTTGAACTTATCCATGGCGTTGATAAACTTGGCACCGCACGTGATATCGACAGGATCGGAGCCGAATTGGGATTGTTTCCAAGGGTGCTTCTTGAGGTGAACGTCTCGGGGGAGGGAAGTAAGCAGGGCTTTGAACCCCAGAATCTCGAAGCGATCATCGGGGATCTCCTGACGATGCCTCGCCTGCAGGTTGAAGGTCTCATGACAATGGCCCCTCTTTCCGCTGAGGCGGAATTTTCACGGCGTTATTTTTCCGGATTACGTGAACTGCGGGATCGCCTTGCGAAACAGACCGGAATTCCCCTGTCCGCTCTCTCCATGGGAATGAGCGGGGATTTCGAGGTGGCGGTGGAGGAGGGGGCGACCCTTTGCAGGGTCGGGTCGGCTATATTTGGATGAGTAAGAAGGGATAAATAATCCCCCTAATGGAAGATTTTTAGAGCCAAAAAAGTTCAGTTACGCTACATATTGTGGTCATGTCCGACTTTCAAGACACCCACGATGAGCTGTTGGATCTCGAAGAGACCCCATCGGCAGAAGAACTTCAGAATCAGGTAAAACGCGCCCAATCAGAGCTTCTGGAGTTGAGGCAGAGGCAGGACCTCATTGAGAAAGAAAAGCTTCGCCTTGAGGAGCTCACCCGCAGGCAAGACGATCTGGAACGCGGACGCAATGAGATGGCCGACAAATTGGGGCGATCCATTATTCTTGTCCAACGAGAGACGGAGGAAACTCAACGCCGCCTTGAGCAACTCAACAATATTCAGGATATCTTCGCGGAGCACCTGCATAATCTTGAGGGAATAGATCCAAAGTCATGGGGTGGTCGTGATCTCTCACGCGAGTTGACCCGTTCGCTTGGTATTGTTGACGAGGCAAGGTCAGCCTATGCGCGACTTCATGCCAAAATCACTCCGATATCAAACCAGGACGATGGTATGCCTTACGAAGAAGGATCGGGAGGTTCACTCTTCCCCGACATTGGAGATCAGGGTTTTTCCCACTGGTTGAGGAATGGTCTTGCATTCACATTGCCTCTCCTCGTTCTTGGAACGATTGCTCTCATTGTTTGGATCTGGCATCTGATGACTGCCGCTCCAAGATAATCTTTTTAAGATTAGGAATATGGCTTTTCGCTCACCTAGTAACCACAGGGGATCACGCCCTGTGACATCGGCCTCGACACACGCCGAGAGCCGTTCCCGTCTCGACCGGGATTTGGAAGATCTCCGTAAGCGTGAACTCGAACTGAGGAAGCTTGAGGAGAAGATGAAGCAACGCGTAGAAGATCTGCCCAAAGAGGTGGCTGAGAAAGCACGCAGACAAGAGGAGATGATCAAGCTCCGAGCGATTGCGACAGCCACGTATGCCGATGGTCTTAGCCGGCCACGTGACAAGCGCCATAGTCCCTCAACAAGTTCTACAGGAAGCCGCCGTATGACCAAGCCTGAGGAGCGCTCGGCAAGGCTCCAGTTTCTCCTGCTTTGCGCTGTGCTAGCCATGATCATGGTGTTGCTCTGGAAATCTCTTCCCTGACACTTTTCTCTGAATTTTTTGGGCTTGGTTTCATCATTCTGTCATCACGGGAATTTTTGTCTTTCCGACCGGAATACGTTCCTAGCGAAACGTTCTTCCGAACTTCAGAGCGCTCCTTACCATCTAACAAAATGCTCCTTATTTTCAGGGAGTTACCCTAATATAAACCAATGACTTTGGGTAAAGCTTCAGACTCCGATGGCCCGCGTGCCACGAAGCACTCTCCTGAGGTCACGCGGGAAAATGCACGCCGAGCTTACCGGATTATGCTGGAGGCACGGATCCTTGAAGAGAAGTTGGCCGTTCTCTACAGATCGGGAAAAATTGTCGGCGGCGTATTCCTTGGCCGGGGACAAGAGGCCTTGAGTGTCTCCCTTGGCATTCACCTGCGCCGTGGTGATGTCTATGCCCCGCTTATTCGCGATCAAGCAGGCAGGATGGCCTTCGGAGATACGATTCTGGACACGATGCGCACCTACCTTGGATCATCACTCGGCTCGATGAGGGGGAGGGATGGAAACATTCATCGGGGACGTCCTTCGGAAGGATATCACGCGATGATCAGTCACTTGGGAGCAATGGTCTCGACGGTTTGTGGCGGCTTGATGGCCAAGCGCTTCCGTGGTGAGACGGGCGCAGTTGGGGGGACCTGTATTGGTGAAGGTGGAACTTCCACAGGGAGTTTCCACGAGGGGATGAACCTTGCCGGTGTTGAAAAACTCCCGATCGTCGTTGTGGTCGCTAATAATCAGTTTTCCTACTCCACTCCGAATGACCGTCAATTCGCCTGCAATGATCTTCTCGTCCGAGCCGAGGGGTATGGTGTGAGGGGGCGACGGGCCGTGGGTAACGATCTGATGGACTGCCTCAGTGTGATCGGAGAAGCTGTCTCGGCCGCCCGATCCGGAGAGGGTCCACAGCTTGTGGTCGCAGATCTTCTAAGGCTTGTGGGTCATGGAGAGCACGATGATGCCTCCTATATTCCTGCGGCGATGAAAGAAAGTTCTTTGGGTGGGGACTGCTTGGATCTGGCCCGCACCACGCTTCTGGAAAAAGGTTGGCTTACTGGGGAGGAGGCAGCGGATTGGCAAAAGATCGTCGAAAAGGAAGTTGAGGAAACGTCTTCCAAGGTTTTGAGGGAGCCCTCACCTGATCCCTCCGAAGAGGATTGGAACGCATTTTCCTGCTTGGATAGTCAACAGAACTCCCGGTATCCGGAAGAACGGCAATGAGCGCCATCACCTATCTCGAAGCAATAAGATTGGCTCAACAAAAAGCCCTGCAGGATGATCCCCGTGTCTTTATTTACGGTCAGGATATCGGGGGATTCGGTGGCGCTTTCAAAGCAACAAAGAATCTTGCCAAGGAATTCCCGGGACGCGTCCTTGACTCACCAATCAGCGAGGACGCCATGGTTGGACTGGCGATCGGTGCCGCGGTTGAGGGGATGCGACCGATCATTGAGATGCAGTTCGCTGACTTCTCCACGTGCGGATTTAACCAGATCGTCAATCAGGCAGCCACGCTGCACTACCGTACCGGAACTCCTTGCCCCTTGGTTGTGCGTCTTCCGAGCGGAGGAACTCCGGGAGGCGGTCCTTTCCACAGTCAGAGCATGGAGGCGATCTATGCACATTACCCTGGCCTCATCGTCATGACGCCCGCAACCGTCGAGGATGCTTACACAATGCTTCTCGAAGCTGTGGCCTTGGATGATCCTGTGATTTTCTGTGAGCATAAATTTCTCTATTACCATCTCAAGGCAGACAAATTGCCAGAGACGGTGTTGCCCTTCGGAAAGGCCAAGATTGCACGCCAAGGCAGGGACGCCACGGTCGTCGCCTACAGCGCGATGGTTCATGAAGCCCTGGCCGCTGCGGAGGAATTGACTCATGATGGCTATGACATCGAGGTGGTCGATCTTCGTACGGTAAGACCCATCGACACCGACACGATTCTGGCATCCGTTGCCCGGACGGGAAGGTTGCTGGTTGTGGGGGAGGCTTGGCCATGGGGAGGAGTTGCAGCCGAGGTGATTGCGCGAGTTGCCACGGAGGGATTCGGGTTGCTGGATGCCCCGCCTCAACGTCTTAACGCCAAGGAAACCCCTGTGCCATATCACCCCGCGCTGTGGGGAACACATCGCCCGACAGCTTCTTCGGTTGCCAACTCCCTGCGACAACTTTTGGAACTCTAAACCAAGACGATACCATGTTTCCATCACCCGACTCCATGCATCTCCTTCCGATTATCATGCCCCAACTCGGGGAATCCATCGCGGAGGCGACCATCGTGAGCGCTGCATTCAAAGTTGGGGAGCGCGTGGAGGCTGACACGGACCTCCTAGAAGTAGAGACCAACAAGGCAGTGATGGGAGTCACCGCCCCATGTGGGGGAATTTTGAAGGAACTCATCGCGGTTGTCGGGGAAAGTTATGCCGTCGGCGCGACTCTGGGATACCTTGAGATCAGCGACGATGATGCGGAAAGACTGGGACTGAATGACGTTCCTCCGCCTCCCGTCGAAAAACCCAAGAAGAAAAAAGAGACCGACTTAAAAAAGGGTGAAGTTGTAGCCAAGACAAAAGCACTTGGTAAAACCGTCGAACCAACCGTCAGTGGACTCCCCGTTCCCGCTCACGCCGGGGGTGCTAGTTTCCTCTCACCTCGCATGAAGGCCCGTATGGCAGAATTGGGACTTCATGCCGCGGATTTGGCCGGAGTGGCTGGGAGCGGAGCCGGTGGCCGCGTCACCATTGATGATCTGGAGCGCTTTCTTCAGGATCTGGAGCGAAATACAATTTCCCCTGCATCATCAATGCGTGTCGCTGTTGCTGATGCGATGCGTCGAAGTTGGACCAGACCTCTGGCCACTGTTGTCCTTCCCATTCAACTCGACATCCTGCTGGCTCACCGCAAAAAGCAGACCATCAAGGCTGGTCCCGCTCTCTATGCCCTCAGGGCGCTTTCCATAGCACTTTCGGAAATGCCGGCGACAGCGGGGCGACTCATCGGCGACCGCGTGATCCACCCCCGCTCCGTGGATATTGGTTTTGCGGTTGAAGCCGAGGACGGGGTTCTTGTCCCGGTTATCCGCCACGCCGATCAGTTTCCTCTTGCGGATCTCGTAGAGCGGTACAATCGTCTTGTCGAACTGGCACGCGCTCGCCGTCTGCCAGGGTCGGACACAGGAGGTTCAATCGCAACAATCACGAATTACGGAGTCTTTGGACTTACGATGGCAACCCCTATTCCCCTTCCTGAACAGAGTATTCTGCTCGGTATGGGAGCTGGACGCGTGACGCCTTTTTGGGATTCGGAAAAACAAACCTTTGTGCCTGTGACGGAGGCTCAATTCACACTCAGTTTTGATCACCGAGTGCTGGATGGGGGTGCCGCTGGCAGACTTCTTCAACGCGTGGCTGAACTGCTAGGTAAGCCCGAGACTCTTTAGTTCATGATGGTTTTAGTTGGGGAACGAAGTATTGCCCTAGGTATCGAAGTTGCCGGAATCTATAAGCAGGCTGCTTCCAAAAAAGACTACCACGAGGTTTCTGCAACTTCCCCAGAACTGTGGTGTTCTCCTTACAGAAGATAAACGCAAAAGCTGGTTTCCTATCACACAGACCTCCTGAACATGTTTTTTAAAAAACTCACAATGAACAATGCGTTAAAGAATGTGCTCCTGATCCTTTTCTCTGGGTTCTTGTTTTCATGGAATGTTCGTAGTCAGTCCACGACAACGAATGTCTTCGAGAAAACAAACGCTCCGGTCATTGTTCCTAAAGGGCCGCAACAGCCCCCGCCGCAGCCTTTGGATCTGCTCACACGAGCGGAAAGGAAGCAGGTGAAGGCCGCTCATGATGCGGCACTCCAAAAAGACCCGGTGCTAACTCAGAAGTTGGATGAGTTAAAGAGACAGCGGGAAGAAGTACTAAAGGCCCTCAGGGCGGCGATGATTCAAGCCGACCCCTCCGTCGAGCCACTACTGAATAAAATGCTGCAGCATAAAAAGGGGGAGGAAGCCGACAAGTCCATGAATGCTCAGCACAAAGGATCTTCTTTTCACCACTCCCCCGTGCCTCACGAGTCCCAGAAAAAACCTATTTCAGGGGGAGGAAAGAAATCTCCCCATGATCCGAGACCTAGCATTGCAAGCCTGACTCCGGATGAAAGGTCACATCTGGCAGCAACGCGTGATAAAGTGAAAGATGACCCCAAGGTGGCAAGCGCCCGGGATGGTGTTAAACATTCTGTAAATCCGCAGGATCATCAATCGGCGGTCGATGTACTCCGTAAGACCCTCAACGAAGCTATGATAAAGGTGGATCCCTCGATTCAACCAATCTTGGAAAAGGTCAGCTCAGGTGAGGTGTCCAAGGGTTCGTCATTGTCAACTTCTTCTCCTATCCCGTAAGGGGCGGGTAGCGACGACTTCTCAACTCTGCTGCGGAATTACCGCCTTGCCGGAGGAATGATGTTGGTTTTGCTCATTAACTTGGGGCGGTTTGCACTTGGGGATGCCGTGATTCAACACCCGGGTGTAAGGGCCAAGGACTCTTTGTGGGAAATAGAGATCCCTCCTGTTTTCGAGTGTTGTGCAGGAAATGAGGCAGAGCGAAAAACAAAGCAGGAAAAGGTGCCCGTACATGCGGGGGGTGGAGGGTAAGTTCATAGTTTCTTGATCATATCCGAGCTGCCTCTTTCCGTGTCAAAGAAATTGCCGATATTCCTCTTCTCGGAGAGGATAAGAAAGCATGATTCTGGCATACTATGTCCATGATTTGAGTCCTTTTTTAATCCGCTTCAGCGGAGAAATTGGAATTCGTTGGTATGGTCTTTCTTATTTGGCCGGATTCCTTGTGGGTATTCTGCTTTACAGACGCTTGGCAGCAAAGGGGTATTCGGATCTGAAGCCCGACCAAGTGGTTGATTTTATAACCATGGGCGCTTTGTTTGGAGTGCTCTTGGGAGGTCGCCTTGGCTACCTGCTGTTCTATGATGCAGATCGATTTTTGCATGATCCCCTGATCTTCTTTCGTGTTTGGGAGGGTGGTATGGCAAGCCATGGTGGCATTATCGGATTCGCGCTCTACACGTTCTGGTATGCCAGACGGCATCGTCTTTCTTTTAGGAATCTGGGAGATAACCTCGTGGTGGTTGCCCCAATCGGTCTTTTTTTCGGGCGTTGTGCAAATTTCATCAACGGTGAGTTGTATGGACGCATCACGGATGTCGCTTGGGCAGTTCAATTTCCTAAGGAAATGTTTCTTTATCCCCCCGAGAGCCTGGAGCGATTGATCTCCCGGACTTCGGACCTTGATCCCAAGTTTAATTCCCCTGATGCTATTCTTAACGGAGTTGCTCAATCAGAGCCCCTGCGAGTCCTTCTTTCCGGCGAGATAGCACCCCGATATCCCTCTCAACTTATCGAGGCATCTTTGGAGGGAGTGCTCCTTTTTTCACTGCTTTGGTTTATGCGGACGAAGTGTAGGGTTTCCGATGGTGTCCTCACCGGAGTTTTTTTTATCAGTTATGCCTTGGTTAGGATTTTTGGTGAGTGTTTTCGAGAGCCGGATGCGCCGCTTACCGGAAGTTTCACGAGGGGTCAGTTTCTTTCCCTGTTTATGATTTTGGTCGGACTACTCTTCTTGATATGGGCTTGGATGAGGCCCAGATATCGGGTTGCCTTGAGGGAAGGCAGTTGATGATGAAGGTTCTCTATGAGCGCGGGGTCTACCTTCCCTCCTGCGATCTATGGCTTGATCCGCGTGGAAATCGTCCGTTTGCCTTTGTCTCCCATGCCCATGCAGATCATATGGGAAACCATCTCCGTACTATTCTTACAGAGCCGACGGCACGCTTCATGAGGTCCCGCATGGGGGCGAGTGGCAAGGTTCAGCATGTTCTTCGTTACGGGGAGGGACGCGACTTCGGAAGCTTTCGGGCGACCTGCTTGCCTGCTGGGCATGTGCTCGGTTCCGCGCAGATCCTTATTGAGCAAGGTGGGGAAAGACTGCTCTACACGGGTGACTTTAAACTGCGCCCAGGCCTTTCATCCGAGCAGGCCGAGAGTGTAAGGGCCGATACCCTGATCATGGAAACAACATTCGGACTTCCCCACTTCAGCTTCCCGCCCTCAGTCAAAACAATCGCGAAGATCATTACGTTTTGCCGTGAGTCACTTGCTGCGGGTGCGGTCCCTATCCTTCTGGGGTACTCACTTGGCAAGGCGCAGGAAATTCTTGCTGCCTTGGCGGGAACTGAACTTCCCGTGATGGTCCATGGATCGATCTGGCAAATGACTCGGCTCTACGAGGAGATGGGGGCCGTTTTTCCACCGTATTCTCGATTCGAGGCATCGGATGTACCCGGTCATGTACTTCTTTTCCCCCCTGCAGTAGCCAGATCAGCAATCTTGGAAAATATCCCCGAGAAGCGGATTGCCATGATCACGGGTTGGGGGATCAATGAGCGAGCTGTGTATCGTTTTGGATGTGATGCAGTGTTTCCTTTGTCTGATCACGCAGATTATGCAGAGTTAATGGAGATGGTAGAACTGGTGAACCCTCGGCGTGTGTTTACCCTTCATGGGTACGCTGAGGAATTTGCCTCAGATCTCAGGCGTAAAGGGATGGAGGCCTGGTCACTCACGGGTGGAAACCAATTGGAGTTCAGTCTTTGATGAGATTTTCAACCTGTTACGACTCAGTTTTGTTCATGCTACTCTGATCTGAAGATTTCATTGAATGTTCCCCACTGAAACTAATCACCTCCTGCGGAGTCTTCTCTTAAGTGCCAGCTTGGGAGCTCTCATCGGACTGGAACGGCAATGGGATGATCAGTTCCGTCATCACCGTTCAAGGGTTCTTGCGGGACTCCGTACGTTCACGCTGTGGGCGATCTTTGGAGATCTTTGTGCCTGGTTCACACAGACCGTACACCCCCTTTTCTTCATTGCCGGATTTGCCGCCATGGGTGTCTGGTTGACCCTCTTTCTCCAAAGCCGCAACCGTGGTGGAGGGGATCCAGGATTCACGACTGGTGCTGCGGGGATGATTTCCTTCCTCATCGGAGGTCTTGTTTTCTGGGAGCAGGAACGTGTGGCCATCGTTCTCGCAGTGTGTGTGATCATCCTTCTCGCCATCAAGCCCACGCTCCATCGTTTTACCCGTGGTATCACGCTGGAGGATGTCCGTGCCGCATTGAAGTTTGCAGCTGTGACGGGAGTTATACTTCCTCTTGTGCCCGATGAAACCTTCGGGCCTTATCAGGCCTTCAACCCCCATACGATCTGGTTAATGGTCGTGCTTGTTTCCGGAATCGGATTCGCTGGTTATCTTGCCGTTCGCGTCCTTGGGCAGCGCAACGGGATCGCCCTCACTGGACTCCTCGGAGGAATCGCCTCGAGTACTGCAACGACGCTTGCCATGAGCCGACAAAGCCGGGAAAGACCTTCTGAATCTGCTGATTGTGCGCTAGCCATTCTGCTGGCTTGTACAATCATGCCGTTGAGGGTCGGTCTCTTGCTTGCTTTTGTAAACCCACGCTTGCTGGTTCTTGCTTCGGGTGTCTTGTTGATTGCTTCGATGCCGGGGGTGGTCTGGTGCCTCTGGCGCTTGCTCCAAGGTGGAGCTGGGAGTGGAACCTCACCCGATCCCACCAGATATGGGAACCCGCTCCGACTTCGTGTGGCTTTTCAGTTCGGCGCCCTCTACGCCGTCATTGTGCTGGGCGTGAGAGCGACCATGGCGGTGACGGGGAATAACGAGTTGCTTTTGGTGAGTGGTCTTTCCGGGTTGATTGATCTTGATGCTATCACGCTCTCCCTTTCTCAAATGACACAAAGCGGCAGCCTTGCTACTGCAATCGTGATTAAGGGCATCTTGCTAGCGATTCTTGCCAATACGGCGATGAAGGCCTCTATAGCCGTTTTTTTTGGTTCGCCCGGCTTGATCCGAGAGGTGGTAACCGTTCTCGGCGTCACTGCATCTTTCGTGATCGCTACCTGTTTTTTTTACGGTCATTGATCCCAAGGATCATTCGTTCCACAAGGAGGGCGTCTGCCGGGGTGTCGACTCCCACGCCTCGGTGGGATGTTCTGACAAGCCTAATCGGGATGCCATGTTCCAAGGCTCTCAGTTGCTCGAGTTTCTCGCAAAGCTCCAACGGGGAGGGGGGAAGTTTGACAAGTTTTTTTAGGATATCCCGGCTGTATCCGTAGATGCCCAGATGGAGCAGCGGTGTCATTGCGCTCTCCTGATCATGAGCATCTCGCTGGAATGGAATTCTTCCCCGTGAAAAATAGAGGGCGTTGCCATTCTTGCCAGCGATTACTTTCACGCAGTTTGGGTCATCAACTTCCCGTGGATCTTCAAAAGGAGTCGCCGCCGTGATCATGCCGATTTCTGGATCCTGAATCATTGCTTTGGCAAGCATGCCAATCAGGAGAGGATTGATCATCGGCTCATCCCCCTGAACATTAATGAAATGGGTAATGCCTCGGAGTCTGGTGGCAACTTCGGCAATGCGATCTGTACCGCTCGGATGGGTTGGCGATGTCATCACGACTTCCGCACCGAATTGAAGGGATGTATCGGCAATCCTCTTGTCATCGGTGGCGATCAGGACCCGTGAAATGTTCTTTGCAAGAAGTGATCGCTCCCAGACGTGCTGGACAAGCGGTTTTCCAGCGATCATGTGAAGGCATTTGCCGGGAAATCGGGTGGACCCCCAACGTGCTGGTATGACTAGGGCAATTGCTGGACCATGATTTTTACAAGTCAGCTTGGGAGCTGATTTCCCGGATTTTTTCATCGAGGGTCAGCGTTCCATTGGACTCCCGTCCAAGGCTATGCGTATTGCCTCGGTAACGGTCGGAACCCTGTGATCGGGAAAGCAGTCACCGTAGTCACGTCCATAGCCAGTCTCGACCAGAATGGTAAAGACTCCGGCCTGGCGTCCGCATTCGACATCGAGTTTTTTGTCCCCTATCATGAATGATCGACTCAGGTCGATTCCATGCTCTGAAGCTGCCTCAAGGATCATTCCCGGAGCAGGCTTGCGACGCAATGATCCGGTTTCGGGAAGATCGGGTGACATGTAAGTCGCATCAATTGTTCCGCCAAGTTGACGGATGAGTTCATTCTGGACCGATTGGAACTGCTCCACTGTGAAATATCCCCTGCCAATGCCGCTCTGGTTGGTGATGATGATGATTGCCCATCCCAGGGAGCGGGCGCGCTCGAGCTCCGTGGCCGCCCCAGGATAAGCACGGACAAGCGTCGGATCGTGGCAGTGATCCACCTCCTCCATCAAGGTGCCGTCACGGTCGATGAAAAGCGCCGGGCGCAACCCTATTTTGCCGCTCATAGACCAGCGTTGTTACGGAAGCTTTCCACCAACTCCCCCTTGGAACAGGTGGCCGTTCCCAACTTACCGACAACAATCCCCGCGGCATGGTTGGCCAATTCTGCAGCTTCGTCAGGTTCGGCTCCCGAGGCGATGCCCAGTGTATAGAGGGAAATAGATGTGTCTCCTGCTCCCGAGACATCAAAAATTTCCCGGGCTCTGGTAGGCGTGTGGTAGGGTGGGTCTTCCGGGCGGAAAAGCATCATTCCCTGCTCGCTCAGGGTGATGAGGAGGGCGCCGGCTTGCCAGCGTTGTAAAAGAAGTCTTCCCACTTCCATCAGTGCCTTGTCCTTTTCAACGGGATGCACCGGAGGTGTGAGGGGGATGCCCGCGGCCGCAAATGCTTCGGAACGGTTCGGCTTGATCGTGTCGACTCCCGTCCACTCGAGAGGATTTTTGGGATTCGGATCACAAGTCACGATCGTTCCGCTTTCCTTAGCGGCCCGGATCACCTCATCGACAAGAAGTTGATCAAGGAATCCCTTGCCATAGTCCTCGATGAGAACGGCATCCGCTTCTTGCACCAGTTTCCTTGCCCTCGTGACAATATCGCTTCTACCCGAACCCGGCGCTGCCCTGTGATCGCGATCGAATCGGACGACTTGCTGCCGCTGGGCAATGATACGTGTCTTTACAATGGTAGAGACATTAGGGTCGGTGAAGAGACCTTCCGGCGAGATACCCTCTTCTTGAAGGAGCTTGGTCAGCTTTTCTCCCGCCTGATCGGCTCCGATGACACCAAGCATGGTCACCGAGTTGGTGAAACCCCTTAGATTTCTGGCAACATTTGCGGCTCCACCCGGATAACTTGATTCCCTCTCAACCTCCACGACTGGAACAGGTGCTTCAGGAGAAATCCTACTGACGTTTCCCCAGACGAACTCGTCCAGCATCAGGTCACCGATGACAAGCAACCGTTTGGCGGATGCGGCATCAAGAATGTGTTGTAATCTTTTAAGGTCCATTACAGATTGAACTTAACAAACAGCCTGTGAACTACGAGTCCCCAATGCTCCACGGCAAATCCCTCCGCGGCGAGGGTATTTTTTCCGGATTTTCGATGAAACAAATTTCACTCCTTACTCTGCTTGTCTCGGTTTCGGGTGTGACGGCCCTCCTTGCCGACACACCGCCGAAGAAGATCGCCATCTCTGATTTTCCCGCAGCGGCCGTCCAAGATGTGGTTGTGCCAGTCCCCAGTGAGATTTTTGCCGTCTTGGATAAGTTGGGTAATCCCAACTGGAAGTCCCAATTGCGTGATGGAAAAGCCCAAACTCCCGAAGACCGTGCACGCACTGCACTTCTTTTAGGCAATGTGATTGCCGAGGGTTTCGTGGCCGTTGAGGCGGAGGATTCCGAACGAGTCAAAGAACTCGGCCGTCAGGTTCTTACGCTTGCCGAGGCTATCAATGTCCGTAAATCAGTCATCGCTCGTAGTAAGAGCATTACCGACAAGGCCGACCAACGCGATTGGAAGGGGGTTCGAGCAGAATTCGACGGAGCGCTTCAGGATGTGAGAGGTGCCATGCAGGAACTTAATGATCAGGACCTGTCGCAGCTTGTCAGTCTCGGAGGGTGGCTCCGGGGAACCGAGGTACTCACTTCTATTGTCCAGAACGGCTTTTCCAGGGATGGAGCTGAATTACTTCATCAGCCGGAACTGGTGAATTACTTCGATCGGTGTATCGGTTCCATGGGATCTCGTCTTCGTAAAAACCTCTTGGTCTCCGAAATTCGAGATGTTCTTCGGAAAATCGGCCCTATTGTCAATCAAGGTGGGGAAAACATCTCGATTGACCAGGCTAAGATCATTCATGATTTCACCCACGGGGTAAATCAGCAGGTTGTCAACGGCGTCAACTGACCATGAAATTCTCCGCCACTTGCCTCAATCGACCCAGATATCTGGTATTCATAATGGCTGTCACCATAGTAACGGTGGCCTCACCAGTACAACTCTTGGCAACCGTTGATGACGCACTTTCCTTCGCTTACGAGGCTGCTCTTCCTTACTACAAGCAGGGCTTCTCCATCAGAAAGGATGCCTGGGGAGGCGATCTTGCCGTCCGTGATAAAAAAGCGGTGAGTTCACAACTCTTCAAAGGAAACGACTACTGGTTTCTCATGGCCACAGATCTGAAAGGTGCCTCCCTCTCGGTTCACATCTACGATGACAAGGGCAATCTGGTTGATGCAGAAAGCTGGCAAAAGGGCCGCTTTGCCGGCGCCAGAGTCTCCCCCAAGTCAACGGGAACATTTTTTGCCATCGTTCAAATCCTCAAGTCGCCCGAGGATCGGACTCCGTGGGCGTTGGTTTACGGCTATAAATAGCCTTCTTAGTTGAAGACAAAGGCCCTGCGAAAGACCACCCGTAATCCCAATCGGGGGATTGTCGAGAATGTAAGCGGTGAGACGTTCTCTGTTAAGATGGAATTTGCCAACGGCCGTGTTCTTGTGTCGCTTTATGGAGGCGATGAGGGATTGCTCAGAATGATGGAAGGGCGTCTCGGCATTCGTCTGACATGCCGCGATGGTTGGATGAAAATTGATGGCCCTAAAGAAGCCGTAGACAGGGCGCAAAAAATATTTTCCCAGCTCGAAAAGGTGAGTGCAAAAGGTGCACTGATTGGACGTGATGAGTTTCTTTTCGCCCTCGGTCATGAAACGACTCAGTCTGTCCCAGCCAAGAAGGCATCGGGTGAAGGAAGTGTGGATATCCGTCATCGCAATGAGTCGCTCGAAGGACTCTACTCTGAGAGAATCCAGTGCTCCGCACGCAAGCCTCCCGTAGTACCCAAGAGTATTTCACAGAGGGATTATCTCAGGGCCATCGATTCCCATGATATCACCTTTGGGATCGGACCGGCAGGAACTGGCAAGACCTATCTTGCCGTGGCCAAGGCCGTTGCGGCGCTCCGATCGGAAAGCGTCAACCGGATCATCCTTACCCGTCCAGCAGTCGAGGCAGGTGAGGCATTGGGATTTTTACCTGGAGAGCTGCAGGAAAAGATTCTGCCTTACCTGCGGCCTCTTTACGACGCGCTTCATGACATGATGGAACCGGAGGAGATCCAGCGTGCCATCGAAAAGAAAATCATTGAGATCGCTCCTCTTGCCTACATGCGCGGGCGAACCCTCAACAAGGCCTTCATCATTCTTGATGAGGCGCAGAACACAACAACCGAACAAATGTTCATGTTTCTCACGCGGATCGGGATGGGTTCCAGGTGTGTGATCACGGGTGATCGCACCCAGATTGATCTTCCCAAAAACAAACCAAGCGGCCTTATTGAGGCCGTGGGGGCGCTCAAAACTACCTCCGAAATCTCGTTTCATTTTTTTGGAGAAAAGGATGTGGTTCGTCACCCGCTCGTTCGAGCCATCCTGGAGGCTTACAAAGAGCATAGGGGAACGAAAGACAGCAGATTTTAGCAAACTATTCAAAGAATCCCGTAAGAAAACCATCATCTGCAATGTTCCGATTTCTCAAAAAAAGACGCCTTGAGGCCAAGGGAATGAGTTGTGGAAAGACCCGTCTTTCCAAGTCCGGCAACAGGTTCTTTGAACGGCTTGAAGAAAACACCCTAATGAAGGGAGTGATCATCCTTACGACCTCAGTGATACTGGCCAGCCTCTGTTTTTTGAGCGGGTCGCAGGATGCTTTGACACAATTTTTCCTTTCGTTGATGGTCCTTGTACTAGCCGTCACACTGCCGTTGGTGAGCAAAGACTCCCCGCTCGTTAAGAACTCACGTCTCACGCTCTTTCTCTTTCTGATTCTTTTACAACTGGGCTTGGGAAAGCTGATCCAAGGACAGAGTGATGTTGGGCTTTCACAGATATTGATACCTTATGCGTTGGCCCCGATATCGATCTCCGTCATGCTCGGTGCTCCGACAGCAATTTTTGCCTGCGTGACAGGTGCTCTGTGGTGGTTGGTGCTTCAGCAGAAGGGTGATCCCGGTTCTCTCTTACTGGTCCTTGCTGGTGGACTTACGGGGATTCTTTCCACCTTAAAGGTTCGACGCCGTTCACGATTGCTTCGCGCCGGGTTGTATTCCGGTATTTCTATTGCTTTCCTTTCCCTGATTTGGAGTTCCCTCCCTTTCATTCAAGGCGGTTGCCCCATGCCCCTCTCATTTCCATGGGTTCAGGCTGGACTCTGTTTCACCTATGCCGTAGGGATAGGGCTTTTTACCGGTGTTGTCATCAGCGGTTCCCTTCCGCTTGTTGAAAGGATGTTTGGTATTACAACGGATATCTCATTGATGGAGATGGCTGACCTGAACCACCCGCTCCTACGCCGCCTCAGCTTGGAGGCTCCCGGTACTTACCATCACTCCCTAGCCATGGCAAATCTTGCAGAGGCTTGTGCTGAAAAAGTCGGAGCCAACTCCTCGCTATGCCGAGTCAGTGCTTATTTTCACGATATAGGAAAGCTGGCTAAACCAGAGTACTTCACCGAAAATATGCCTACGGGGGAGAACCCCCATGACGAGCTTACCCCCACCATGAGTTCGTTGGTCATTGTCTCCCATGTGAAAGATGGGGTTGATCTCGGACTGCGTCATAAACTCAACGGCAGGGTCATTGACGGTATCCAACAGCATCATGGGACAACACTTGTCGAATTTTTCTACCAGCGCGCTTGCCGACAGGAGAGGGATGCCCAATCCGGCGGCGGTCTGATCAATGCCAATCCTGAGGATATCCCAAGGGTAAGCGAAGAGAGCTACCGGTATCCGGGACCCAAGCCGCAGTCTCTTGAGGCCGTTATTCTGGGGCTAGCCGATGCTGCTGAGAGTGCTTCAAGAAGCCTTGAACGTCCCACGCCGCAACGATTGGATGACTTGGTTCACGATCTACTGCAGGATCGTATCAATGACGGCCAATATGATGAGGCCCCGGTGACCCTATGCCAGTTGCAGGAGATTGCTGCAACACTAGTTTCAAGCTTGGGAAGCATGATGCACTCGCGCATCGCTTATGGTCGTCGGAAAGACGACGCGAAGGCATGATCATCCCCTCACTTTAATTCGTCGGGGACCGGCAAGTTCTTGATTTGTTGAACGGCGTCCCTGTGACAGACAAGGATTGCATCCTCCGTTGCTACAACCACAAGATCGCTGACTCCACAGAGAGCGACGGTGCGCTTGCCGCCCACCACGATATTGTGATGAGCATCAAGGGTGATAACCCTTCCTGAAAAAGTGTTTTCCAAGGAGTCCTTGCCCAAGTGGGCGGGAAGAGCAGACCAAGAGCCGACATCATCCCAGTCGTATTCAGCGATGGCAGCCACCACGCTTGCTGCTTTTTCCATGATCGCAAAATCGACGGAGATCTTTGGAAGCTTCGGAAAGACTTCACCCAGATAATTCTCGGTTGACCCGTCCAAGGGGAATTCCAAGATAAAATGTTCCAACTCCGGTTGGTATTTCCGACATTCCTCAACAAAAGTCCCAGCCTGCCAGAGGAACATGCCCGCATTCCAACCATGTTTTTTCCCTTCGAAAAATTCCGCGGCCCGCGGTGCATCAGGTTTTTCCACAAAGCGTTCCACGGTCACGAAACTCGAAGAATACTTGCTGGGGATGGGGTGTCCCAACTGGAGATATCCGAATCCTGTCGAGGCATGTGTGGGTGTGATCGAAAAAGTAACAATCGAGGGATGCTCGGCTACAAATTCTGTGGCCTCGGAAAGCTGACGTTGAAAAGTCGCAACATCATGAATCATCGCATCGGCTGGAAAGAGAGCAACGATGGCATCCTTGTTTTTCGAACGGGCGATGGCCGTTGCCAATGCCGCTGCTGGAGCCGTGTCACGCTTGGCTGGTTCGGCAATGATATTGGAACGTGGGAAAAAGGGAATGGCGGCCTGGGTGGATTCTACCTGAGCCCTGTTTGTAAGGATGAAAACCTGCTCGGGAGGGATCATGCTTCCGATCTTCTGGGTATCGCTTCCCGTGAAGCGACGGATCGTTTGCTCCAGCAGCGACTGTTCACCAAGCAGGCGTAGCAGGTGCTTCGGGGTGGAGGTGCGACTGGCCGGCCAAAAACGCTCCCCACTTCCTCCAGCCATAATAAAAACATACAGACGGTCGAGCGCTGAGGGTGTTGTAGAGTTCGATCTCATTTCTTAGAATGTGGAGAGCGTACTCTTCAATGTGACGAGTTTCTCGCTCCAGCGAGCCTGTCGTTGGCGGTGATCCTCAAGAACGGCAGCAGGCACCTTGTCCACAAAGGTCTGGTCGGCAAGCTTTGCATTCACCTTGGCCAATTCTGCTTCAGCTTTTGCGATTTCAGTCGTGATGCGCGCCCTTTCTGCCTCAAGGTCTAGGAGTCCCTCAAGCGGCATGAACACGGTACCGATGTCGGTGACCACGCTTGGGGTGCCAGCCGGGGCATTCCCCTCTATCACATCAACTTCGGAGGCTCTGGTGAGCGCCGCGAAGATGGAGGAGCGGATGGGAGAAAACTCGCCCTTCTCTGCCAGTAAAAAACGAACCTGCTGTTTGGAGGGGATCTTTAACTCCGCACGAAGATTGCGCACGGCGTGGATGGCGCTGTAGAGGGCCGTTGTCTGCTTTCCTGCCTCTGATATCTTTCCGTCAGCAATTCTTTCGAGATGATTCTCGCAGGGCGGCTGTGTATAGAGAAGGAAGCCTTTGCGCTCTCCTGATGCCGATGCCGATGCTGGAGCTATGCATCCAAGATGTCTCCAGAGTTCCTCTGTCAAATGAGGCATGAGAGGGTGAAGAAGCCTGAGTATTCCCGGGAGCACGACATCCATCGTGGCAAGGATCGCTACCCTCGCGGATGACTCCTTGTTTTGCTCCGAGTAGAGGATCGGCTTCGCCGCCTCTACAAACCAGTCGCAGTAGTCTCCCCAGAAGAAATCGTAAAGAAGGCCCGCCACTTCATGAAAGCGATACTCACGATACGCTGCACGCAAGGAGGCGTGCATCGTGTCGAAACGCTCAAGCAAGTGAATCGCTATGTCGGGAAGATCTAGTCCTGCAAGATCCGTTTCGGGTGAGGTCGGTCCCTGCATTTCGCGGAAGCGGACAGCATTCCAGAGCTTGTTGGCGAAGTTCCTCCCCTCCTCAATCTGCTTCTCGTCGAACTTGATGTCCTGACCCTGAGGGGCAACACGGATGATTCCGAAGCGCAGGCCATCGGCGCCGTATTTGGCAATCAGATCGAGTGGATCCGGTGAGTTGCCAAGGCTTTTGGACATCTTACGGCCCGCTTTATCGCGGATAATGCCAGTGAAGTAGACATCCCTGAATGGGATTTTTCCAGTGTATTCGAGTCCGGCCATGATCATGCGTGCAACCCAGAAAAAGATGATGTCCGGGCCCGTGACGAGAACGCTCGTGGGGTAAAATTTCGAGCGGATAGCATCGTCCATGGTGTCATGCGCCCAGAGCCATGAAGAAAACCAGGTGTCAAGAACATCGCTATCCTGTTTCCATCCCTCGCCTGGTGATTCCATCTGGACTCGTGGCGCCTCGGAGTTTCCCTCAGGGGCGTACCAGACCGGTATGCGGTGTCCCCACCAGAGTTGTCTACTGATGCACCAGTCCTGAATGTTCTCAAGCCAATGGTCGTAGACCTTTTCCCAACGAGTGGGGGAGAATCGGATCAGGCCGTTACGGACAGCATCACGTGCCTCGATGGTTTTTGGATATTTCAGGAACCACTGCTCGCTGAGGCGAGGTTCGACCGGAACGTCCGCTCGTTCACTGAAGCCGACGTTGTTCTCGTGAGGTTCCTCCTTGGTTAGGAGTCCCAGTTCCTTCAGGCGTTCCACCGCCTCGATGCGTGCCTCAAATCGGTCAAGCCCGGCAAATCCTTCGCCGGCAAGATCATTGAGGGTACCATCAGCATTCATGATATCGATGATGGGTAGATTGTGCCTCAGTCCGATCTCGTAGTCAGCTTTGTCATGGGCTGGCGTCACCTTGAGGACGCCAGTGCCGAACTCAAAATCCACGGCATCATCACCGATGATCGGAAGCTCCACCAGGGAGTCGAGGGGAAGGGGGCGACGCACGTGCTTTCCGATCAGGTGTGCATAGCGTTCGTCCTTGGGATTCACGGCAATGGCTGTGTCGCCCATGATGGTTTCGGGGCGGGTGGTGGCGATTTCAAGCCAGGTGCCGGGTGATTCCACGATCTCCAGTTTGAAGTGGTAGAGGTAGCCCTTTTGTTTTTTTTGGACGACCTCCTCGTCGCTTAAGGCCGTCAGCGAGACGGGGCACCAATTGACCATGCGCTTGCCACGGTAAATCAGCCCTTTCCGATAAAGGTCGATGAAGACCTCCTGCACCTTGCGGGCATAAGCTTCGTCCATGGTGAAGCGTTCCCGTGACCAGTCGCAGGAGCATCCGAGCTTCTTGAGTTGACCGATAATGATGCCACCGTGCTTCTCCTTCCACTCCCAGACTTTTGCAAGGAAGGCCTCCCGTCCCAGGTCATGACGGTTTTTTTTCAATTCCTTGCGGAGTTGGCGCTCAACGACTGTCTGTGTGGCGATGCCTGCGTGGTCAGTGCCCGGTAGCCAGAGGACCTCGTGCCCGGTCTGGCGTGCCCTGCGGGCAAGGATGTCTTGGAGCGTATTATTTAGGACATGGCCCAGAGTCAAGATGCCGGTGACATTGGGGGGAGGGATGACAATCGAATAAGGAGGTGCAGGGGAATTTGGGTCTGCAGTGAAGCAACCCGATGAACACCAGCGATCATACCATTCGGTTTCGACGTCTGTTGGTGCGTAGGCTTTGGAGAGTTCTGACATAAAAAATCGGAGAGCATATTAGAAAACATCTCCATGGAGGGAAAAACAAGTTCGCAGAGCCCCTACGATAAGGATTCTCCCGAGAAATCGTGCGTAGATCATGGGAAGCCCCCGATTTTCAAGTCTCAGTGTGAGTTTTCCGAAACGAATTCATTACTAGTGATTGGGGATCCTCTCATTTTTTTGATTTTGCCCTTGTCCCTTTTCCCCTGAAGCCCGATTTTCCACTCTTCATGAAAGCCGTTGTCACCGTCATGCCTAAACCCGCCATCCTTGACCCTGCCGGTGTGGCAGCCGGACGAGCCATGGAGCATCTTGGCCTCAAAAAAGTGCGTTCCGTCCGTATCGGCAAATCGATTGAGATCGAGGTCGATGGAGCCGATGAGAAGCAACTTCACGAGATCTGTCACGATCTCCTCTCCAATCCGGTGGTCGAGGATTACACGCTCAGGATTCTTTCCTAAGGTGGTTGCGACTAAGTCCACCGTCATGCGTGTTGCTGTCATTCAATTTCCCGGTTCGAATTGCGACACCGATTGCCAGGCAGCCTTGGCTTCTTTTCCCGGTGTGATGGCCGAGATTGTCTGGCACAAGGAGACCTCCCTTACCGGCTATGATGCCATCGTCCTTCCTGGTGGGTTCTCCTACGGTGATTACCTGCGATGCGGATCGATAGCACGATTCTCCCCCATCATGGGAGCCGTCCGAACTGCGGCTGATTCCGGTGTTCTCGTGCTCGGTATCTGCAACGGATTTCAGATTCTTTGCGAAGCTGGTCTCCTTCCCGGCACACTGTTGCGCAATAACGGTCTGCTGTTCCGCTGCGAGAATCTCCAACTTCGCGTCGAGAACACCGACGCCCCCTTTACTTCTGTTCTTCACGAAGGACAGGTCCTCGACATCCCGATCGCCCACGGCGAGGGAAACTATTTTGCGGATCCTGAGACCATGAAGCAGTTGGAGGCCAATGCTCAGATCCTTGTCCGTTACTGCGACGCTTCAGGCAACGTGACTCTGGAAGCGAATCCGAATGGTTCGCTGGGTAACATCGCCGGTATCTGCAGCCACGGCCGCAATGTCTTCGGACTCATGCCGCATCCCGAGCGTGTCTGTGATCCTATCCTCGGTGGTACCGATGGTCGCGGTATCTTCCAGTCGATGATCGAGTGGACGGCTTCGCACGACGCCAAGAAGTAACCCCGAATTTTACTTACATGGCCAATCCTAAGATCACTCCCGAACTCATTGCCAAGCACGGACTCTCCCCTGAAGAGTACGAGAAAGTTCTCTCCATACTGGGCCGCGAGCCGAGCTTTGAGGAGCTCGGTGTCTTCTCGGTCATGTGGAGCGAGCACTGTTCTTATAAAAACTCGCGTCCCGAGCTCCGCAAATTCCCGACCACCGGACCCAGCGTCTTGGTCAAGGCGGGTGAGGAGAATGCCGGGGTTATCGATATTGGCGACGGATGGGCCGTGGCCTTCAAGATCGAGAGCCATAATCACCCGAGCGCCGTGGAACCTTTTCAGGGAGCGGCCACAGGTGTTGGTGGTATTATCCGTGACATCTTCACGATGGGAGCGCGCCCGGTATTCCTCATGGATTCCCTTCGCTTCGGATCCATCGAGGGTGACAGCAAGCAAGCCAAGACCAACCGCCGACTCTTCGCGGGAGTGGTCGCTGGTATCGCCCACTACGGAAACTGCATTGGTCTGCCGACGATCGCCGGCGAAGTATATTTTGATGAGAGCTACAGCGGCAATCCGCTGGTGAACGCCTTCTGCCTTGGTATCCTCCGCCATGAGCAGATCGCGCGCGGTGCAGCTGAAGGTGTTGGCAACCCGGTCTTCTATGTCGGTGCCGAGACGGGCCGAGATGGTCTTGCCGGTGCCGCATTCGCCTCCCGTGAGCTGACCGAAGAATCGAAAGCAGATCGTCCCGCCGTTCAGGTGGGAGATCCATTCCGTGAGAAGCTTCTTCTTGAGGCCTGTCTTGAGCTTTTGGCCACCGATTGCGTTGCCGGCATCCAGGACATGGGCGCGGCCGGACTTACCTGCTCGACTTGCGAGACGGCCAGCCGTGGCGGCACTGGTGTTGAGATCGACATACAACTCGTGCCCCAGCGTGCAAAGGGCCAAACCCCTTATGAGGTTCTCCTTAGCGAGTCGCAGGAGCGCATGCTTGTGATCGTCAAGAAGGGACAGGAGGATACGGTCAAGCAGATCTTCGAGAAGTGGGACCTCCCTTATGCCGAGATCGGTGTTGTGACCGATGACGGCCAGATGCGCGTGCGTAATGGCGACGAGGTTGTTGTCGACGTTCCCGCCCGTGCCCTTGCTGATGACGGGCCACTCTACAGCCGTGAGGCGGCGCCCTTCACCCCACCCGCTCCGCTTGATTTGGCATCCGTTCCTCAGGCCGATCCGCTGAAGGCACTCCCTTCCCTCCTTGCTCACCCAAGCATAGCTAGCAAGCGCTGGGTCTGGCGCCAGTACGACCACATGGTCCGCACGGGAACTGCTGTGCTTCCAGGCTCCGATGCGGCCGTCTTTATCGTTCGCGAAGCCAACAAGATTCTTGCGGCCTCCACCGACTGTAACGCCATTTACTGCAAGCTGGATCCCTTAGTCGGTGCCCGTATCGCGGTGGCTGAGTGCGCCCGTAACTTAGCCTGCTCAGGAGCCGTACCGATCGGTGTCACCGACAACCTCAACTTTGGCAATCCCCACAAGCCCGAGAACTTCTACCAACTCCGTGCAGCCGTGGAGGGTATTTCCGAGGGATGCCGTGCCTTCAACGTCCCTGTTACAGGGGGCAACGTCAGCCTCTATAATGAGAGTCCCGCTGGTGCGATCGATCCGACTCCGACCATCTCGATGGTTGGGCGCATCGATGATGCGGCGCATCTCACGACTCAGGCCTTCAAGGGGCAGGGGGATCAGATCATCCTGATCGGTGAGACTGGTTCTGAACTTGGTGGATCCCACTACCTGCTCGCCATCCATGGCCGGAAGGAAGGAGCTCCACCAGTCCTCCATTTTGAAAAGGAAATAGCCATTCATCACGCCCTGCTAGGCGTCATCCGCAAGGGACTTGTCTGCAGTGCTCATGATTGTTCCGAGGGTGGACTTGCTGTTGCTCTTGCCGAAAGTTGCTTTGGAACGGAGTTCGGGGCCTCCATTGATCTTGGAGAGACCGGTCAGAGAGCTGACGTGGATCTCTTTAATGAGTCTCAGGGAAGGATCGTTATTTCAGTTTCTCCTTCAAATAGAAGTCTTGTTGAGTCTGAGTTGAAGAGTAGTGGCGTTTCCTTCCGTTTCATTGGCACCGTGACAGCGGTTCCGGATCTCTCGATCACAACAGGGGCCTCGGTCTACACTTGGCCGGTCAGGGATCTCAATGACACCTTTGAGAAGACCATCCCTTCATTAATGGAGGGGTAATGTCCGTCCGCCACTCCAGTAACCCTTTAGGAGGGGCTGTCCTACTCAATCTGCCTGAGATTAGTTGCCAGTAGGTGCGGTCTGTGGCAATTTTAGGTTTATGAAACAAGCCGCTGACAAAGCCTGCGAACTTCGCGCCAGCGGCCTTCTTCTCCTTGTTTCCTAAACAGGGTAACGTCTTGACCCGTCCATGACGGGCATGCTCCACGATTTCTAAAATACCTAGACCTATGATTTCAGACACCGGCATCAACTCCGATAAGGTTCTGATCTTTGATACGACTCTGCGTGACGGAGAGCAGTGCCCCGGTGCCTCGATGAATCTGCGTGAAAAACTCGAGATCGCCCGGCAACTTGCTCGCCTCAATGTCGATATCATTGAGGCGGGATTTCCTGTCATTAGCGACGGGGACTTTGAAGCCGTGCAGACGATCGCCCGCGAGATTACCGGCCCCGTGATTGCCGGCCTCGCGCGCTGCGTCCCCAAGGACATCGAGGCTGCTGGCCGCGCCCTGCTCCCCGCCGGTGAGCGTGCCCGCATCCATGTCTTCCTAGCGACCTCCAAGATCCACCGAGAGCATAAGCTCAAGAAAGCCAACGAAGAGATTCTCCGCTTGGCTGTCGAGGGTGTACGTCAGGCCAAGTCCATGACTGTGGATGTTGAGTTCTCCCCAGAGGATGCCTCCCGCACCGAGCCTGAGTTCCTGGCCGAGGTCGTGCAGGCTGCAATCGAGGCGGGCGCCACAACGGTCAATATTCCCGACACCGTCGGCTATGCCATGCCCGGCCAGTACGCCGATCTGATCACCTATCTCCGCAAGCATGTCCGCGACATCAAGAATGCGGTGATCAGCGTCCACTGCCACGACGATCTCGGCATGGCTGTTGCTAACTCGCTTGCCGCCGTCCAAGCCGGTGCTCGTCAGGTCGAGGGGACTTTCAATGGTATCGGTGAGCGGGCCGGAAACGCCGCGCTTGAAGAAGTCGTGATGGCGATCAAGACCCGCCCTGATGTCTTTGCAGGACTTTCCACCGGAATCGCCACCAAGGAGATCCTGAAGACCTCTCGCCTAATCAGCCGCCTGAGCGGCCTTCAGGTCGCGCGTAGCAAGGCCATCATCGGCGAGAACGCTTTTGCTCATGGGTCTGGCATTCATCAGGATGGCATCCTGAAGATGAGAGAGACTTATGAAATCATGGATCCCCGCGACGTGGGTTGGGGGGGGACCGACCTACCATTGACAAAGCACAGCGGTCGACATGCCATGGTGGCCCGTCTTGAGCAGTTGGGACTTACTCTTACGGAAGCTGAGATCGCACCGATCTTCACCCGATTCAAGGAGCTTGGTGACAAGAAAAAATTCGTCTACGACGATGATCTGGTTGCCCTCGCTGGTGATGCTGTTGCCGGTGAAACCGGTGCTTATGCACTGGAGTCGCTGCAGGTCGTATGCGGCGGGAGCACCGTTCCCACTGCTACCGTAAAACTAAGACATGGCGGAGAGATTATTGAGGAATCGAGCCCCGGTAACGGAGCAGTCGATGCAGCCATGAAGGCGATCGACCGGATCGTGAAGAAGACCGGTCATCTGGCCGTTTACCTCGTTGAGGCAGTCACCGAAGGACAGGATGCACTCGGTGAGGTTACCCTGAAGGTTGACTTCGGTGATGGAAGGCTGATCACTGGAAAAGGGGCCTCCACCGACGTCATCGAGGCCTCCGCACGGGCCTACGTGAATGCGATTAACCGCGTTCTTCTCATGCAGCAAACTGCTCCAGGTATTGAGATGCCCCGCGTCTGAAACCTAAAAACTGACTCATTTCTGCTTTCCTTATCATCCATTCCCAATCACCCCTAGTCTATCATCCCATGAATAAAACACTCCTCATCATCCTCGGTGTCATCGTTATTTTGATTCTTGCAGCCGTTAGCAGCTATAACGGCCTCGTTGGCAGCTCCCAGGCTGTCGATGCCTCCTGGGCTCAGGTTCAGAATGTCTACCAGCGCCGCGCGGATCTGATCCCGAATCTGGTTCAGACCGTTCAGGGAGCCGCCAACTTTGAGAAGTCAACGATCGTTCAAGTCACTGAGGCACGGGCCTCGGTCGGCAGGATGAACATCAACCAGAACCAGGCTCCTACGGATGCTGCGCAACTAGCCCAGTTTCAGCAGGCTCAAGGCCAACTCGGCACGGCCCTCTCAAGACTCCTGATGGTGTCGGAGAACTACCCTGATCTAAAAGCTACGGCCAACTTCCGCGATCTGCAGGCCCAGCTCGAGGGAACGGAGAATCGGATCTCCGTGGAGCGTGGGCGTTTCAACACAACGGTGCAGGCCTACAACACAAAGATTCGCACCCTTCCGACGGTTTTCTTTGCTGGCCTGCTCGGGTTCCAGCAGAAGCCCTACTTTCAAGCAATGGCCGGAGCCGATACGGCTCCCGCGGTGAAATTTGACTTTGGTGCCGCTCCAAACCCGGCTAAGTAAAGCTCCACGCCGATTCAAATGCTGCGACGCCTTTTGCTGATCCTGCTGATCCTGCTTGGGATGAGCGGCGTAAAGCTCTCGGCGGAGACTCTCCCGCCAGCACCGGATCAGTATGTAACCGATAAAGCGGGGGTGATTACGCCGCGACTTCTTGCGCAACTCAACCAGCGTCTTGCGGCATTTGAAAAGCAGACCTCTAGTCAGATTGTAGCGGTACTCTATCCCAAGCTACCCGAGGGAGCTTCGCTGGAGGATTACACGCAGCAGATCTATTCGGCGTGGAAAATCGGCCAGAAAAAAACCTCCAACGGGGTATTAATCCTCATCTTTGTTCAGGATCATAAAATCCG
>WBXH01000005.1 GCA_008933015.1 Verrucomicrobiota bacterium | reverse complement strand
TCCCACCCAAAGCCGAAACCGCAGCGGCGGTCATCCCGACAATGGCGGTCACATTCTCGGTGCCGGGCCTGCGCTCGTTTTCATGAAATCCCCCGTGCTGGATGGCTTGGATTGAGACCCCGGAGCGGAGCCAAAGAAATCCGGCACCATGTGGCCCGTAAAACTTGTGGGAGGTCGCGGAGAGAGCATCAACGCCGAGTTCACTAGGACTGCAGGGGATCTTGCCGAAAGCCTGCACGGCATCCGTATGGAATAGGACCCCACGGGCATGGCAGATGGCGGCGATTTCAGCCACAGGTTGAATCACTCCGGTCTCATTGTTAGCAAACATGACCGAGGCAAGGATCGTGTCAGGACGGAGGGAAGCCTCAAGGCATGTAGGATCAACAAGTCCTTGGGAGTTCACGGGCAGTTCGGTGAGTTCAAACCCCTCCCCGGCGGCAAGCGATCGCATCGCATGCAGGACCGCATGGTGCTCCGTGGATACCGTAACGAGGTGCTTCTTTTCCGGGGTCCGGTGACGGCGTGCAAGGCCCAGGATGGCGAGGTTACAGCTCTCGGTTCCGCCGGAGGTGAAGATGATCTCGTGCGGCTTGGCTCCCAGCAGCGAAGCGATCCGGTCACGGGAATCATCCACAGCTCCACGCGCACGCCGTCCGGGAGCATGGATGCTGGAGGGATTGCCAATCAGTTCACCCAACCAGGGAATCATCGCCTCTCTTGCCGAGGGGCAGAGTGGGGTGGTGGCATTGTAATCGAGATAAATCATCCGGGTGACGTTGCAGTTAAAAAAGGATCTTCAGGAAACAAAACCATTCGCAATCAGCGCCCCGTCGGCAAGATCGCATTCCATCACATGGGCCCGGTGGCCTGATCGGCGTTCGTACTCCGAGGCGATGAGACTCCCTGCTTGATGCCGATCCTCTCGGGATAACAGAACGACAATTGCGCCACCGAAGCCTCCGCCAGTCAGACGTGCTCCCAAAACACCCGAGGTCGATTTGGCAATACTCACCAGAAGATCAAGTTCGGGCGTGCTGTTTTCGAAATTCACCCGGGAGCTTTCGTGGGAAGCCGTCATCAGTCTTCCGAAGTCAGCCACATTTCCTGATTCCAAGAACTCCACTCCGCGCAGTACCCGTTCGTTCTCCCCGATGATATGGGCAGCACGGCGGCGCTCGAGATCGGGCAAGAGCGATTTTTCCAACTGGGCCATGTTTGATTCCCTTAGGAAGTTGACCCCGAGTCGCCTCGCGGCCTCACTGCACTGAAAACGACGGGCATTGTACTCACCCCCGACGAGGGCATGCGGGATGCCGCACTGGACAATCAGAAGTGACACGTCATGCGGAAAAGAGACCAACTTCACCTCCTCCTTTAGGCAATCAAGGAAGATGGCGTGATCACGTTTTCCAAAAAGACTGGAGACCTGATCAAGGATCCCGCATCGAACACCCACAAACTGATTTTCGGCATGCCTGCAGAGTCTTGCCAGATCCATCCCCGAGAGTGAGATGCCGAAGAGTTTCGAGAGGAGTAAAATGGTCGAGACCTCGAGCGCGGCCGAACTGGAAAGTCCGGCACCGGAGGGAAGATCGGATCGGTAGGATGCATCGAAGGCGCCGAGACGGTGTCCTTCATCCCTCAGCGCCTGAACAACCGCCAGCGGATAATCACTCCACTCCCCCGTCTTCACGAAGGGGAAGGTCTCGTCGGCACTGACTTTCCTGAGAAGAGTCTCCTCACCGATGAGCGTTGAAAGTCGGATCAATCCATCGCTTCGACCGGAACCCGAGGCCCGAACCCCTTGGGGGATCGCCGCTGAAAGCACATATCCACCATTGTAATCGGTGTGGTTTCCCAAAAGTTCGACCCGACCGGGAGCAAA
Organism: Verrucomicrobiota bacterium; assembly: GCA_008933015.1. Taxonomy (GTDB): domain Bacteria; phylum Verrucomicrobiota; class Verrucomicrobiia; order Chthoniobacterales; family UBA6821; genus UBA6821. Next base: position 38,198 of record WBXH01000005.1, on the reverse strand, counting down.
GCAGCACAACGAATCCATTACACCATCCTATTGTCAACTGGGAGGTCGCGCCAACCCGATTCCAATACAGCCTCTCCTTGCCAAACTGAATGATTGGCCCTAGCACCTAAGACTCAGACATGACTTCCGATTCCATCCTCCCAGACCTACAGGCAGCCATCCTCTGCGAGGATGTGCGAGCCGAAATCAGCGGCCAACAGACACTGGTGGGGGTGATTGGTGCGATCCCGGCACCAAGTCTCCCGATAGGATTTTTCAAACTCTGTCTCTGGACCCGCTGGTGCGGCGGGAGTGGTGATTTCATCCAAAAATGCCTGATCTACGATCCAGAGGAGGATCAGGCCATCGCCCAAGCCGAAGTGCCTTTCAGTCTAGGCGATATGAATGCACATGCCACGAATGTTCATTTCTTCGGAGGAGTCCAGTTTCAGAAATATGGCACCTACCATGTCGAGATCCTACTCGATGAGGAACTCAGGTTAAGGATCCCTCTTTCCGTGATCCAGGTGGAGGCTCCCGGGGAACTCCCTCAGTCATAACTCAGCGCTGACTCCAGTTAGCAGGGCAATTTCTTCTCTTCTTAAAAGTCGAGAATTGTTCCGTCTTCAGGAACGATGACGTCCTTGATCGCCGGCAGAAGTTCTTCCATTCTACCCTGTAACTCACTCCGATCGCCGACCATATCTTCCGAAAGGTGGACGAGGCACAGGGTGCCGAGGTCGGCTTCTGCAAGCACTGAGACCAACTCCTCGATCGTCACATGGGAGAGTTCACTCACGAGGACCGTTGCAGGATTTACGACCAGAGAAAGCAACTCCGAAGCACTTGCAAGATCCCCACTGAAAAGAGTCCTGAAATTTCCCGCCTTGATATCCAGGGAGTACGACTGGCACTCCTTGGAAGGATCTGCTCCGGGTAATACCCTGTAACAATCGACGAGATGCTTGTTCGCATGAGATGTTATCGAGACGCCTCCTTCTAGTAGAGCAGGAGCATCGGGATTCCAGGGGATCCAGCTTACGGAAAAGCCCAACCCAATTTCGGTGAGATAGAGAGCAGCGATCCAAGCCTTCAGAGGAGAGATCATCTCCCGGGGGAGGTGAATCGCGAGTGGCTTTTTGCGCTCGATAAGCATGGCCCCCTGTAAAAAGGCGGGTATCCCGCCAATATGATCCACATGACCGTGAGTGATCAGGATGGCATCGATCTCCCCGATCATGTTGCCGCGGTCTCTGAGGAGGTGTACGCAGGGTTCACCAGCATCGACAAGAAGGTGTATGGACCCAAGATGGACGAGCGTACTCGAAAAAAATCTCTCGGCGGAAGGAAATCCCGAGCCTGTTCCAATGAAGCTGAGTGAGGGCATGAGGAGAGACTGGTTACAAACAGGTTGAAGAGAAAGAAAAAGACTCACGACGTGAAATCGCAAAAAACATCCCTTTTGAAAAAAACTCTTTTCTCCTTTGACATCAGGAGGATGTTTTCCTACCTTCAACAACCTTTCCTAAATCCGTATGAAGACCTTTTCCGCCAAAGCCCCCGAAGTCAAACGTAGCTGGTGGGTCATTGATGCCAAAAATCAGCATCTTGGCCACGTTGCCGTTCAAGCCGCCAATCTCCTTCGTGGTAAGCACAAGGCCATCTACACGGCGCACGTAGACACGGGTGACTTTGTTGTTGTGATCAATGCAGCCGACGTCCAGATCGGTGGAAAAAAGGAAACCCAGAAAACATACATGAGCTTCTCCGGGTTCGTCGGAGGACACAAGTCCGAGACTTTCCGTCAGCGTCGTGCCCGCCGCCCTGAACTTCTCATTGAGCGTGCCGTGAAGGGGATGATCCCACACAATCGCCTCGGAAGTACGATCTACGGCAAGCTTAAGGTCTATCGTGGCCCCGAGCATCCTCACACAGCCCAGAACCCGCAACCGGTCAAGTAAGGCCCACGATAACTTTTCACCTTTTTTTTAACCTTTTAACTCATGGCAACAGAAAAAACAGCCACCACAGGGCGACGCAAGACTGCAGTCGCAAGAATTCAAATCGCCCCAGGCACCGGAAAAATCAGTGTCAATGGGAAGAGCTTTGACGAGTATTTCACAACGGTTTCCATGCAGAATACCGTTCTCAAGCCTCTTGAGGTCCTGAATGCTGTCAAAAACTACGATGTGGAAGCAAAGACTTCCGGCGGTGGTCTTCAGGGCCAAGCAGGCGCCCTAAGCCTTGCCATTGCCCGAGCTCTCAATGAGTTCAACGAGGCAAATCGCCCTCTCCTCAAGGCCGATGGCCTGCTGACCCGCGACCCTCGTATGCGTGAGCGCAAAAAACCGGGACGTCCTGGAGCTCGCAAGCGCTTCCAATTCTCAAAGCGTTAATTTCAAGATTTCCATTCACCGGGAATGGAGATTGCATCTCTTTCAGTCAAAAGCCTCCTTCGCAGGAGGCTTTTTTCTTGTTCGCTGCTTTCACTTTTACTAACTGGCGGACAAGTACCCTGCTTGGGAGAGAGCATCGACCCAGTGGTCCCATCTCCCGTTCTTTTCAAGGTGGGATCGTTCTCTTTTCCGAGACCGGAAGGATGGTCTTGGGTTACCCCCACATCAGCAATCCGCAAGGCAGAGCTAAGCATTCCCTCACCTGAACAGGGGGGGAATCCGGCAACAGTCACTTTCTTCTGCTTTGGCCGTGGTGAAGGAGGAAGTGTCCAGGCGAATGTAGAACGATGGGCCGCACAGTTTGCCAATACAGACGGCTCGCCTATAAAGGCTGTGACAGAATCCAAAGTCTTTAATTCGATCCCCGTCACCATCGTTACCGCAACTGGACTCTTCTCCAGTGGCATGGGTCGATCAGCGTCGACAACGCAGGCACTCTCGGGCCTTCGGGGGGCAATTCTTCAAAGCCCCCAGGGTGATGTCTATATCAAGATGACCGGTCCCGAAACGCTCGTAAGGAAGTCAACTAAGGCCTTTGATAACATGATCCGCGCAGCCTGCAACGGAATCAGCACGCAGTGAACCGGCAACACCATTTCGCAATTCTCAGGCGCTCTTGGGAAAAATCCCTTGCTGCCCTCCGTGCCAATCTTCTGCCGGGCCTCCTCCTCCAATCCCTTATGGCAGGGATGGGAGGCGCGTATCTGTTTTTTCCGAAGGCACGACACGCCTTTGAACAACTCGCCATTCTCCGCTCACACTGGGGTCTGCTCTTCTCCTTTGTCGGCACCTCGGTTGCCTCCGCCATTTTTCCGGAACTCATCCGGTTGATCCTGCCAGCATCCCGGAAAGGTAAGAGGGAATCGCCGGGACTGCTCTCCCGCCTCCTCTTTGGAATTCCTTTCTGGGGACTCATCGGAATGCAGGTAGATCTCTTCTACCGCCTTCAGTATTTTCTCTTCGGCCCCTCGGACTCCGTCGCTGTCATCGGAAAGAAGGTCCTTGTCGATGCCTTCCTCTACTGCCCGCTACTTGCCATTCCTCAGGCTGTCTGCGTCTTCCTTTGGAGAGATCACCGATTCACCCTGACGGGATTCCACGGTCATACTCCCGTAAACTTTTACGCTCTGAGCATCTTTCCCGTACTGATGGCTAACTGGATGGTCTGGATTCCACTGGTCTGTATCATCTACTCGCTCCCTCCGGCGCTTGGCGTTCCCTTCTTCATTGTTGCACAAAGCTTCTGGGTTCTTGTCTTTACAACGCTCTCCAGACGATCCTGAGTCCTGATTCAAAACCAGCTTCAGGGTCCTTTTCTTCTCAAACTAACCCTCGGAGGATTGCAATTGAGGCCATGAATCTCTTGAATCCCCAGCAACTTAATCCAAATCCTTTGATCCCATGGAACCTACACTTCTCCAAATCCTCCTGCTTGGTCTGATCCAAGGAGCGGCAGAACTCCTTCCCGTCTCCAGTTCGGCTCATGTCATCGTGGCCGAGAAACTCATGGGATTCGACCCCTCGAGTCCCTCCATGACCTTCCTTCTGGTGATGCTTCACACCGGCACAATGATCGCCGTGATCACCTATTTCTGGAAAGCTTGGAGCCGCACCTTCTTTTCCAGTGCCGCAAGCCTCAAGAGCACGATTGTGAATGTCGGGGCGGCTACGGCGGCAACCATCGTGATCGGCTTGGCCCTAAAGACTCTCATCGAGAAGTTACTGCTGCACGGATCTCATCAGGCAACGGAGGTGGAGCATCTCTTTGGAAATCTCCATGTCATCGCCTCAGCTCTCCTTGCAGCCGGAGTGTTGATCCTTGTGGCCGGATCTCTGGGCAGTAGGGGCGCAATCCCATCGGTAGGGCTTCCCTCGGCAATTTGGATAGGGCTCTCGCAGGGAATCTGCATGCCATTCAGGGGACTCTCCCGTTCGGGAGCTACAATCTCGGTCGGCATGCTCCTCGGAATCACCCGGCTGCGGGTGGAAGAGTTTAGCTTTGCGCTGGCCGTGGTCATCACTCCTGGAGTGGTGGCGCTTGAGTTAAAGCGTCTTTTGAAGTCGCACGAGGCTTCAGCCTCGCCCCATCAACTTCTTGATCAGGTTGGGCCGGGCCTGATCGGCATGGTTGCCGCCTTCTTTGCCGGACTCTTGGCGCTCAGACTCCTCTCGAGTTGGCTGGAGAAAGGACATTGGGCATGGTTCGGTTACTACTGTCTTGCATTTTCCGGCGTGGTTTTCTTCCTCGCATCGATGGGGCTGTAAGGGCTAGATGATGACTATGAAATCTCTTCGCTCCCTTATCCTGCTGCCGGTTTTGACTTTCGTCGGATGCAGTTCTGGGCAGAACAAGGAGACGCTGATGAGCGCCGCCGGTTTCCGCACGATCATCCCCTCGTCGCCCACCCAGATCTCCCAGCTTCAGACTCTTCCGCAGGGGAAGATCATTCCGATCACTAAAAAAGGGAAAACATTCTTCCTCTTTGCTGATGCAAGAAACAAAACGCTTCTTATCGGCAACCAGCAGCAATACACGACCTACCAGCAGTACGTCCGTCAGTACAAACTTCAGGAAGACAAGGTTGAGGCTGCTGACTTGAACGCCGATTACATGGATTGTTGGGGTGGTGGCTTCTGGGGGCCAGGATTTTACCCCGGAATGTATTAAGAGTTCAGGTAGTAAAATTTACCAAAGCCCCTTAACGAGCATGACAACAGTGAAGGGACGTTTAATAATCGGCTTATTTTGTTCATTCGCCTTTCTCTTGGGTATCGGCTGCCAATCGATTCAGTCTAAGGAGAAGTTACTCATGCAAGCTGGATTCAGGAGCGTAAAGCCAGTCTCTCCACGGCAGACATCCCTGCTCATAAAACTCCCCCAAGGGCACATCACTTCCCTCGTAAAGAATGGAAAAACCATCTTCCTGTTTCCCGACTCGACGCATCACCTCTTGCTTGTCGGAAATCAGGCAGAGTATCAGACCTATCAGCAACTGCGTCTGAAAAAAAACATCTCCCGCGATGCCATGGCCACAAAATCGCTGAACGTTGATGCGGCAAGCGATTGGAGTGACTGGGGAGGACTGGAGGCCCCCTATTGGGGCCCCGACTTCAACAACCCCACCCCATGATGAGAACACAAAAGATCGGAACGCTGCTGGGATTGCTGATCATGCTGAATGCCCTGGCCTCCTGCTCCAATCTACCCGAAAAGCGCAACTTACTGGCCGCTGCAGGATTCAAGACCCTACCCGCAACGACTCCCACCCAATTGGCGGCACTCCACGCCATGAAAGCGGGGAAAATAACCATACATTCAGGTGAAAACGGCCCGGTCTACGTCTTCGCCGACCCGGCAAAGAACTCCCTCATGGTTGGTGGTTCCCTTCAGTTCAAGAAATACAAAACCCTTAAGTTCCAGGAACAGCAGGCGGATGAGAAACTTCTGGATGCCCAGGTAAACATGGACAACGCCGACTACAGTGCGTGGGGTCCTGACGCTAACTTTGGATACGGAGTGGCCTCCGATCCACTATAGAAACTCGTTCCTACTCGCTAGGAGTGTATCCGGAAATCTTGGTTCCTTGGAGGCCAAGGCCGGCCATCAGCCCCTTTTGCCCGAAGAAAAAGGCGTAGATTCCCTTCTGCAGCGTCGTGGTGGAGAGCGATGAGGAGAATCCCTCATCCGCCACCACAAGACTGGGAGCACCACCGACTTCAAATCCGCCACTCTTGTTCAGGTAGTGCAGGGAGTGCTCGTCCATGAAAAAAAGTGCGTAAGAGAACTTCTGGATTCCCGCCTGCAAGCCATAGGAAGCAGCTGTGGTATTATAATAACCGGCAGCCTTCCCATTCCTGAAAAGCACACCGTTTCCAGTCTGGGCACCAACCATGAAACCCGCTTTATAAACGGTGGGGAAAACTAGGATTGCCACAGCCTTGTCCCCAATTTCTCGGGCCTTGTGATTATTGCTGTAGAGATGATGGAGAGCCTTCTCGGAGCGGACACGGAGTTCCTTGGCTGTTTCCGCTTGGGCTTTCGTAGGTAGTACTATTGAGAAACAGACGGAGAGGAGTGCAATGTGGAGAGCTTTCATCGTGGGATTCATGGTAGTTCGGTGATTTTGGTCTTCTGTTTAGTGATTTGGTTCTTGCTCGGGGGGTGTTTGTCAGCGTCTTAAAAGTGCCTGCATGCCAGCATTGTTTATTGCAAGATCGAGAATACGCTGTCCGGGAAGGGGTTTGGTGCTGAGGCAGTCGAGATTGCCATCTCGTCCAATGACCACCACAGCAAATCCATTCCCCACGTCATAATTCGCCGCAGCGGAAGCAGGATCATTCACCAGAATAAACGGGATGTTTGAAGGGACGCGTCCCCCTTCAACGGTGAAGGCTGCAAAACAGATAAAACCCTGAGCGGCCATATGCTCGAAACTCCCACGTAGATTCGACATCTGCGATCTAAACGCACGATCCTTGGGAGTTGGAGCGATCACGAGCAGGACCGGCTTACCTCTTAGGGATGAGAGCTTGATCGATCGGCCAGCCTCGGATCCGCCGGTGAAATCGGGAGCGACAATGGCAGCGGAAGATGTCACTGCTGCGTGGATTCGGGATTCCAGCATCAAAAAGCCGGCCACTGCAAGAATGGCAATGGCGCTTCGGAATCGGTGGAAAACGTACATTAAAAAACAGGCTCCGTGAGGTGACGTGTCGCGAGGAAGAACTATACGGTCATCAATTCCGCTTCCTTGTGTGAAACGTGCTTCTCGATCGACTCTACCTGCTTGTCGGTGAGCTTCTGGATCTCCTTTTCGGCTCGCTCCAGATCATCCTCGGTGATGACTCCCTCTTTTTGAAGTTTCTTGGCGCCTTCCATCGCCTCGCGACGGCAGGCGCGGATGCGAACACGGGTCTCTTCGGAGATCTTGTTGATTGTCTTAACCAGATCTTTGCGGCGCTCCTCCGAAAGTTCGGGGATACGCAGACGGATCAACTTACCGTCGACGGCCGGGTTAATCCCAACCTTGCTCTCCTGAATGGCCCGCTCGATGTCCTGCACTGTCCCTGCGTCGAAGGGCTGGATAACGAGCAAGCGCGGCTCGGGAGAGGTGATCAGGGCAAGCTGCTTGAGTTTCATACTGCTTCCATAAGCCATCACGTCGATGTTCTCAACGAGGGCCGGGGATGCTTTCCCGGTCCGAATCGCATTGAATTCATGCATCATGAATTCGGAGGCTTTCTCCATTCCTGCTTCTGCTTCAAAAAGTACTTCTTCGGCGCTCATTGTTGTGTTGGTTATTTGGCTAGTTGATCATCCGATACAAGTGTTCCGACGGGCTCACCTCGTACTGCACGGAGGATATTCGCGGGATCCGACATGTCAAAAACGATGATCGGCATGGCGTTGTCCATGCAGAGTGAGAAGGCCGTGGAGTCCATGACCTCAAGGCGACGGGAAAGGGCTTCCGAGTACGTTAGGCGGTCGAAGCGCACGGCGCCGGGGTTCTTCTTCGGGTCGCTGTCGTAGATGCCGTCCACCTTTGTTGCCTTCATAATGACCTCCGCTCCGATCTCGTTAGCCCTCAGGGCTGCCGTGGTATCGGTGGAGAAAAACGGATTGCCCGTCCCTGCGACAAAAATCACGATGTGCCCGTTTTCGAGGTGGCGGATCGCACGGCGCACGATGAAGGGTTCGGCAACGTTGTTCATCTGGATTGCCGTCTGGACGCGGGTGGAGTGTCCGAGATCTTCGAGGGCGCTCATGAGGGCCATGCCGTTGATGACCGTCGCCAGCATACCCATGTAGTCGGCTGTTGCCCGGTTCATGCCGCGATGACTGGCCGCCAATCCCCTCCAGATATTTCCGCCACCAACGACAACGGCAACTTCAACCCCCATACTCCGTACCACCGCAATTGAGGCCGCCACTCGCTGAACGATCTGCGGAGAAACGCTATCTGAACTCCCCTGCTCCTTGAGGGCCTCGCCGCTGATTTTAAGAACGATACGGCCGTACTTCGGTGGTTGTGATGCTGAATCTCCCATGTGTGACCATGAAACCCCAGTATCGCATGCACGCAAAGTCAAAACACACGCGCCCCTCTCATCAAAATCGCGAAATCGGGGAACTACCCCAGATGGGAGCCAATCTCCAATGCGTGTCCCCGGATAAATGCCGAAGAATGCATGACACCTTTTCCCTCGGGTTGAATTTTTCCAAGCAGAAGACTCCCCTCCCCGCAGGCTACTAAAAGGCCACGGTCATCGGCTCGAAGGAGTGACCCAGCCACTCCGGAAGAGCGCATTGCAAGGATGGCGGAATGAACCTTCAGCACGACACTCGCTCCCGAGGCCAGTTGTAATGTTGTAAAGGCGGCGGGCCTTGGCTGGAGGGAGCGGATTTTTTGTTCCAATTCCCGCGCAGGAAGGCTCCAGTCGAGCCTGCAGTTCTCCCGGGTGATCTTACCGCAAACTGTAGCCAGGGCATGGTCCTGCGGGATTCGTGGAGCAGTACCCTGCCGAAGGAGTTCAAGAGCATCCCTCAGCGAGAGGGCGGCGAGATCGGCGATCCGCGAGGACAGGGTTCCTGCAGTTTCCCGGCGTTTAAGCCGTATCCGTCTCTCAAGCAGAACATCACCAGTATCAAGGCCCTCCGCCATGTACATGACGGAAACACCGCTCTCCCCCTCCCCAGAAGCAATCGATGATTGGAGCGGAGAGGCCCCGCGGTGTCGAGGCAGAAGGGAGGCGTGGATGTTCAGGCAGGCCAATGTGGGAAGTTCCAGGATTTTCCGCGGAAGGATACGTCCGTAAGCCATCGTCACCATCACCTCGGGATTGAGCGCCTGTATCCAAGGAAGAACCTCGGGAAGTCTTGGTGACTCGGGCTGAAGAAGCGGGATTCCTAGGGCAATCCTGCCTGCCTCTTCCTTAATGGCTGGCGGCTTCAGATCGCGATGGCGTCCGGCTGGACGATCCGGCTGGGTCAGTATGCCGACAAGTTCGTGGCTGTCGGCAAGGAACCGGAGCGTGGGTATACCGATGTCACCGGTGCCGGCAAAGAGAATGCGCATGCCGTGATGATGGATAGCTATTTCCCCCGGAAAAAGCGTTTTACGGCGCCCCCGATTCCGGAACCGCGCCCCGACGAGACCGATGTAATGGCTTCCCCGGCCATCACTTCACGCTGACCAAGTGAGGTGCCACATCCTGAACAAAGATAATCGTGAATCTCCCTGTCTGGAAGAATCAGGAGAAGTTGTTCCCTTACGGACATGGGCTTGTCACATTTTCGGCAAAAGAGTGAGGAAGCCCTGAAACTCTCAAACTGGCTCATTGCCCAACGTTACCGTGGCAACGAAGCCCCGGTCTCCTCAAGCAGACCTTTAAGGATCTCATACATGACCTCGAGCGGCGTCATGGAGGCGTCGATATCATGCCGCTTGATGGTCGAATAATGGTGAAGCATCGGTTTTGATTCAGAGTCATAAGTGGCCAACCTGCTCCGGATGACCTCTTCGTTGGCATCATCGAGCCTATTGTCACGCAGGGCCCGTTTTTTGAGCCTTTCTACCAACTTGTCACGATCAGGGCAGGAGAGATGAAAAACCCGGCGGACTTCGATCAACTCCTCCATCAACTCGCACTGGGCCACATTCCTCGGGATGCCATCCAAGATCAGATAGTCGCGGCCCGGCTTGAACTTGCCCGATTCCTCGGTCTTGCGGATCGACTCGTGCCAGAGACGCACGGTCATCTCATCTGGCACGAGCTGGCCCTTGCTCGAATATTCCAGAAAGGCTCCACCCAATTCGCTTGCTGGATCGAGTGAGCGAAAAACATCACCGCAGGCGCAATGATAGAAGCCGGGGATCTTGCCTAGGATCTTGCCTTGGGTTCCCTTGCCACTCCCCGGTGCTCCGAAGATAAGAATTGTGCGATAACGAGCCATGTCCTTGAAACGATATGTCAGGCCGTGGACTGAAATCAATTGCATCGTTCAATGTCACCCCCGTTGACATTCCGCCTCAGGAAGCCGATATATCGCTTTTCACATTCATCCAACCAACGTGCCAGCAAACGACGAATACACTCTGGAGATCCTCAAGGACGCAGGTCTGGTAACAGCCGATCAGGTGGCGGATGCATCAAATCGGTGCGGCGGAACCAGTGTGGTCGATTTTCTCGTCCGTGAGAAAACCGTCTCGGCTGAAGATGTGGCCCGCACTCTCGCCCTGCAAAACGGGATGTCGTTCGTCGACCTCTCCCAAGTAACCCAGCCACCTGAACTGCTCGCCCAACTTCCATCGGAGACGGCCCGCAGGTACAAAACGATCCCCGTCTCGGAACACGATGGATCCCTGGTGCTAGCCATCTCGGACCCTCTTGATTTCGAGGCTTTTGACAGCCTGGGATTCTTGCTCAACCGTCCCGTGGAGTTTGTCTGCGCCGTCCCCTCACAGATTACAGAAAAGCTGGAACGACTCTACCCACAGGAACTGGATGGTTTGGGAAGCGGCTTTGCATTGGATGCGGGTGATGAAACCGAGGACGATGCCCCTATTATCCAGCTTGTCTCCAGTCTGCTCTTCGAGGCTCAGAACAACAGGGCCAGTGATATCCACATCGAGCCACTTGAGAAATCTCTACGGGTCCGCTTCAGGATCGACGGAAACCTTCAGGAGGTCCAAAGCCCGCCGAAAAAACTCCAAGGGGCCATCATCAGCCGTCTCAAGATCATGACCGGCTCGATGAGCATCGCAGAAAAACGCGTCCCTCAGGATGGTCGCATCCAGGTGAAAATCGGGGACAAGACAGTGGATCTACGTGTGTCGACCGTCCCGACCGTCCACGGGGAGAGTGTCGTGATGCGTATCCTGGACAAATCATCGCTGATGCTGGGACTTCCGGAACTCGGTTTCCTAAGCGATGACCAGGCCATGTTCGAGCGCCTCGTGAAACTTCCAGATGGTATTATCCTGGTGACGGGGCCAACAGGATCAGGAAAAACCACCACGCTCTACGCCTGCCTCAATTACATGAACAGGCCCGATCGGAAAATCATCACTGTTGAGGAGCCTGTCGAGTACCAGATGACCGGAATCAATCAGGTCCAGGTGAATTCTGAGGTCGGCATGACCTTTCCCGCAGCTCTCAGATCGATGCTCCGACAAGCCCCCAACATCATCATGGTTGGCGAGATCCGTGATAAGGAAACGGCCCAGATCGCCATCAATGCCTCCCTGACAGGACACCTTGTTCTCTCCACCCTTCACACCAACGACGCCCCCTCGGCAGTGGCCCGACTCGTTGATATCGGTGTCCAACCCTTCCTTGTCTCCAGCGCCCTCAGAGCGGTCATGGCACAGCGACTTGTCCGCAAACTCTGCCCCCATTGCAAGAAGCCCTGCGAACTCACTGACTACGAGATCAGATCGCTCAATCTGGATGCAGGCCAACTTTCCAAAGCAACACCGATGACTTCCGTTGGATGCCAGAAGTGCAGGGGCCAAGGGTTCCGCGGTAGGATGGGTATCTTCGAAATCTTTGTCGTTGATGATGAGATACGACAGATGATTAACAGGAGTGCCACGACCCTCCAAATCCGCCACAGGACCAGGGAACTCGGAATGAGGACATTACGCGAGGATGGGATCCGGAAGGTGCTGGCCGGTCTGACCACTGCGGAAGAGGTCATTTCAAGCACCATGGGCGACACACATTGAGAAAGTCATGAATCCGCAACAAGTCATTGATATTTTCAAACGCTCGGGAGCCCTTAGCGAAGTCACGGGTGAGGAGTTGCTGACAGAAGCGACCAACACTGGAAGACAGATCGACGAGATCATGGAGGAACAGGGGATCGCAGACCACCTCTCCTTCGCCAGGATCATGGCCTCGGAACTCGGTGTCGATGCCATGGATCTGGCAGGGTTTGAGCCGACGCCTGCGCTACTCCAATTGATTCCGGCGGGAATGGCCCGTCTTCACGAGGTTATCCCGGTTTCCGCCGCGGGCAACCATCTCACCGTGGCTCTTGCCAATCCTCTTGATATTCAGGCTCTAGAAGACATCCGCTTCTCTCTGAATCGAGAAATCCTCCAAGTGGTGGCAGCCAGGAAGCAGGTTGAGGAACTGATCAAAAAACATTACGGCTCCGAGGACACCTCCATGGAGGACGTTCTGGGCCAACTCAGGAATACGGGCGTCATTACATTAGAGTCCGAGGAGGAGTTCAATGCGGCGGCCGCGGTAGCCGAGGCCAACTCCACACCCATCATCAGGTATGTGGACCTGATCCTGGATCGAGCTGTGCAGGCTCAGGCCAGCGATATCCATTTCGAGCCCTTTGAAAAGGAGTTCAAGATTCGTTACCGCGTGGACGGCGCACTCTATGAAATGGAGCCGCCTCCGCGCCACTTGGCTCTCCCCGTCATCTCCCGTGTCAAGGTCATGGCCAACCTGAATATCGCCGAAAGGCGTGTGCCGCAGGATGGTCGCATCCAACGTCAGATCCAGGGAAAGACAGTTGACCTTCGTGTCTCGACCCTACCGACCCAGTTCGGCGAGAGCGTCGTGCTACGCGTTCTCGACCGCAGTGCCGTCCAACTTGATCTGGAGACCCTCCAGATGCCTCCTGACGTCCATGAGTACATCCTGGAGGCTATTGAGAAACCCAATGGGATATTCATCGTCACGGGACCGACGGGATCCGGCAAGACCACGACCCTCTACGCCTGCCTCAACAAGATCAACACCATCGACTCCAAACTGCTGACTGCCGAGGATCCTGTGGAATATGAGATCGATGGCATCATGCAGGTCCCGATCAACGAAGCCATCGGTCTGACCTTCTCAAGGGTTCTCAGGGCCTTCCTCCGACAGGATCCAGACCGGATCATGATCGGTGAGACCCGCGATCTGGAGACGGCCCAGATTGCCATCCAAGCCTCTCTTACGGGACACCTGGTCTTCACCACGCTACATACCAATGACTCGACTGGGGCGATCTCTCGACTGGTCGACATGGGGGTCGAACCCTTCATGATTTCCGCCTCCCTGGAAGGAGTGCTTGCACAGCGGTTGGTGAGAAGAATTTGCTCGAAGTGCAAGGTCTCCTACGAACCCGACGAAGCCCTTCTCTCTCAACTCGGACTCTCTCCTTACGACATCGGCGACAAGACCTTCTACTTCGGCAAAGGTTGCCCAGAGTGCAATCACACCGGTTACAAGGGGAGAAAAGGACTCTACGAACTCCTGAAAATCTCCGATCCCATCCGGGCCCTGATCAATGAGCGCGCACCGAATGTAGTGATGAGGCAGAAGGCCATGGAACTCGGCATGAGCACACTCCGGGCGGATGGCCTGCGCTGTATCTTCGAGGGGATCACGACGATCGACGAGGTACTCAAGTATACCTGATACCGGTCGTAAAAAAAAGTTCGACCAGGACTCCCAACACAAACTCGTGTATGCCGCCTTGCCTGCCCTAGCTTGTTATTGAGAGGAGGCAACCGGACGAGTTCCGGAAACAGGAGGAATCCAGAGGCTTTGCTCAATGAGTTTTTTCCTGATCGGTGCGATCAGACTGTAACCGGCCTTGCCATCGGGTGGCATTGGAGTTCCCCACCGAGAGCGGCAGACTACTTGGGAGGAGCTGATTTCTATTCCGGGAAGCGTGTGATTCAAGACTTCAACGGGGGCTGGTTTCTGAAAAGCTCCCAAAAACACTCCTCCGGCCAGAAACATCTTTGGAAATAATAGAAGAGAGCTCATGGACGTGTCAGGGAAGTTGTTATTAAGTAACCAAAGCTATTACTCCATGACAAGGCTTACGAAATCACGACGAAAAACTTCATTATGAAGACCCTCATGGTTATCATGAGGCATTCCATTTCGAATTAGTTCGCCACTGAGCAAATCCCCCGCCCTCTTCTTCGCATGGCATTTCGTATCGTCTTCGCATCCCTAGCCTGCTCGCTTGCTTTTTTGAACATGGTTCGAGCGGAAGATGTTCCTCCGACTTCCCAAGGAAAAGTTCTAAGACCATTTCCACAAGCGGGAAATTTCCCCATGAAAGGAGTCGTTCCAGATAGCGCATCTCAGGAGCAAGTGAACAAAATCGTCCGGGATTTCTACTCTTATTGGAAAGCCAAATATATTGTCTCATCGGTCCGAGTTCCTTGTGATTACAAGGTCAAGTATGACCACAAGGGTCGCACCGTCTCTGAAGCGATGGGATACGGATTGATACTCACGGCCTACATGGCAGGCTCGGACCCGGAGGCAAAACGTCTCTTCGATGGCCTGAACGCCTTCCGCAAACGCTTCCCCTCCAAGATTAATCCTGCCTTCATGAACTGGCAGATCCCGAAAGATGAAAAACCTATCAGAAGCGATAGTGCGACCGACGGGGATCTCGATATCGCCTTCGCCCTTCTACTCGCGCATGGTCAGTGGGGCGATCCCCGTTATCTGGAGGAGGCAAGGTCACTGATCCATGAAATCGGCATCACACTGGTGAGGCCCGATGGCTCATTGAGGCTTGGGGACTGGAATGAGGAATCAGGCCAGACTCGCCCATCCGACATCATGCCGACACACTTCCGGGCTTTCCGGGATGCCACAGGCGATGAACTATGGACAAAAGTTGAGAGAGCATCCTATGGAGTCCTGAACCAACTCCAGACGCAATCCTCCTCACATTCGGGACTGGTGCCTGATTTTTCCATTGAAGAAAACGGGGGTTGGATACCAGCCAAAGCAAAGTTTCTAGAGAGCCCCCATGACGGGGAGTTCTACTACAACGCCTGCCGGGTTCCATGGCGTATCGGATGGGCTGCCTCAACGCTCAGTGACCCGCGCGCAGAGACTGCTTTAAAGCCCTTCATGGCATGGGCTAACTCCAACATCCAGAAGCCCGACGCTTTCCTAGCCGGCTACCGCCTTGATGGATCGGATGCCAAAGGAAACGATTTCGACACCGCCTGCTTTATCGCTCCAACGGGAGTCGCCGCGTCAGCCCTTGGGAATCAGGCATGGGTAAATGGCGTCTTTGCCTACTGCTCCAATAAACGGGAGGAGTATTTTGAAGACACGATCAGCCTGCTCTCACTCCTTGTCATGACAGGAAATGCTTGGATTCCTTTGGAGCATCAATCAGGACCACATTCTTAGAGAAGCATCCCTAAGATCTCGGAGAAGCAATCACCGCTTCGTCGGGGAGACAAAAGCAGCTGGAGTTGCAGGCGCCTTGATCAGCCCCAAACTCACGAGAAATTTCTCCATCTCCTGCTTGGTTGTGACTTTTGCTGCAGCACCCTCCGCTCCATACTTGGTGGAGTAATAGCTGTGACCCAACCCCTCAAAGGAGATTAATTCGCAACGGTTTCCAGCAGAGACAAGCTTGTCACGAAAATCAGTGGAATTTTTAATGGAAACCGTCTTGTCAGCTTTTGCATGGAAGACAAGAGTCGGCGGCATCTTGGCCGGCATCTGGTCAGGCACGGAACAGGCCAATGCCCTCTGGGATGAACCTCCAAAGCGCTTTGTTCCTCCGTACCCGGAGTCCTTGGTGTCGGTTACAGGATTAAAAAGGATCAGTGCCACAGGAAGCGGGGACGGCGCGCCAAGATCATCTGCTCCAGGTCCCTTGGTGGGGATTGCGGTCCAGGCCGCCACATGACCTCCGGCAGAACCTCCGGCACAGACGATGCGGGTTGGATCCACACCCAACTCGGTGGCATGATCCTGAACCCATCGCACGGCGGCTCTGGCATCGGAAACCGAATCCTCAGGCTGGCTGTTGTGGCGGGATCGTGTCCTGTAGTCAGGAGCCACCCCCACGATCCCGTGTTCCGCCGCCCAGCGAGCCCACTCGATGGAGTGCGCTGGAGTTCCGTTGACCCAGCCACCGCCAAAGAAGGAAATCAGACAGGGAAGCTTATCCGACGCCGTCCATCCTGCAGGATTGACCACATGAAGCAGGAGTTCCGTCCCTCCGGTTTTCCGGAAGACAATCGGGGTGCTACCAGGAAGAGCCAACGGGGTTGGCTCGAAGGGACGAGGTGTGGCTTGGGGGGATTCCGTTGAAGCTGCTTGAGGGGCCTTCACCGAAACAACCTCGGCATTCGTTGCCCCCCCATTTGTGGTCAGCGTGCCGCCCCGCTTTTCCGTGTCAGGTAGAACCGGTTGCTGGGCACCTAATGAGAGAAGGGTCAACAGAACAAAGGGAATCAAGAAGAGGGGGGATTTCATAAAATCAATCAAAACGCCAGAACTGACCAATTGTCGATTTTTTACTATCCGGCACCCCCATTGATCCAATTCCCCTCGACATTCAGATTTCTGGGATTAGGAAATCAAATTCTCTCCATCCATCGACCGTGCAGGCCAACACCTGACCATTTTCTCAATCATGACCGAATCAATCCTCTGCAACTTGAAGTTTTCATTATCAGTGACGCTCCGACCACTCCTCCCAATCGCTTGTTTGGGAATACTAGGAATTGGAACCTCGACGGCAACCGTTGCAACCACCCCCTTAAGCTGGCAGCAGTTCAAGGATTCCAAGGATCGATCCTCGCCCGAGATCCTGGCGGATTACTCCTACGCTGGATACGATCACAGTGAACAACAGATCCCCAATCTCTCCGGACCTCTCTTCAGGGTGACCGATTATGGCGCCATCCCGAATGATGCCCGCTCTTCTGAAGATGCTATTCGCAAAGCCGTGAGTGCGGCTGAAAAAGCCGGCGGTGGTGTTGTCCTCTTCCCCCCTGGCAGGTTCCTTGTGTGGACGGATAGAAGCAAAGTTGAGCCGATAAGGATTCACTCCTCCGGGATCGTGATCAGGGGATCTGGATCGGGGAAAGCCGGCACAGTCATCCGTGCCGTTCACTCGGGATATGGAACCGGCCCTTACAAAGTTCCAAAAGATGGAAAGGAATTCGCTGCCATCAATTACATTTTTTCATTTGAGGCCCCTGAGACCCCACGCAAGGTCATCGCCGTGAGTGGGGAGGTCAGGCGTTCATCCTGCGATGTTCCCCTGACCTCCACCGAGGGACTGCACCCGGGTGACCATGTTTCCATCAGGGCTTCATCCAAGGAATTAACCCAGGAACTCTTGGCGGGACTCCAGCCCGACGCTCGGTGGAAACGGGCGGTTGAGGGTCTTAGCATCAATGAAATCCACAAGATTAGCAGCATTCATGGGACAATGCTGACCCTTGCTGAACCACTCTTGGTGAATTTGGGCAAAAACAGTGGCGCAACACTCTCGAAGGAATCAATGATCGAACATGACGGGATAGAGGACATTGCTTTCGAAGGGGCTTGGAGAGAATCCTTTGTTCATCATCGCAGCGCTTTGGATGATGAGGGTTGGGATGCAATCCTCTTTAACGGAGTGGCGGATGGATGGGTACGTCGGTGCTCCTTTTTCAATATGAATTCCGGGGTCTACCTCAGGAAATCGACCACTTGCTCGATCATGGAGATTCGTTTTTCGGGTAATCCGGCACATTATGACGTAGCCGCTCGCTCGGATAGTTCCTTTAATCTCTTGGGTTTGACCGATGAGCAGGAAGGACAACTCCATGCTGCCTCTACTGGCAACCGCTCCTCGGGCACCACTGTCTGGCGCTGGACTTTGCTACCCAACCAATCGATCGATTCCCACGGCAATGGACCTTACACAACTCTTATCGACAGGGTTGATGGGGGAACAATGACCCATAGCGGAGGTCCGATTGTAGCCTTTCCCAACCACCTTCGCTGGATGGTCTACTGGAACTTCCTCTATCAAGGGAATGACAAGATGCCCGTCGATTTCTGGGATCTCAACAAAGGGGGATCTGCCAAGTTCGTGAAACCCTTATTTGTCGGGCTGCATGGAAAAACCATGACACTAAATGAAGCTTCCGTACTGGGCAATGAGTCACCGGGTACGCTTGTGTCACCTGAATCACTTTACGAGGCTCAACTAGAGCTACGTCTTGGCAGACTCCCGAATTGGGTAAAGGCAACTCAAGCCGAGTGGGAAAACCTGAAAAAGCAGGAACTCCCATTCCCTGTTCATCCGACCGCCGCCTCTGCTGACATCATTGAAGAAAACTTCCCCCTCAATGATCTCTTAACAGATGTGAAGGGACTGATGAGCAAAGAAGAGTTGGGGTGGGGCGTTCCCATCGACTTTCAAGTGACTGGTCAGAACACCGCCACTCCAGTCATGATCAAAAATGACTATGTTCTCCTGCGATCGGTCCTTCAACTGATGGCCACCTACGCCACCCAGTGCCCTCAAAAGAATGCAGCGCCGGGAGAGGGCGGCGTTACCCCTTGGATCGTTGGCAAACAACTCGACTGCAAGGTAAACGTGACCAACGCGACGATCACCATCGCCGTACCCGTTCAGTCATCAACCGACGATCAGAAAGCCAATCACGGCGCACTTGAAAAGGCCATGGCCATTACTCCGACCTGCCGAGCGACCCTGACAGAGGCACAAGGAGAACTGACGTTGATGATACCACGTTAAGATTGAGCTGATTACTCACTTGAGGCAGGTCGATGATTTCTTGAAAAATGCTGCAACCTTTCAAGAAGGTAGGTGTTTTAGTTTACTCTCAAGACGATTTTTTGCCATCTTCACAATCCAACCCCACCCCCACACATGACAAATAAGATTTCCCACGGGATCGCCGTCGCCGCTCTTTCGTTGACAGCCCTCTTTTCCACCGACCCTCTCCTTTCAGCAGCGGAGGAATCGAACAAGCAGAAGCCCAACATTATTTTCATCCTCGCAGATGATCTGGGCATCGGAAACTTGAGCTGCTACGGGGCCGATCTGTTCAAGACGCCCAACATTGATGCCCTTGCAAAGAGTGGAACGCTTTTTGAGCACTGCTACGCTTCTCCGCTATGCGGTCCCTCGAGGGCCTGCCTCATGACTGGAAGGTATGCCTACCACACCGGCATGACAGGTAATGACAGCGGCAAACTTCTCAAACCGGCCAATGAAATCATGATGCCCAAGATCTTGAAGACGGCCGGCTATGCAACGGCCATGTGCGGCAAATGGAGCCAACTTCCCCTCCAACCGAGCGACTGGGGATTCGACGAGTACCTGCGCTTTAACGGCAGTGGCAAATACTGGAATACCCAGGACGGCAATAAAACCTACACACTCAATGGCCAGGAAGTGCCACTTAAGGACAAGGAATATCTTCCCGACACGATGCAGAAGTTTGCCTTCAACTTCATCAATACGAATAAGGAGAAGCCATTTTATCTCTATTATGCCATCTCGCACGTCCATGCGGAGATTCTCCCGACTCCAGACAGTGCCCCCGATAGCAAGGACCTCTACGCTGATAATATCGCCTACATGGATAAAATCGTCGGCCAGTTGATCGCCGAATTGGACAGGCTCCACCTCCGTGACAACACACTCATTGTTTTTGCGGGAGACAATGGAACTGCCGCTGGTGATGCCGCCCGGTCTACG
Source organism: Verrucomicrobiota bacterium (assembly GCA_008933015.1). Lineage (GTDB taxonomy): Bacteria > Verrucomicrobiota > Verrucomicrobiia > Chthoniobacterales > UBA6821 > UBA6821. Next base: position 18,251 of record WBXH01000005.1, on the reverse strand, counting down.
GTTCATGGCAAACCCGTGATAGGTCAAAAAGGCACAATGTTGGAATGCGGAGCCTTGGTTCCCTGCATCGCCAGTTGGCCCGGAGTCGTACCGGCTGACAAGGTTTCGAAGAATCTCCTCAACATCACGGACTTTTTACCGACGCTGGCCGATGTGGCCGGGGCGACACTCCCACAAGGAGTCGTGGTGGACGGAAAAGATTTTGCTCCCCAACTCAAGGGCAAAGAGGATGGTTGGCCCCGCTCCTGGATCTTCGTTGAATTAGGCAGGCACTGGTACAACCGTGACATGAACTGGAAGCTTAACGAGGCCAGTGAACTCTTTGACATGAGGAATGCTCCCTACGCGGAAACAAAAGTCCCGGGTGATACCAAGGACGAGGTGGCCATCAACGAGCGGAAGTATCTGCAGGGCGTCCTTGATCAACTCAATCCTGCAGGTGGCATCGTAGATGATGGGGACGGATCCGGACGTCATGCCAACAGAGATGCCAAGAAGAAAAAGAAAGCTGAGAAAGCTGCCGGCAAGAAGGCGACTCCTGAGACTAATTCGATGAGCAGTGAAAACGCTAATACTCCGGGCGAATAAGAGAAACCCTCTTAAGCCGTTTTTTTACCCCCAATAACATCATGAGAACTTCCCTTCCCCGATTCCTTCTTTCTGCTTTGCTGTTGTCAGTCACTGCTCACACCGTCAACGCGGAAGATCAGGCGAAGAAGCCGAATGTCCTTTTCATTATTGTGGATGACCTGAGACCGGAACTCGGTTGCTATGGCAAGGACTATATCCACAGCCCGAATATTGACAGAATTGCCTCCAATGGGGTGGTCTTTGACAGGGCGTACGTCCAGCAGGCCGTTTGCTCACCCACCCGATCAAGTTTACTCACCGGCACCCGACCAGACACGACCAAGGTCTGGGATCTCAAGACCCATTTCAGGAAAGCAATTCCCGACGTCGTGACCCTGCTCCAAAACTTCAAGAACAACGGTTATTTTGTTCAAGGGATGGGTAAGGTTTTTCACGGCGGATTCAATGATCCGGCCTCTTGGTCCGTGCCATGGGTCAACCCCAAGTCTCCAGTCTACGCCATTCCCGAAAATGTCGAATTGAACAATCATAAACCAGCAGGCGAACCTGATGGTGACGGTGAGAGCAAGAAAGCAATTCCCGGAGAAAAAGAGCCTTACGCTGCGGGGGAAATTGCCCCGAATCGTCTCCGCACACGCGGACCCGCTTTCGAGTGCGCCGATGTGCCGGACAATACCTACACGGATGGAAAGGTATGTGACCTTGCCCTTGAGGCCATGCGGAAGCTTGCGGCGAAAAAAGAGCCCTTCTTCCTCGCCGTTGGCTTTGTAAAACCACACCTCCCCTTCGTTTCTCCAAAAAAATACTGGGATCTCTATGATCCCGCCACAATCAAGCTGGCTCCCAATCCGTTTCGTCCCAAGGATGCGCCCGAATATTCGATTATCCCCGGCGATGAGCTCCGCATGTATCATGCCATTCCCGACGGACATCTCCCTGATGATCTGGCCCGTACACTGAAGCATGCCTACTACGCCGCCATCAGTTATACGGACGCCCAAGTCGGCAAGCTTCTCGGTGAACTCAAAACCTTGGGCCTCGAGAAGGACACCATCGTGATCATTTTGGGGGATCACGGCTGGAAACTCGGTGAACACGATGCCTGGGCCAAGCATAGCAATGTGGAGAACGACGTGAACGCCCCTCTGATCATTTCCGTTCCCGGAATGAAGAACGCGGGTCAGCATACCAAGTCACTGGTCGAGTTTGTGGACATCTACCCCACCCTCTCGGAATTGGCAGGGCTTCCTCTCCCCAGTCACCTTGAGGGGGTCAGCACGAAGCCTCTTTTGGAAAACTTGAACCTTCCTTGGAAGTCCGCCGCATTCAGCCAATATCCTCGCAGTCATGAGGCCACGCATGGAGCAGATCTGATGGGATATTCGATGCGCACCGACCGCTACCGTTTCACCGTCTGGGTCCATGAGGACGATCACTCCAAGGTGGATGCCATCGAACTCTATGACGAGAAAACCGATCCGCAGGAGAACACCAATGTCGCCAAGGATCCAGCCAATGAGAACCTTGTAAAGACATTGATGGCCCAGTGGCAGAAGGGATGGCAGGGAAATAAGCCCCCCATGACTTCAACATCATCACCTGCATCCTGATCAACCTGCTTTCCGATCAACTACCTCCCTCTGCATTCACTCAATCTTCGACACACTTCCACTTCCATGAATAAACGACACAACGCCATCTTGGCAGCATCTCTGCTGATCTCCGCTCTACCTTCTTTCTGCCAGAACGCTTCAGCGCAAAGTCCAACGAACGCCCAGAAGAAGCCGAACGTTTTGTTCATTGCCATCGATGACCTCCGGCCCGAATTAGGCTGCTACGGTAAGGATTACATCAAGAGCCCAAATATTGATGCATTAGCCAGCAACGGCATCGTCTTCACACGTGCCTACTGCCAGCAAGCCGTCTGCTCCCCCTCACGCTCAAGCCTGCTGACAGGAATGCGTCCAGACACCACAAAGGTCTGGGACTTGGTCACCCATTTCCGGAAGGCCCTTCCCGACGCGCAGACACTTCCACAACTCTTCAAGAATAACGGCTACTTCACCCAGGGGATGGGTAAAATCTTCCACGGTAGCCTGAATGACGAGCCCTCATGGTCCGTTCCATGGGTTGTTCCCTCTGCTCCCAAGTATGCACTTGCTCAGTCAGAGGCCAAGAATACGGCCAATGTGGAGGGCGAACCAGATAGTCCCCCGACAGCCAAGGAAGGCAAAAAGGGTAAAAAGAAAGGGAAGAAATCTGCTGGTGGCGACAATGAAGAGGGCGGAGGAGCAGGACGCGGCATGGTCTACGAGTGTGCCGATGTTCCTGATAACACCTATCAGGACGGAAAGGTCGCTGACCTTGCGATCCAGACGCTGAAGGAACTCTCCAAGAAAGATCAGCCTTTCTTCCTTGCTGTCGGCTTCATCAAGCCTCACCTCCCCTGGGTTTCCCCGAAAAAATACTGGGACATCTATGATGAACAGTCGATCAAGTTGGCTCCCAACCCCTTCTATCCCAAGGACGCCCCTGATTATGCGATCCGCAAGTATGATGGCGAAATCTATCAGTATTTGGGGATGTCCCCCAAGGGAACACCGGTTCCTGATGAACTCGCCCACAAACTCAAGCACGCCTACTTTGCGAGTGTCAGTTACACGGACGCACAGGTCGGTCGCGTGATGGCAGAACTCAAGGCTCTAGGCCTCGACAAGAACACTGTGGTCATCCTCTGGGGGGACCACGGTTGGAAACTTGGCGAGCATGGAGCATGGGGTAAGCACAGCAACGTCGAGAATGACGCCAACGCACCCCTGATCATCTCTGCTCCCGGCATGAAGAGCGCGGGATCCAAGACGGACTCCCTGGTGGAATTCGTTGATATCTATCCCACGCTCGCAGACCTGGCCGGACTCCCATTGCCAGCGACTTTGGAGGGCACAAGTTTCAAGCCGTTGTTGATCAATATCTCGCTTCCCTGGAAGACGGCTGCCTTTAACCAGTACCCGAGGAACGAGATCATGGGCTATTCCATGAGAACCGACCGCTACCGTTTCACGGTCTGGTGCAACAAGGACGATCACACCAAGATCGACTCCCTTGAACTCTATGATCACAAGACAGACCCTCAGGAGAATACCAACATCGCCAAGGACCCTGCCAACGCGGAACTCGTGAAAACATTGATGGACCAATACAATAAAGGATGGCAGGGAAACAAGCCTCCGACTACGTCCACATCACCTCAATCCTGATCGCTAAAAAGTCCTCCTGATAGTTCAACCCCTGAAAAGAATCTCATGAACATAAAAAATGCATCCTTCGTAGCAGCTTCACTGCTGCTCTCACTGACTGCCTCCGTGAAGGCGGACACAAAAGCCGCAACCACGACCGGCATTTCGAAGAAACCGAACGTTCTTTTCATTGCTTGTGATGACATGCGCCCCGAACTGGGTTGCTACGGCAAGGACTACATCCACAGCCCGAACATTGACGATCTTGCAAAAAAGGGAATGGTCTTTGACCGCGCCTACGTTCAGCAAGCAGTTTGTTCCCCCTCCCGCACCTCACTCATTACGGGAACCCGCCCCGACACGACCAAAGTATGGGATCTGGTGACCCATTTCCGGACCACGCTTCCGAATGTCACGACCTTGATGCAAAACTTCAAAGACAACGGTTATTTTGTTCAGGGCATGGGGAAAATCTTCCATGGCAGTCTCAATGATGAGGCCTCCTGGTCGGTTCCTTGGCAGGTACCCAAGGCTGAAGTCTACGCCCTCCCTGAGGATGCCGCCCGTGTAGGAAAGAATGAGAATGTTCAAGGAGAACCCGACGGCACGAAAGGTAACAACGCTGGCGCCGAGCCAAGCACCTACTCCACTCCGGGAGTCGATTCCAATGCCGTCGCCACGACAACTCCTCCGGCTACCGATAAGAAGGGAAAAAAGAAAAAGGGGAAAGCCGGCGATGCCACTGCTGGCGGGGGCGATGAGGGGGGTAAGTATAATATCCGAGGCCCGATTTACGAATGCGCGGACGTTCCGGATAACACATTCACGGATGGCAAGGTTGCCGACCTTGCTGTGAAGACCCTTCAGGAACTAGCCAAGAAGGATCAACCCTTCTTCCTCGCCGTCGGCTTCATTAAGCCCCACCTCCCTTGGGTCTCCCCAAAAAAATACTGGGACATGTATGATCCGGCCAAAATTGATCTGGCTCCGAATCAATTCCTTCCCGTTGACGCTCCTGAATATGCCGTTAATCCTCAGGATGGAGAGTTCCGTGCCTATAAGGGAGTTCCTCCAACGGGACGTGTTCCTGACGAAGTCCAGCACAAGCTGAAGCAGGCCTATTTCGCGGGTATCAGCTACACGGACGCCCAAATCGGCAGGGTGCTTGATGAACTTAAAAACCTCGGCCTCGATAAGAATACCATCGTCATCCTCTGGGGTGACCATGGGTGGAAGCTTGGCGAGCACTCCACATGGGGCAAGCACACCAATGTCGAGAACGACGTGAATGCACCGCTCATCATTTCCGTGCCCAACATGAAGAATGCCGGCGGACACAGCAAGGCTCTGGTGGAGCATGTGGACATCTATCCCACCCTCTCCGAGTTGGCCGGACTGCCTCTCCCCACCCAGCTTGAGGGAACAAGCTTCGCTCCGTTGCTTGATCATCCCGATCAACCATGGAAGACGGCCGTCTTCAGTCAGTATCCCAGACCTAAGGGAAAAGGCACCGATGTTCCTCTGATGGGCTACTCCATGAGGACCGACCGCTACCGCTTTACGGTCTGGGTCGCTCGTGATGATCACTCCAAGATCAATGCCATCGAGCTCTATGATCACCAGACCGACCCTCAGGAAAACACCAATATTGCCAAGAAAGCCGAAAATGCCGACCTGGTAAAAAAACTCATGGATCAGTGGAACAAGGGATGGCAAGGGGCGAAGCCTCCTGCTAAGGTTCCTTCTTCCGCTTCATGAAAAAAACCACCTCCCTTCTCTCACCACGGCTCCTAATTTTAGGAGCCGTTTTGGCACTTACTGCAACCTCTCAGTCACAGGCCCAGACCCGTCAAGCCCTCGACCAAGACTGGGAGTACTATCAGGGTTCCTTGGGGAGCATCTGGGAGATCTGGCGTGGCGACAAAGCCACTGACAACGTACAGTGGAAGCAGGTAATCCTCCCACATTGCTTCAATGGTCGTGATGCCGTTGATCCCGATGTCCGTTACTACCAAGGTCCCGGATGGTATCGCACCCATCTCAAGGTGGCCAACCCCTACGCAGGGGGACGTACCCTTCTCCACTTCAACGGAGCCGGTCAGAAATCCGAGGTCTTCGTCGGCCTTGATAAGGTAGGCTCTCATGTCGGGGGCTACGATGAGTGGACTGTCGATATCACTGATGCGGCTACAAAGGCTCTCGCCAATCCCGCTTACAAGGGTGAAGTCCCTGTTGCTGTAAAATGTGATAACTCCCGCGATGCAGAAGTGGTCCCTTCGGATCTGAGCGATTTCAACCGCTACGGTGGCATCTATCGCCATGTCTATCTTGATTATGTACCCGCCGTTTCCGTCGAGCGGATCCATGTCGAACCGACCCTGGAAGCCTCCGGCCAAGCCAAGATCAAAGTCCGGGCCAGGCTCTACAATCCGACCGATTCAAAAGAGAAACTCAACATCGCCCTGAAAGTCACCGATCAGTCTGGCAAGGTCGTAGAAACCTCCGATATCCAGAGCGAACCATGGCAGGGAGAGAAGGAGATCGCCTCCTTCAGTATAAAGTCCCCCCAACTCTGGTCACCCAAATCTCCCGCCCTATACAATTGCTCGGTGACCCTGAAATCACCTCAGGGAGACGAGGAGGTCGCGGGGCGATTCGGCGTCCGCTCTTTCGAGTGGGTCGAGCACGGCCCCTTCAAATTGAATGGCGAGCGCCTTCTTCTACGTGGCACCCACTACCATGAAGATCATGCCGGCGTCGCGGCGGCAGTACCTGACGATGTCGTCCGAAAGACACTCCAGTCGATGAAGGAGATGGGCGTTAACTTCGTGCGCCTAGGTCACTACCAGCAGGCTCCCCTGGTCCTAGATCTCTGCGATGAACTCGGCATCCTTGCTTGGGAAGAGGAACCGTGGTGCCGTGGTGGCATCGGCGGAGAAGGCTACAAGCAACAGTGCCGCGACATGCTCGGCAACATGATCGACCAACACTACAACCATCCTTCCATCATCCTTTGGGGACTTGGTAACGAAAACGACTGGGAGGGAGACTTCCCCGTCTATGACAAGGCTGGAGTCCGTGCCTTCATGACCGCGCAGAACGACCTTGCCCATAAGCTCGATCCCTCTCGGAAAACCACGATCAGGCGCTGTGATTTCTGCAAGGACATCGTCGATGTCTACTCGCCCAGCATCTGGGCCGGCTGGTACAGCGGACGCTACACCGAGTACACCAAGGCCCTCGACAAGTGGATCAAGCAGGTTCCCCACTTCTTCCACGCTGAGTACGGAGGGGACAGCGATGCACGACGTCACTCCGAGGAACCCGAGAAGTTCCTTGGCGATGTCTCCACCGGACAGGGAACAGCTGAAGTCGGAAGCGCTTACAAGGCCAAGGGAGGCCCCGCCCGCCCCTCCAAGGATGGAGACTGGTCCGAGAGCTACATGGTCAACTTGTTTGACTGGCACCTCAAGGAACAGGAGCAGATGACCAACCTCACCGGCTCCGCCGCCTGGATCTTCAAGGACTTCGCGACCCCGCTCCGTCCCGAAAACCCGGTTCCCCGCGTGAACCAGAAGGGGGTCGAGGAGCGTGATGGCACCCCTAAAGAGAGCTACTACGTCTTCCAGAGCTACTGGAGCGATAAGCCGATGATCCACATCTATGGCCACACGTGGCCCGTGCGTTGGGGCAAACCGGGTGAGGAGAAGCAGGTGAAGATCTTCTCCAACTGCGACAAGGTGGAACTCTTCGTGAACGGGGTCTCGGCAGGAGTCAAAGAGCGCAAGCTCGGTGAGTTCCCAGCCTCCGGCCTGAACTGGTCCGTGAAATTGAATGATGGAGAGAACACCCTCAAGGCCATCGGCCAGAAGGATGGCAAGTCCTTCACCGACGAGATCCATCAGAAATACCAAAGCACCCCTTGGGATAAACCCTCTCAACTCACACTGAAGGAGGTCTCCCGTGACGGGGCTGTGGTGACCATTGAGGCGCAGGTCCTCGACAAGAGTGGAGTCCAGTGCCTTGATGCGTCAACGCCTGTACGCTTCGGCCTCACGGGCGACGGAACCCTGATCGACAATCTCGGAACCTCGACCGGATCCAGATCGGTTCAGATGTACAACGGGCGTGCCCTCATCAGCATTCAGACAAACGGAGCGGACTCGGTGGCCAGCGTCTCAAGCCCGGGCCTTCCGACCGTCTTTCTTCCCATTAACAGCCAGAAATAACCCAGAAGCCCTAGGAACATGATCAAGCACACCTCCCTTACGCTGCTGACGCTCCTCCTATTGGGGACTGCTCGGGCATCCGCAGCAGATTCCTCCCCGACGGCTGTCACATCTGCCCAAGCCATACCAACCACAACGAACGCCTCATTCCTCGCTTCGATCCCCCACCCGGGTAATAAGGCTCCCGATGTGGCGGCGATCGACCGGGCTAGGATCCTGAAGGCTGCAGATGCCGCCCTTCTCCTTGCGCCGCTAAGCATCACGCAGACCAAGGCTCCAGCGAGTCCGGCCGGAATCCATGATTATTATTCCAACGGCGACTACTGGTGGCCGGATCCCTCCAAGCCGGATGGGCTTCCTTACATCCAGCGCGATGGACAGAGTAATCCGGCCAACTTCTCCGATCACCGGGTGGCACTCCGCAAGCTGAGGGACGCCGTGGCAGCCCTCGGAGCCGCCTACGTGATCACTGGGGAGGACAAGTACGCGGCCAAGGCCGCTGAAATGCTGCGCGTTTTCTTCCTGGATCCTGACACCAAGATGAATCCGAATCTCCAGCACGCTCAGACCGTCGCCGGAGCCTTCCCGAACGGTCGTGGCATCGGCATCATCGACACCCTTCACTTAATCGAGGTGCCTGTGGCCATCGCAGCCATGCAGAAGTCCCCCGCCTTCCCCACTGAGACAGTGACAGGACTCAAATCTTGGTTCCACGACTACCTTGACTGGATGATTACCAGTAAAAACGGACAAGACGAGGCGGCGACCAAGAATAATCACTCCGTGGCCTTCTGGTTACAGGCCGCAGTCTTTGCCGCCTTCACGGGGAACCAGGAGCGCCTTGCCGAGTGTCGCAGGCAGTTCAAGGAAGTCTTCATCCCCAAACAGATGGCGCCGAACGGAAGCTTCCCGCTCGAACTCAAGAGGACCAAACCCTACGCCTACTCCATCTTCCAGCTCGATAACATGACCACACTCTGCAGGGTCCTCTCCACGCCCGATGAGAATCTCTGGGCTTTCGAGCTCCCGGACGGCCGTAGCATCAAGAAAGGGATCGCCTACCTCGAACCCTACCTCGCGGATAAATCGAGCTGGCCCCTCAAGCCTGATGTCCAAGCCTGGGCGGGATGGCCGACCCGCCAGCCAGCACTCCTCATGGGCGGGATTGCTTACGGTGATCCCACCTATATCGAACTCTGGACAAAGCTCCGCCCCGACCCTTCGGACGAGGAGATCCAACGCAACATCGCGATCACCCAGCCCATCCTTTGGGTGCAGTAGGAGAGCAGCGCATCGGACCCAAGATGAACGGGAATTTTTCCCTTCCCGTTCCGATTACTGATCCCCATCCCACCATTGGGATGTTCAGCCGCTCGGCCGCTGCTATCGGCATAATCAGGAACCTGTTGCGCGGTGCTCTGCTTGTCGTTGCATCCGCGTGGATCAACTCGGCGTCGCTTCATGCCGGGGTGACCTTCACCTCGCTTCCCACACCACCTGACGTTCCCTTCTCCATCTTCATCTGCCCCTACGGTCTCTCGGAGAATCAGGTCGTGGGGAGCTATGATAACGGCGGCAGGACACGGGGATTCCTCTATGACAGCGCGCAGTGGATCCCTTTGCAGGTGCCGGTCGGCAAGAAGGGAACCTACGCCCGAGGCATCTCCGACACGAATGTGGTGGGCATCTACTACGACCGACAGCTCAAGACCCACGGCTTCCTCTACAACGGATCGACATTCACCCACATCGACCACCCGAAAGGAACCGAGGGAACGATGGTCACCGGTATTTCAGGGAAGACCATCGTCGGCAATTACTACGACGGATCTCCTCAAACCCACGGCTTCCTCTACGACGGCGCGAACTACACGACCATCGACTCACCAGCTTCCGGGGAGACCATCTACCTCTTGGCCGTTGATGGAAAGAATGTCGTGGGCGTCTGCAAATCAGGAACGAATCAGTGGAGCAGTTTTCTCTACGACGGCGCCACCTTCAAAACCGTTATCAACCCCAAGGCCGCCTACGGCACACTAGCCAACGGGATCTCCGGAACCAATATCGTCGGCAACTACTATGACGACCTGGGAATCTCCCACGGCTTCCTCTACAATGGTCAGGAGTTCACCACGATCGACCACCCCCTCGCAACCATCGGAACCTCCATCAATGCCATTTCAGGGAACCGGATCGCCGGATGGTATCGTGACTCAACCAATAGCCATGGCTTCACGGGGATCATCACGCCCGAGTAATCGCCCACCAGAAGGGAATCCATCCCCACAAAGAGCCAATCTCAAAGAATCTTAGAAGCGTTGGACGGAGATTGCACTTTGGGCCCCAGTAATCGTTTCCTCCAGAGATCCAACCTAATCAGTTCCTCCACATAGCGGGAGATCGTCAACTTGGCTGCAATGGCCGCCCTCTTAGCCGCCTCCTTGATCTTGGGATCAATTCTGAAACTGAAGAAGATTTTATGGATCGGCTCCCTCATGAAAGTAAGATACCGTCACCTCCTCAACGGATCAACCTGTGGGAATGCTTAGATTGGACCTATTCTATCCCTTGTCCCTGTTACTCCTCGGAGCCTCTAATCCTCGCCACTACTGTTGCGCTTGGCGTCGTATTTGCGTGATTTGATCTTTAGATCCCGTCGGTCCCTGCGTTCGATCGTCATCTGGCGCTTCTTCCGACTGAGCCGCAGCTTTGCGACTTCCTCTTCGAGCTTCAGAAACCCCTCGTAGCGCGAGAGCTCCAGCTTTCCCTCGGCCATGGCATCCCTAATCGCACAGCCCGCGTGGGGACCATGCCGGCAGTTGTCGAAGCGGCAGTTGCGCGCCAACTCCTCGATGTCGGCAAACTGCTCCCGGATCGTCGTCTCATCGGTCCACATATGCACTTCACGGATGCCGGGATTATCGATGATGATTCCCCCTCCCCGGAGCACCATCAGTTCACGGGCTGTGGTGGTGTGGCGTCCTTTGCCGGTGACCTCGTTGACCTCATCGGTCCACTGGTATTCACCGCCGAGCAGGTAATTGATCACGGTCGATTTTCCCGTGCCGCTGGAGCCGATGAAGGTGATGGAGACACCCGGCTTCAGATATCCCTTCAGCGCCTGCAGGCTGCTCTTTTTTTTAAGACTGGTGACATGCACTGCCGCCTCGGGATTCAAGGTTCGGATCGATTCCGCGGCCACCCGGTTCTCCTCCTCGGCAAAGAGATCGGCCTTGTTGACCAGCACCACGGCCTTAGCACGGCTACGACCGATGATCGCAAAATATCGTTCCATCCGGCGGAGATTGAAATCAGGGCCGGCATCGGTGACCACGACCACGATTTGCACATTGGTGGCGATCACCTGCTCCTCTGTGCTCCTGCCGGACATTTTTCTGGAGAAGCAAGTTTGTCTGCGGAGCCTGGCCCGGATGACATGCTCCTTATTCTCATCACCGATCTCAAGAGCCACCCAATCTCCAACGGCGGGAAGATCAGCATCTGTTTCAGCGTCATGGTAGACCTTGCCGCTCATCACCACTTCCAGCTCCCGGCCATCTCCTAATAAGGCCCCGTAGGTGATTTTATTGTCACGGATCAGACGCGCTGGCTTCCACCCTTTCTCGAGATAGGCAGAAAAATCCTCTGCAAATCCCTCATTCCAACCAAGCTCTTCCAGAGTCATCGAGGCGAAGAGACTTTTTGGGATCCCCCTCCGCTCTCCAAGAGCGCGGATTCGATCAGTCCCAGAATTTCGGAGCGCCCGTGCCCCTCGATCGAAGAGCTCAGGACATAGGCCGGAGCCTCCTCAGTGATCTCACGCATACAGGTCAGGAAGGTCTCGATGTTTTTCTGGACCGCCTTTTTGGAGAGAGTGTCCGTCTTCGTGAAGGCGAGGATGAAGGCCAAGCCGCTTTCGACCATCCAGTTGAGAAATTCGAGATCGAGGCTCTGGGGGCTGAGTCGGGAGTCAATCAGAACGAATGTCCCGAGGAGATTGCTCCGGTGCTCAAGGTAGTCTGAGACGAAGGCGCTAAAGCTGCTCCGTTCGCTCTTACCCACCTTCGCGTAGCCATAGCCGGGAAGGTCGACGAGATTCCAGGCATTGTTGATCGTGAAGAAATTGATCAACTGCGTTTTGCCCGGGACCTGCGAGACCTTTGCCAGTCCCTCCGAGCGGGTCAGCATGTTGATGAGCGACGACTTTCCGACGTTCGACCGGCCGATGAGTGCAAATTCCGGAAGGGACGATTTCGGACAGGATGCCAGATCGGGAGAGCTACCCTGGAAGAGAGCTGATGCGATCTTCACGGCAATCGCTGAGGGAGAAAATTTGTCATCAGTCATTCAGCCTACCACGAACCACATTCCGATCGGGACATATTTTCATCAGGGCGTAGGCATGGAGACAACCGACTCTCATCGACTGATTCATGAAGTCGATCCAGCAGATCACTCCGCGGGAGGATTAGTCCATAAGAGAAGGATTTTTTCGTCATTCCCCTTCTGGAGGATGATCCGGATCAGCTTCGATCCATGGGTCGTCCTGAACCTAAAATGAAGTGGGGTCGAGTCCCACTTGTGGCGAGCATGCAGACGGCTTGGCGTCGTCTCTACCTGGAAAGAGAGAGACCGGCGGGCATCCAGTTTGCCCAGCGCGACGATTTGCTCACCGTGGGATTTCGCCACTTCTTCAGCCTCGATCCTTACTTCCTCACCCGGTTTTCCATGCGGGTAGATCATCTTGATGGAGAGCTTGGCCTCCACCGGGATTCGCATGCTCGGGAGGGAGCCAGTGAGATCAGGGATCAGTTCCCGAGTCTTGCCTCCGTCGATCCGAACACTTGCATAGGCCATCTCATTATAAGTCTTCGCTAATTGAAAAGGCTTATTGAGGCTGAGTCCCGCATCCTGCCCTCGGGCGGGCATAACGGAGAAATAGCTTACTGCAAAAGCGACGAGTAGAGTACCGGTCTGGTTTTGCATGGATCGCTTTATAAACGCTTGGTGGAGCCATGGGGATTCGAACCCCAGACCTCCTCAATGCCATTGAGGCGCTCTACCAACTGAGCTATGACCCCAAGCGTTTCATCAGAAGACCCGCAAGGCGCATCTCAGATTGAGGAATGAAGGTAGGTGGAATCCGCAGAACGGGCAACATGATTCCACAAAAATGAACATCCCCCTAAATCATCCATTGACACCACACCCGCCTGCGTCCATTCTTTCCGACCGATTCCAAAAGATTTTTAAGACATGAAGCGCACCTACCAACCTTCCAAGCGCACGCGTAAACGCCAGTTCGGCTTCCGTGCACGCATGCAAACCAAAAGCGGTCGCGCCATCCTGAGCCGTCGTCGTCAGCGTGGGCGCAAGCGTCTCCTGCCGAAGGGCGTTGAGATCCATTACGCACGCCACACCCAGGCCTAGGATCCTGCTGTCGCGTTCGTCGCGACTGCGGTCAGGATACCAGCATGCAAAGGTCCACTCTGCGGGCCTTTTGTTTCATGGGAGCCTAATGAGGATGGGGTTGTTGGAAAATCAGTCCACCTCCACCCAGGGAGCGGTTGTTGTCTCCCGTCGCGTAGGACCAGCCGTGGTCCGCAATAAGGTGAAGCGCCGTCTTCGTGAGATCTATCGCCACGCACTCCCAAGCCTCAAGCCGGGACTTTGGCTGGTAGTGACGGCCAAGCCCTCCGCGGCAACCGCATCGATCGAGATCTTGCGCTCGGAATGGTTGCGTCTCGGAGAGCGTCTCTCTATTTTCTTGGAGTCCTGACTGTCACCATCCGATGGCCTTCTTGCTCCGCATTCCGATTCATCTCTACCGCTGGATTCTCTCTCCGTTTCTGCATGCCCTTGCCGGGAGCACTTCTGGCAGTGGCATGGGGTGTGGCTGCAGGTTTCACCCCAGTTGCTCTGCCTACGCATTGCAGGCTCTGCAGGATCATGGAGTTCTCCGTGGTTCCCTTCTTTCCGTAAAGCGGATCGCCAACTGTCACCCGTGGGGCGGAGGAGGATTTGATCCGGTTCCCAGCCGTGACTCGATGAGATCCTTGAGAAATCATGCTCGCCCTCCGGCTTGCAACCTTTAGCCTTCAGCTTCCTTATTTTTACTCTTTCTTATCTGACTTATGTTTGACCGAACTACCTGGATCGCTATTGCCCTCTCCGTCGCCGGACTCGTCGGGTGGCAGTACTATTACTCTAAGACATACGCCCCCTATATCGCCCAGCAGGCCGAAATGCAGCGGGAGCAGCGCTTGGCCAAACTCAATACGCAATCGGCCAAGCCCCTCCCCTCCCCGACACCAAGCGCCACAGTCCTCCCGATCTCGGCACTCACCGCACAGGCAACACCCTCCCAGAGCCCGGCAGGAGTATTAGGAAGCACCCCGGTGACCAATAGCCCGGTCATCCCGGAAATTTCAGCCAAGCGCGCCACACTCGATACGAGCCGTGCCGAGTACCTCTTCGCCAATAACACCGGCGGTATCGAGAGCGTCACTCTCTTCCTTCATCTGGGAGCCAATGAGCAGAGCCTCTTCCTGAACAAGGACTCAGGCCTTCCCATCGGCGCCCTCTGCGACGCCAGCGGCACACCGATCGGCGGCTTCACCATGGATGCCGACAAGGGGAAGGGAATCACCAGCTTTAGCCTAACGGCTCCGAGCGGCCTCGCTATCACCAAAGCCTTCACACTCCCACGGACCGTTGGTTCACCGGAGGAGTATGTGGTCAAGATGGATCTGACCTTTATCAACAAGGGCTCTAACCCACTCTCCTTACCGGGATTCAGCGTGGCTGCGGGCGGCGAGGCTCCGGTTCACATTAAGGATCTCCCGACCTACACCAGCTTCGACTGGTACAAGGATGGGAAAATCGTCGATGGGAAGATCGATGGCGCCAAAATGCCATCCCCCATCGATGTGAACTGGTTTGAGGCTGGAAAGATCCCTCTTGTCGGGATCGAGACGCATCCGGCTCGTGACCTTTACACGGAGGCGGATGCAGTCGTCTGGTGGGCGGCGGTGACGAGTCAGTACTTCTGCACGATCGTCACAGCTCCCAAGGACCAACCGGGCAGCGGGGTCTGGTCGCGGCGCTACCTTGCCCGGGATGCTGTGGAATCTTCCAACAGTCAACCGGTCTACGGGATCACAGGCGGTCTCGGCACCGGATCGATCACCCTGGCTCCTGGAGAAACAGTTACCCGCAGCTACTCGATCTATGCAGGCCCGAAGGACTTCTACTCACTCGGGAAGCTTGGCGAGGACCAGCAGAAGATCATGAATTTCGGAATGTTCCATCTTGTCTCCGAGTTCCTCCTCTGGGCAATGAACGCGATCGATAAGGTCACCCACAGCTTCGCCGCAGCAATCATCATCCTGACCATCCTCATCAAGTCAGCCCTCTGGCCCCTTCAGAATAAGGCCACCACCTCCATGAAGCGGATGCAGCAACTCTCCCCCAAGATGACCGAGTTGCGGGAAAAGTATAAGGATGATCCGACCAAGATGAACGAGGAGCTGATGAAGCTCTATAAACAGTATGGTGTGAATCCCTTCGGCGGATGCCTTCCGATGCTGGTCCAGATCCCGATCTTCTTCGGTTTCTACTCGATGCTGGGAAGCGCGATCGAGCTTCGCAACAGCCACTTCCTCTGGATTCACGATCTCTCCCAACCCGATACGCTCACGCACGTCATGGGATTTCCGATCAACTTACTGCCGCTCATCATGGCGGGCACCATGGTCTGGCAGATGATGATCTCGCCGAAAAGTGGTGACGCGACCCAACAGCGGATGATGTACTTCATGCCGGTGATCTTCCTCACCTTTGCCTACAACTACGCCTCGGGACTCGCCCTCTACTGGACAACTCAGAATATCTTCTCGATCGTACAACTCTACTGGACACGCAATCAGGAGGCTCCGAAGCTTCAGGTCATCAAGCCAAAGGCCGCACCGAAGAAAAAAGGAAACGGCGGATCCAACTTCACGAAGAAAAGCTGATACTTCAACTCAACCTCCCCCCACCCCACCGAACGATGAGCCAATCCCCTCGCGAAATCCTCGAAACACTCCTTGGTCATCTCGGTTTCTTTGTCGAGATCGAGGAAGAGTTACGCGACGGCCACCTTATTCTCCAGATCAGGACGAATGAGCCCGAGCGTCTGATCGGACGTCGGGACGAGAATCTGGAGAGCCTCCAGTTCATGCTCAACCGGATCCTACTCGCCCAGAGCCCATCAGATCAGAAAGCCCCCCGAGTCATCGTCGATGTCGAGTACCACAGAAGCATAAG
Source organism: Verrucomicrobiota bacterium (assembly GCA_008933015.1). Classification (GTDB taxonomy): domain Bacteria; phylum Verrucomicrobiota; class Verrucomicrobiia; order Chthoniobacterales; family UBA6821; genus UBA6821. The sequence goes on along the minus strand of WBXH01000005.1, from coordinate 1,888 downwards.
GGACAGGAGTTTCCTCGAGCGTATTTCCCTTCTTGCCAATGCCGTCCGTGAAAACGGGCGGCCTGTCGAAACGGAACCCCTGAACTCCTACGACCGACGCCTGGTTCATAATGCCTACCGCGACGATCAGGATCTGATGACCACAAGTCCGGAAGGGATGGATAAGATCAAGCGCATCACGATCAAGCGGCGGGAGTAGGCTTTTAACGGTTGAGACTGCAGATTAAAAGCTGTTCAGTGATTTGATGATTGATTGCCTTGTAGTAGACATCAGAGGCACTCGCGTTCGGAGCCCCACTCCAACATCCAAAGCCGCTACCTCCTCTTAGAGAGAAAGGGAACGATATGCCTCACACTGGTAAATGCGAAGGATCTGCTGCTTCCCGTTCACCGTAATCGGGACTTCTTGGAGCAGCGCCACCGCGTTGAACGCTCCGGTGATGGTCTGGGGTAGCTCCTCCTTGGACTCGGTCGTGATATAGAGTGCATTCCTGCCTAGGAAAGGGCTGACCGATTTCTCCTCCGTGTAGAGGGGATCCTTAACACTCGCGGCAACGGCATCAGCATACCCAGGCCAGAGGGCGAAGGAGCTATTCAGACTGGGGGACTCTGCCATGAAGACCGAGGGGGAACCCGGGCGCTCCGGATAATCAATCGGGAGTGAGTTGCCAAGAAGGGCGGCGAGGCCGGGGGTTCCGGCAATCACAATGGCCTTCTCCCCCTTGGCATCAGGTCTCTCGTCACGGAGTGATGACACCGAGTCAGCGAGCACCCTGATTCCCCCAACGCCAATAGGAGAGGGAAATCCTTCCGGAATCAGCGATGGAGAAAGCAGGAGGAGGGCACTCAGACCAGCGGCAGTCAATCCCACGGCAAGGAGGATTAGGCGAACCCAGAGTCTCTGAAACGCAAGTAGCATCAGGATGGGTGTCAGCAGGGCGCTCAAGGCCAGTACGATTCCCAGGGATGCTGTGAATCCGCCAACATGGATGGAATCAAAAGCAGGAGCGACACTGCTCCACTGGATCCAATCGTGACGAGCATTCCATGAAAGGGGGATGACCCATCCGAGAAGGAGGAAGCCAAGGGCAAGAAGCCCCCCCTTCCATGGAAAGGACTTTACTCCCTGAAAGTAGAATCGCGCGGCCAGGGCGGCAGGCAGTAACCAGGCCACCGGATAGAAGAAGAGCGTGGCCACCCCCATCACGATTCCGAAAAGACTCCAAGCACTCAGCGTACCGCCGCCGGAACTTCTGACCGCCCGCCATCCCGCCACGAACGAGAGAAAGATGGCCGAGGCCGTCACCATCGATCCATTCATCACGAGGGAAGCTATCGTGACCTGAGGAAGAAGATTGAATGCCAGCACGGCCCAAAGGGCCACAGCCTGCCGATGGGGAGCCAAGTGCCGGCCGATCCACCAGACGCATAAGGAGAGAACCAGCAGGGCCACGGAGGAAATCCAACGGAGTGGCCCAATGCCTGAACCAGTAAAGATCCACTCCATCGCGATCAGCAATGGGACTCCTGCCGGCCCCTCCGGATAACCTCCTGCAGGGTGGCTTGCACAGGCAGAGAGAACGGCTTCGGATGGATTCAGATTCCCGGAGAGGGCCACGGAAAGATGTAGGAAACTCAGTGCAAGCACCGCACAGATTAGCATCAATGGCAGTAGGGGTAACCCAAGAGGGCTTGAAGAGGAGGTTGGTTTTCTAGGTTTTCTGACACTCATGGCTACACTGATTTGCTGATCTCTGGGTGGAGTTCCGCCAATTTGGGAAAGAGACGGCGCCCGAAGCTTTTCCAAAACGATTCGACAAGTCTTACGGCTATCCATCCACCCGCCACACCGAGAAACATGCCTGTCAGCACATCCAGCGGCCAATGT
>WBXH01000004.1 GCA_008933015.1 Verrucomicrobiota bacterium | reverse complement strand
GGTGGTGGCTAAGGAGGGAATCGAACCCCCGACACGAGGATTTTCAGTCCTCTGCTCTACCGACTGAGCTACTTAGCCGTAATGACCAACTCATTGCCCCCTTGAAAAGGGATTGTGAAAATCCCTTATTCCTTCGCGCTCGGCAAGCTTCTTTCTCACCTCCTAGTGAGTTGAACCTGATCGAGTGTGGCCACATTGCCCCATCGATGACCCCCTTTGAGGGCACGTGTGACGAACTTCTTGGCCTCGCCAACCGCCTTGGCAAGTGGATATCCCTTAGCCAATCCTGCCGCAATCGCCGCGGAATAGGTGCATCCGGTTCCGTGCGTCTCGACTCCCCGCACAAAGGGAGCGCTGTACTCGCTCAGATCCCAAGCCTGCGTCATCAGGATATCCGTGGCCGTTTTCCCCTTCAAATGCCCTCCTTTTAGGAGAAGAGGGACTCCGGTTTGTGCAGCAAGCTGTTTCCCGGAACGGATCATTCCGGCAAGGGAGTCGGGGCGGTCTCCCGTCAGGACGCCGAGTTCGTCGAGGTTCGGCGTAATCAGCGCCGCCAAGGGGAAGAGGTGCTTCCTGTAGGAGGCGACCGCTTTCGGCTTTAATAATGCATCTCCGCTGGAGGCGACCATCACAGGATCGATCACGAGAGGGGGCAATGTTTTCAGGCCGGCCAGAACTTCTGCCACGGCACGGATAATTGGCGTCGAGAAAAGCATCCCCGTCTTGATGGCGGCCACAGGATAAGCGGTCAAAAGGACTTCCAGTTGATCGCGAACGATTTCGGGACGCATGGCCTGGATCGAGCGAACCTTCCCCGGCGTTTCGGCTACGACACAGGTGAGGGCAGTGAGTCCGTGGCAGCCTAGGGCACTGAATGTCTTCAGGTCGGCCTGAATGCCGGCCCCGCATGAAGAGTCGGATCCCGCAATGGTAAGAACGACGGGTATCATGATCGATCGGCGGCAGACTGATCCGTCTCGTCTGTTTCCTTAAACTGCTTTCTCCATGCCTCTAGGCGATCTGCGATGCGAGCTTCGGCTCCCTGCCTGATCGCGGTGTAATAATGGCGGCCCTCACCTTCAGGAAGATAGGCCTGCGGTACATATCCCCCCTCGTGGTCATGGGGATATTGGTAACCAATCCCGTACCCCATCGATTTGGCTCCCTTGTAGTGGGAGTCCCGCAGGTGGGCGGGTACGGGGAGTGTGCGCCCCGATTCCACATCCTTCTGAGCATTGCCAAGGGCAACGCAGGCGCTGTTGCTCTTCGGAGCGGCCGCCAAGTAGACCACCGCATGGGCAAGCGTGATGCGGGCCTCGGGAAGCCCTACAAACTCAACCGCCTGCTGGGCAGCGATCGCCAAAGGAAGGGCCAGCGGGTCAGCCAACCCAACATCCTCGCTGGCAAAAATCACCAACCTTCTGGTGATAAAACGTAATTCCTCCCCGGCATGGAGCATCTTGGCCAACCAGTAGAGGGCCGCATCGGGGTCGCTACCACGCAGGCTCTTGATAAAGGCGCTCGCTGTGTCGTAGTGATCGTCTCCCGTGCCGTCATAGACGAGGACTTTGCGCTGGATGCTCTCCGCGGCGATCTCGAGCGTGATGCGGATACGACCATGCTCGTCGTAGGAAGTCGTGCGGGCCGCGATCTCGAGCGCATTGAGGCACTTGCGAGCATCGCCGTCGCTGATTGTGGCGAGGTGGGCGGCGGCATCAGCATCCAGATCGATTGGAAGTTGGCCCAAGCCGCGCTCTGCATCCGCGATGGCCCGGTACTGAAGGGCAATAAGGTCATGAGTTCCCAGCAGCTGAAGCTGAAAGATCTGGGAGCGCGAGATGAGCGGACTGTTGATCGAAAAGAAGGGGTTCTGGGTCGTCGCCCCTATCAGTCTGACCGTGCCACGCTCCACATCGGGGAGAAGGGCATCCTGCTGGGCTTTGTTGAACCGGTGGATCTCATCAATGAAAAGGAGGGTGCGCCCCCCCTTGGCCGCCTCAATGGCAGCGATCCCGACGGCTTTTCGTATATCAGCGACCGATCCCTCCACGCCGCTGAGTTCCATAAATCGGCTCTTGGTACGGCTGGCTATGACCCGCGCCAAGCTCGTCTTTCCCGTTCCCGGCGGGCCGTAGAGGATCATCGAGGAGAGTCGGTCGGCCTCAATTGCCCTTCTCAGGAGCTTGCCTGGCCCGAGGAGATGCTCCTGCCCGACATACTCCTCAAGGCTTGAAGGCCTCATTCTCGCGGCAAGCGGTGCGTCGGCAGGCAATTCGCCGATCTCACCTGTTCCCGGGCCCATGCCAAAAAGATCCTCCATTCCTCCAGTATAGGCGGGTGCATTTCGCTGGCAAGGCGGGCGCCCCCGTTCCATGCTTGCAAACATGAAAACGATCCTCGCCGCAGTTGATTTCAGCCAGATCACGCAAAAAGTCGTCGATGGTGCCTCGGCCCTTGCCGAGGCCATGCAGGCAAAGCTCGTGCTACTGAACGTATGGGAGCCGATTGCCTCCTATGTGCCGGTAGGAGCTGCCATGGATGTGATCACGGCCCCAGTGCCGGTGGAACCACCCGACCTGAACCTAGTGAAGGAGCGCTTGGAGCAATTTGCCTCCCCGCTCAGAAGCAAAGGCCTCTCCGTTGAAACACTCGTCTCCACAGCCCTTCCCGTAGATGAGATTCTGAATCAATCCAAGCGACTCGCGGCCTCAATGATCGTTCTGGGATCCCATGGTCATGGTGCCCTCTTTCAGCTCTTCAGCGGCAGCGTGGTCACTTCGGTGCTGCACAAATCAAGCATCCCGGTCACCGTCATCCCGGTTCACGGAAGCTAGGGCCGAACTCGTTGCTTATGGGATGGGACGAGACGGGATAGAAATGCGCATCCTCTTCACAAAGCTCCGCCACATCGGGGACAACCTCCTGCTGACGCCAACGATCGTCGCGACAAAGCGTCAATTTCCCGAGGCTGAAATCTGGGTCGCAGTGAGGCGTGGCACCGAAGGCATCCTCGCAGGGTGCCCGGAGATCGACCGGATCGTGACAACGGCCCGACCTGAAGAGGGAAGAAGGACATGGAGAGATTCAGGTGCGGATCTCGTGTCGCTCATCGAGGTTATCAGGACACCCTTTGATTATGCCTTCGAGTTGGGGGATAACGACCGTGGGAGGATGCTCGTGTGGGCAAGTCACGCCACCGTTCGTTGCACCAACAGCTATGAACGGCCCGAGGGAGATCCGCTCGGACATTTTTGGAAAGGCCGCTTCAACCATCTTGTCACGAGCGGTCATGGTCCCGTGCATCAAGTGCTCCGTGATTACAATGCCGTCCGGGAATCTCTCTCCCTGCCCGAGGAGCCCCCTTCCTTACGATTTGCACAGAAGGCGATAACCCCTCATGAGCTGATGCATTTACCCCAAGGATCCTACGCCCTCGTTCATGCCGCCACCCGATGGCACTCGAAGTCATGGGCCTTGGAGCGATGGAGGCAGGTGATCCCCGAACTGCTGAAAACATTCCCTCAGGTTGTGATCAGCTGCGGCCCGAATCCCCGTGAAATCTCGGAGGCCTCGATGCTCTGCGAAGGAAACGGCGGGCGGGTGATCACTACCGAAGGCGCTCTCTCTTGGCCACAGCTTGCTGGCCTGATCGATTCAGCCGGTCTTTTTGTAGGAGTTGACACGGCGGCGATGCACTTGGCCGCCGCGGTGCAATGCCCCTCGGTGGCCCTCTTCGGACATGCTCCCGCGTATCAGTTTAGGCCTTGGAAATCTCCCCATCGTGTTGTGCGCTCCAAAGACAAGATGATCGAGACCGAGCGCTATCAACTTCCCGGTGAAGAATTGATGCAAGAGATCACCGTTCAAGCTGTACTGGAGGCGGTTGATTCGCTCTTAGCCGAGCGGAAGAGCTCTCAGGATCTTCCCGCCAACCGGATGTAGAGATTACCGAGTTGCTGGCTGAGGATCGGGAGGGAAGGTCTGGGGAGTTTCTCCTGGAAGTTAAGAATGTCATCGCGGAACCGGGCTTCCGTCATGGCCCTCTCCAGAAGGTGCGCATAGCCGGCGTGGTCGCCCGGAGCGAATAACCCTGGGTGATCCTCACCAAGCAGGATGGTGTTCCCCTCGATCCTGCTGGCCATAATCGGAACCCTGCACTCAAGCGCCTGCAGCAGAGCGAGCGGCTGCCCCTCCCAGTGCGAGGCGAGCACAAAGAAGTCAAGCGTCTGAATCCAGGGAGCCACCGGGCGCTTGCGACCAGCCAGAACAAGATGCCCCTCCAGATTGTTCTCCCGGATGCCGCGCTCCAGCGAGACCCTGTCTGCTCCCTCTCCAAAGAGCATGAAGGTCGGCAGGGGGAGGCCTTTCTTGGCCAGGAGCGCCATGGCACCGATCGTTGCCTGATGATTTTTTGTGGGATGGAGGGAGGCCACCGAGCCGATTAAGATCCCTTCCGGGGATAATCCAAGGCGCGCCCGGACCTCCTTGCGATCTTTTGCGGGCTGAAAAAGATCGGGGTCAATCGCATTGGGAATCACCGAGACTTCCTTCGGATCCAACTGGAACGCCTCGATCAGATCGTGACGGGTCTCTTCCGAGAGGGCGATTACGTGATCAGCCCATCGGTAGATGTGACGCATGAAGAATCCTTTACGCCCCTTCATCTCGAGGAACGTCTTCTGCTGGTGGACGATGGACTTGATCCCGGCTAATTTGGCAGCAATCACCCCAAACAGCTGATCGTGGTAGGATTGGGCGTGGACGACTTGGATGCCGTTCTGCCGGAACCAGCGAGCTAGTCGGATCATCCCGAGAGGGTTCACCCTCTTTGTCGGGAAAACCGGGACCAGATCTATTTTCAGTCCCGCTGCAAGAGCCTCCTCACCGAGGACACCTAGGCTTCTCAGGCAGACAAAACGAGCCTTGATTTCCTCGGGCATGTATTTGCTAGCCGAGAGAAGAAAATCCTCCGCTCCGCCGACAGGCATTGAGACAAAGAGAAGAGCAACCTTCACGGACTCGGTTGATCCCATCACTTTTCGGGAAACATGATTTCTAGGCCAATCACCACTGGACACCGAAGAAGATGATTCCCTTAGGCACCTCTGGATTATCGGGGTCCCAGGCGATGTCATCATGGCCGTTCCCGTCTTTCTTGGGGGCCAGCGGACTGACCATCTGAAGGGGGTTCTTCATCTTAAAGGCCTGGGCAACAATGCCCTGGATATCATACGCACTGGGAGCGCCCATATCGGTTTTTTGCTCCACTTTGGCTTTCTTAAGCTTGGGAGCGATGAACCCGGCATCGGGGTTCACCTGCTGGGCAAGGATTCCCTTCATCGGGAGGAAAGCCGTCGACGCCAAGGTGACGATCAGGGAAAACATCCGGAAACGGGGACTGATGCCTTTCATTTCTTTTAACTTAAGGGCCTTTGTTCTCCGCGGGCAAGCCTTCGGAAAGCCTCTTGGGAATCTTGGTGCCCTATCCTTCATCGTTGATCAAAAGGATCAGATCCGGTCAAACTCCCACACATGGAAACCCTTGAGCGCGCACGCCGCGTCCTCTCAATCGAAATCGACGAACTTCACCGGCTTTCGGCGCGACTCGACAGCAGCTTTGCGCTTGCCGTGGGAATGCTCCGCGAGGCCGTCGAGCGGCGGGGCAAGATCGTCGTGCTCGGTGTGGGTAAATCTGGCCATATCGGCGAGAAGATCGCCGCTTCACTTACCAGCACGGGAGCGCCAGCCGTTGTGCTGAACTCTCTCAATGCTCTCCACGGGGATCTCGGGGTGATCTCCGACGGGGATGTGATCCTTACCCTAAGTTATAGCGGTGAGACGGAGGAACTCATCCGCATTCTCCCCTCCTTGGCGCGATTTGATATCCGGAAAATCTCCCTCACGGGCAATCCCAATTCTTCCCTAGCAAAGGCTAGTGATCTGGTTCTCGATGTATCGGTCTCGCAGGAAGCCTGCCCACACAACCTTGCGCCCACCTCGAGCACTACGGTGATGTTGGCGCTCGGTGATGCACTGGCGATGGTGCTGCTGGAAGAGAGGGGCTTCACGAAGGAAGATTTCGCTCGCTTCCATCCAGCCGGACAGTTGGGGAGGACCCTCCTTCTAAAGGTCAGCGATATCATGCGCGGCGGCGATCAAATTGCCCTGGTCAAGGGATCGGATTCCGTGATTTCCGTACTCAAGGAACTCACCTCCAAACATGCTGGAGCTGCTCTTGTGGTCGATGAGCAGGGCCTTCTGGAGGGGATCTTTACCCATGGTGATTTTGCACGCCATTTCTCCTCCGATCCACAGATCGGCAATCAACCTGTCAGCGGGGTCATGACTAGGAATCCGATCACCATCCATGCCGACAAACTTGCCGCGGAGGTACTGAAGGTGCTAGAACAGCATCACATTGATGATCTTGTAGTCACGGATGAGGGTGGCAAACCCCTCGGCGTCATCGACTCTCAAGATCTGTCCCGACTCAAACTTCTCTAACAAACCCTCCGCACAACTTCTATGGCACTCGCAAACGATCTCCGCAAAGGCATGGCTATCAAATACAACGGCAATGCCGCCATCGTCCTTGAAGTCACTCACCGCACACCCGGCAACCTCCGCGCCTTTGTCCAACTCATTGTCCGCTACATCGGCACGGGCAAGTCGGCCGACATTCGCTTTGCTTCCACGGAAAAAGTCGATCTCGTGGATGTTCACCGTACCAAGCTTGATTTCAGCTATGCCGATCAGGAGGGCTACAATTTCATGGATCCCGAGACATTCGAGACAATCACGCTGCAAGCAGACCTCCTGGGTGACTCGAAGGACTTCCTTGTTGAGAACATGCAGGTGGAGATCCTCTACGTCGAAGGGCGCGCAGTCTCGGTGGAACTTCCCGCCTCAGCCAACATCAGGGTGGCCGAGTCGCCCGAGGGCGTGAAAGGAGACTCCTCGAGCAATGTCATGAAGACAGCCACTCTCGAGACCGGGAAGGTTATCCAGGTGCCCCTCTTCATCAAGGAGGGTGAGATCGTGAAGGTCGATACACGCACCGGCGCCTACATGGGTAGGGCTTAACGAGACAGCTAGCACGCACCATGGCCCGCCCTTCCCAGAAAAAGGACAAGGGCCAAACTGACCAGGGCGTCTTGGGAATCAAGGGGCCATCCGCCGCGGGTAAAAACTCCCGTTCAAAAAATCGAATCCGGGTGGAGACTCTCTCTCCCCAAACCGGGGAACTCTTTACGGGAAAAAGTTCCGGCGATGAAGGCGTACCATCGGAATTTTCCCGACAGACATCTCCGGAAAGCTCCGCAGCCGCCACCGTGGCACACGCCACGGTGCCGAAGTCGCTTGTAAAGTTCATTATCGCCCTCTTCCTCGCACCCGTCGCATGGGTAATGACCCGAACTTTTTCCCATTCCTTCGCCACCTCCGTGAAACATGGTCTCTTGGCCTCCCAGTCCTTTGGATGTTTTGCAGGGGGAATTATCCTCTTCGGGGTTTTTTATCTCATCATTCCACGAAACATGCTAATGCTTCCCTACGTCTTCGGGCATGAAGTCACCCATGCCCTGTGGGTGAAACTATTTGGCGGCACTGTGGCGGATCATTTTCATGTCAGCATGGAGGGTGGACATGTCCTCACCGATAGGGTCAATACATGGATCGCGCTAGCCCCCTATTTTTTCCCAATCTACAGCCTGCTGGTCATTACCCTATACGGCGCGGCATCGATCGCAACTGACATGAGTCCCTACCGCTGGGTTCTTTTCCTACTCATTGGACTCACAATGGCATTCCACCTCGTCTTCACCTTCCTGCTCATCATCAAGGGACAACCCGACCTGCACTACGGAGGCACCTTTTTCTCGCTGATGGTGATCTATCTTATCAATCTTAGTATCATCACGTGTCTTCTGCTAGTGACCGGCAAGGAGATATCCCTGCACTCCTTCGCGGAGGACTTCGTGAAAAACACGTTTGATTTCATAGAATTCTCACGAGCCGTGATTATCTGGATTTCGGAGTGGATCGGGAATATTCGAGCGGGATTCGGGCATTCCTAGATCAGGGAAAAATCGTCGGAGAGCGCCGATCTCCTTAAAACTACTAAGGTAATAGCCGTAGAAGTATAAAATAAAAGATTGATGGGCAGACCAGACAGCCTAACCCGGTGTAGAAAGCTGCAGCCATCAGCCCGTAGGGCATAAGCTTGGGATCGGTCGCCTGCAGGCCGGCCGCAATCCCGCTATGGGTTCCCATCATGCCACCATAGACCATGGCGGTATGAGGGTTATTGAGTTGAAGTTTTTTAGCCAGGTGGGGCGTGGCAATCATCACGACGATTGCCTTCACCAGCCCGGCAGCGATGCTCAAGGCTATTGCTTCAGAGCTAGCGCCCAGTGCAGTGCCCGTTACCGGACCGACAATATAGGTGGCGGCACCTGCACCGATCGTACAAAGAGTAACCGCATCATGGTAACCGAAGGCATAAGCCGCACCAGCACCGCTAACAAATGAGACGGTGATGCCGAGTGCAAGCGCGATCATCACGGAAACCCCGGATCGCTTGAGATCCTCAAAGGAGGCCCCAAACGCTGTAGCGACGATAGCGAAATCCCGAAACATCGCTCCACCCATCAAGCCTATTCCAGCAAAAAAAGGAATGTCCGTGATCCCGTTTTTTCCGCCGGTGGTGACCCCTCCAACGTAGGCCAGGATAAGACCGCCGAAAACGGCGATCGCCGAGCCATGCAATCGCCCGCCGGTCAAAGTCTTGGAAATCCAGTTGGAGACCCACATCATCACGCCAACAACAACGAACGCCGTAAGCAGGCCATTCGCTTCCATCGTATGTCGCAGCAACTCAATCATCGCATATTCTCCGTCGGGACTTCCTCCAGCTTGGCAGGCAGCGCATCCTTGGGGGCTCCGATCCGGTTGACGTAGGGAATCATGGCAAAGCTGATCCCCACCCCCAAAACACCGGCAACGATTGCGGCGGGACCACCCTTCATCGCAACGACGACGTTCTGCTTGGCAGACATCGCAACAACAATTGGAATATAGATACCGCTCCAAAACTGGATGCCCTCGGCGGAGAGTGGTCTGAATCGGCCCCTTTTTATAAGCCAGGACGTCGTTAGGATAAGCAGGAGCATGGCAAAGCCAACTCCTCCGACATTAGCCTTCACGCCTAGGAATGACCCAAGCTCTTCTCCGATGGAGATACCGATCAGGGTACAGATGGCGAGAAGGGCCGTGCCGTAAATCATCATGGGGGTAAGGGTTGCTTTTTTATCCTGAAAACTAACCGCTAGCCGCCGATCCAAGAGAGAATATCATTCCGATTCCCATCCAGATCAGGAGCCTGAGCGCGAGTGGACGGATCCTCAAATCCCGATATCTTAAGGGGATTACCGACCAGTTTGAGCGTCCCACCACTGCCATCAGGAACCTCAACGAGCATATTCCGTGGACTCACCTGCGGGTGTTTGATTGCCTGCGCTACAGAATTGATGGGACCGCTCGGCACACCTGCTGCCGCCAGAATCGTCACCCATTCGGCAACACTTTTGGTTTTCAGCACCTCCCCGATCTCCTTCTGGAGGAGTTGAAGATTTTTGAGCCTCCACGCATTGGTGGCATAGTCGGGGTTGGCCGCCATGTCGGGACAGGCAAGAGCCTCGCACATCTTCACGAACAGACCATCGTTTCCGGCAGCAATGATGATCGGTCCATCCGCAGCACGGAAAGCTTGGAAAGGAGTGATTGTCGGATGCCTTGCTCCAAGCGGTCCGGGAACCTCACCCTCCACGTTGTACCGCATGATGGCATTTTCAAGGAGTGCCAGTTGACAGTCGAACATGGCGATGTCCACCTTGGTGGCTTCACCAGTGGTCAATCGATGAACTAGCGCCGCATTCACGGCAATCGCCGTGTAGAGTCCGGCACCGATATCCCCGATAGACATGCCAACCCGGGCCGGATCGCCCCCCTCGTGACCCGTGATGCTCATCATTCCACCGAGACCCTGCATCACCATGTCGTAGGCGGGGTCTTTCGAATTAGGACCGGTATGACCAAAGCCCGAAGCTGCGGCATAGATCAGTCTCGGGTATTTCACATGCAGAGTTTCCCACCCGTAACCCAGTCGCTCCATCGTTCCGGGCCGGAAATTTTCAACGATGACATCCGCCTTTTCGAGCAACCCCTCCAAGATTTTCCGATCAGCATCATTTTTGAGATCGAGTGCGATGCTCTCTTTGCCTCGGTTGATCGAGGCAAAGTAGGCGGATTTCCCATTCACGAAGGGACCATAGGCGCGCGCATCATCGCCCCCTTTGGGTGGCTCGACCTTGATCACACGAGCCCCCATCTCAGCCATTAGAAGCGTGCAATAGGGCCCAGCTAAGATTCGGGATAGATCGAGAACGACAATGCCGGCAAGAGGCCCGGAGGAGCGGGAGGGGTTAGTCATGGGGGTGCTGGCGAAGATATCGAAACGATCCTGCTAAGCATTTCTATGCATAAAGCCCCATGCAAGCAGAGAAATCATCCGGAGCTTGCTTGCTAGACAAAGAGAAAAGACTCCTCCACATTTCGGCTAAAGCTTTCAACCATTCCTCCATGTCATTTTTCGAACGATTCACTGGTTCCAAGCAGTTGGCACGGGCGGTGACTGCCGCCAAAAAGCTGATTTCAGAAAGAGGGGAATCCAATAGCACAAGCATGGCACTAGAGGTCATGCACCAGTTTCAGGAACTCGAAGAAACCCAGCGCGTTGATTTTTATCGAGCCCTAGCATTGGAGTTTAATCCTGAACCAGAGGCCGTTCTCAAGGCCGCCCAGGCCTATGCGGAAGACCCCAATGCCCTAAATCTGATCACCTTGACAAAGGTTGCCGAAACTCCCCGTCAGGAGCTTCTTCGTCGTATTAATAGGGCTCCTGAGGGAACCCGTGCCGTTCTCACCATGCGGAGGAACCTATTGAAACTTCTCGATAAACATCCCGAATTCGCCGCTGTTGATCAGGATTTCCGTCATCTTCTGACTTCCTGGTTTAATCCCGGGTTCCTCAAGATGCACCGCGTGGACTGGCAATCTCCGGCCCAGATTCTCGAAAAAATCATCGAGCAGGAAGCCGTCCACGAAATCGACGGGTGGGAAGATCTCCGTCGGCGTCTACAACCCGACCGTCGCTGCTTCGCCTTCTTTCACCCCCAACTTCCCGAGGAACCCCTTATTTTCGTTGAAGTCGCCCTACTGTCAGAAATACCCGATCGAATAGGCCCCTTAGTTGATAAAAAATCCGCTCCCTTGGAGAGTGGAAAATTCAAAGTTGCAGCCTTCTATTCCATCAGCAACTGCGAACCGGGACTTCGTAGCGTTTCTCTCGGGAATTTCCTTATCAAACGGGTAGCGGCCCAACTGAAAACGGAATTTCCGGCACTTAAAACTTTTGTCACCCTCTCACCCATCCCGGGATTTATGGAATGGGCGGCATCTGGAGCGCCTTTGGATAATTCGGTTAAGACTCCGGCGCTTGTTGAGCGGATAGAGGAAGCCATACGTGCTCTTAATCTTAAGGAGAAAGCATGGCCGCAACGTCTGGGCGAGGGATGGATGCCCACGCAGGCAAACCGAAAGGAATGTGAGGCCCTCTCCGCTCTTTGCTCCTTGTACCTGATTCACTGTTCCTCAAAAAAGGGAGGGAATCCGGTTGCTAAGTTTCATCTTGGAAACGGAGCCAAACTCTACCGCCTCAATTGGGCCGCAGACCTCTCCAAGAAAGGACTCCGAGAATCTGCGGGCATCATGGTGAACTACCTCTATGACCTAGATCGCGTGGAAGAAAATCACGAGCGCTTCGTTAAGGGGGAAGTCGTTCACTCGCGAGGGGTGACCAGGCCCTTCTGACATAGAGCCCTTGGCATAGGCTTAAGGTAAGAAGCCCTCCTTGCGTAAGAAGCGGCTATATTACGCCCCCTAACCCCCGATGGACTTGTTCAAGGCGGCAGCAATAGCATCAGCAGCGGCGTTGATCATCATCTGGTTAGGCCCCTCGATCAGAAGCCTTACTTTGGGTTCCGTGCCGGAATACCGCAGGAGAACACGTCCCTTGCCTGCCAGAGATTTTTCCGTTTTCGCGATAAGAGCCGAAACCTCGGGTAACGTCTCAAGAGAGGGCTTGAACTTTACGGTCAGATTTCTCTGGGCCTGAGGATATTTTTTAAGACAGAGGCGAAGCTCGCTGAGCTGCTTCCCACTCTCAGTCATGATCCGAAGAACCTGAAGAGCGGCAAGCAACCCGTCGCCGGTCGTCCCATGATCACGAAAGATCAGGTGACCGCTCTGTTCCCCTCCGATCGAGAAGTTGCCCTTTCTCATCGCCTCAACCACATAGCGGTCACCGACGGCAGTTCGCAGTACAGAGCCTCCAGCAGAAGCTAGGCACTCATCGAGACCGAAATTACTCATTACGGTGGCTACCAAAGTCTTTCCCGCAAGAGTTCCGCGTTTCAACCCATCAAGGGCAGTCATTGCAAGAATCTCATCACCATCGAGAACTCCCCCCTTTTCATCAACGAGAACTAACCGGTCGGCATCACCATCATGAGAAATCCCAGCCTGCGCTCCGGTTTCAAGGACAAGTCTGGCGATCTCTCCGGGATGGGTGCTGCCGCATGAATCGTTGATATTGAGTCCATTAGGTGAATCGTGGAATGCCAACACTGAAGCGCCTAGTTTTTGCAGCACTTCTGGGGTTGTTCTGAACGAGGCTCCGTTTGCGCAATCGACCGCGATCTTCATGCCATGCAGGGCCATGCCGGGAACACCCGCCATCACGCAAGCGCCATAGCGCTGAGAGGCATCGGCGATTATGCGCTTGATTCCGACTTCGTCCCCACGAGGGCGTAATCCGTCGATCTCGGAGGTTAGGATCAGGGCCTCCAGTCGCTCTTCCACCACATCATCAAACTTGTAGCCATCTGCGCCAAAAAGTTTGAGTCCGTTATCCTCGGCGGGATTATGTGAGGCTGAGATGACAACGCCTCCCTGCGCATGAAGTTCGCGGACTAGTGTTGCCACTCCCGGGGTGGGCAATACGCCAGCAAGCAGAGCGTCAGCTCCAGCTGAATTGAGGCCGGCAACCAATGCGTCCTCCAGCATGCCACCCGAGAGGCGCGTGTCGCGACCGACCACAAAACAAGGTCGTTCTCGCCCCTCCTTACTGAATAGAAATCCCACGGCTCTTCCCAGCCTCAAGGCTACCTCCGGCGTCACGGGGTAGCGGTTGGCAATACCCCTGATTCCATCCGTTCCAAAAAGGATGCGTTCGGCCATGAATTAATCCGTGGTTTTTTTCGTGTTCTTTGCCCCGTGCTTTGAAGAAGACTCGAAGGCCGGTTGTGAACTGTCTGCGTGCAGAGCTCTACGCTCCGGAGGAGGACCCAGATTTTGACGAATGAGATACCAGACGGCCGCGCCCAGGAGCAGGCAGACCAGTTTCTCCTTCCAGTTGTGTAAAAGAATTCGTCGCATTGTTCTCTTCGAGGAGCAGAAGCTGTGAAAGACGCTTACTGAACCGTTCGACATTAAGGTTGCGCTCAATAACCCCCGAGTGACAAATCGAAACTTGGCCGCTCTCCTCCGAAACGATGAGGACAATGGTATCCGATTCCTCTGAAAGACCAAGGCCGGCTCGGTGCCTTAGCCCGATTGCCCTGTCCAGATCATCACGCTGGGTGAGTGGAAAGATACAACCGGCGGCCACTATCCGCTCGCCTCGCACGATCACCCCACCGTCATGGAGCACTGTCTTTGGGTGAAAGATCGTGAGGAGGAGTTCTTTTGAAAATTCAGCATCCAGCTCAACGCCGCTTTCGGAGAAGGGTTTCAAACTGATATCACGCTCCAGGGCGATCAGCGCACCGAATCCCTTGCTGGAGAGGTCGAAGACAGCATCGGTCAGCTCCTCAACAGCCTCTCGGCGCTGCAGCGCGGTAGTGAAAAAGCGATGACTTCCCAGTTCGTTCAGGGCGCGGCGCAACTCGGGCTGGAAAATGACAACCAGAGCGATCGCCAGAAAGACGGAGAAGCTCCTCAGCAACCATCCGAGCACCGCCAGATCGAGCACTTGAGAAATAAAGCTTAGGGTCAGGAAGACTAGGGCGACACCGATCAGGATGCGAGCGCCATGCGTCCCCCTTAAGTAGAGATAGATGTAATAAAGTATCGAGGCTATGATCAGGATCTCCATTCCCGAGGTCCAATACTCGTGAAACATCCCGAACATTCCGGAGAAGAGGGCCTTCATGCGTTCAGGATGGACTCTGTCATACGAAGGGCTTCCTTATGCGGACGTGGCTCGTGTACGCGGAACAGCCGCGCTCCAAGTTGGCGGGCAAGAGCCGTAACAGCGAGCGCTGCCGGCAGACGCGCATCCTCATGACTCCCGCAGACCGCATGGCCACCGAGGAAAGATTTTCTGGAATGACCTATCAGCAGGGGCGCTCCAAGCGAAGAGAGCCGCGGCACACCCCAGATAAGACTCAGATTATGAGCGATAGTTTTTCCGAAGCCGATTCCCGGGTCGAGTATGATCGCGGTCGTATCCACGCCGAAGCCTATGGCCGCAGCCCTCCGTTCTGAAAGATTTTTTGCCACCTCACCGACAACGTCATCATTGTAGTAAGATGGAGCTTTTTGCATCGTCTCCGGAATACCCTGCATGTGCATCAGGATCAATCCTGCCCCGGATCTCGCCGCAAGATTACCCATGCGAGGATCCCCTCGTAATGCTGTCACATCATTGATGATATCAGCACCGGCCTCCAAGGCGGCTTCGGCTACTGCGGATTTAGAGGTATCAACGGAAATGGGTATGTCCGTCCGGGCCCGGAGTGCCCGGATGACCGGAATAACTCTCCCGAGCTCTTTTTCAACGGATACGGGCATGGAGCCCGGCTTCGTAGACTCACCCCCGATATCAAGAATATCAGCCCCCTCGTTAAGAAGCTTCAGTCCGTGTTTGCACGCCTCATCGGGATCATGGAAGCACCCCCCATCCGAAAATGAATCCGGGGTCGCATTGACGATACCCATAATTATGCCCCGCGCGGTGAGATCGATCACATGCTTGCGGAATTTCCAAATCATCGCGACAAGGGTGATGAGCTGTTACCCGCAAGCCCAAGTCTATTCTCCCAATCGAAGACTCACCGAGCGGCCATGAGCATCAAGACCCTCGATCTCGCAGAAGGTTTCAATGAATGGGAGTGATTTTTTGAGGGCGGGAGCATCAAAGCGCACGATGCTTGTACGTCGCTGAAACTGATCGGCCGTGAGGCCTGCAAAGGCTTTCCCAGCGCCGCCCGTGGGCAGTTCGTGACTCGGGCCGGCAAGGAAGTCGCCTGCAGCCACTGGTGAGATATCTCCCAGAAAGATGCCTCCTGCGGAGTTTAGTCTGGCCGCCAAGGGCTCTGGCTTGCGGACGGCTAGCGAGACGTGTTCGGCAGAAAAGCCATTTGCGATCTCCACGGCCTGGTTCATATCTCTTACAAGGATCAGAACGGCATTGGCCATCGCCTTAGCAAGATGCGCGGGGCGGGTGGAAAGCTTTGACTGGCGCTCTATTTCTTTCTCAACGGATGCGATGAGCTTCTTAGAATCACTGAGAAGGATCACCACACTCCCTGTGCCATGCTCGGACTGGGCAAGGAGATCGGCGGCTACCCAAACCGGATTTGCACCGGCATCGGCGATTACGAGAACCTCGCTGGGCCCGGGAAGAAGATCGATACCAACACGCCCGAAAACCTGGCGCTTTGCTTCCACAACGTAGGCATTTCCAGGACCGAAGATCTTGGTCACCGGCGGGATGGATTTTGTACCATAAGCAAGCGCTGCGATGGCTTGGGCACCCCCTACCCTGTAGATTTCAGTTGCCCCGCAGAGATCAAGGGCAGCCATCAGGGCGGGAGCCACCGTGCCATCTGCCGCCGCTGGGGTTACTGCAACAATTTCAGGAACTCCTGCAGCTTTTGCAAAGCCACAGGTCATGATGGCGCTCGAAACTAGGGGCGCTGTCCCGCCCGGAATATAGAGACCGACTCGAGGAAGAGGATCGAAGCGCTCACCAACAGATGCTCCCTGGGCATTCTTCATCGACCAGTTTTTTCTGAGGCTCTTGCGGGCGAAGGCCGTTACATTGGCAATTGAGGCGGCAAGGGCTTTTTTCACGTTGGGCGTGAGCGTTGTATGCGCCTGCTTGATCTCCGTTGGTGAGACTTGGATCTTCGCTGCCGTGATCTTGGGGCCGCCGAATTTAAGCGTGTATTCGAGCAGGGCGCCGTCACCTTTCTTGCGGACCGAAGTCAGGATTTCAGAAACAGTGTCGCGGACTTCTGAATGCGGTTCGGCCTGCCGGTTCAGGGCAGAAATAGCGCGCTCAAAGCCGCGATCCTTAAAAGTAATAAATCGCATTTTGCCATTGTAACGCTAGTCAGCCTTGCGGTCAAAACCCGTAAGATCTATCGACGACAAACATTACCGAATCTTCAGTGTGTTTTCCAGAGAGGCCTGCCGATCCAGAATGGATTAGAAACGCCCTCCCGGTAAGCCTTCAGGGAGCCACGTGATGAGTTGACGCGCAAGTTGCTGTAGGAACCATCGGCATTCTCCCATCGCTCATGCCAGAAAACAGCCGCTTTCAACCTCGGGTAATTTTTGCTCATGGTAGAGAGAGCTTCCGTGATCCACGCACCCTTATCCTCGTTTGGCAAATGTGATTCGGTCACGCCCCACTCAGCCAGCATGATCGGCTTATCGGGATCTAGGAGGCACATCTCCTGATAGGGCCATTCGAGCAGTTTCCCAAAACCACACCACTTGTCATCTTCCTGATTCATCGTCTGTTTGCCATATACACTGAGTCCCAGCCAGTCGACATACTTGGTTCCAGGATAGTAGGCACACGGTTGATTCCACGAGATAAAGCCAGGTGGATCGGAATAATTATTGGGCTGAAAGACCCAGAGAATATTGGTCGCTCCGCGCGCCCTTACCCGATCAACGACGTATCGCCAGGCTTTCTTGAAAGTCTCTGGCCCTTCCCAAGTGGCAGGATTCTTTATATCCCCATTGCCAAACCAACTGATCTCGGGCCCGTCGTCTGTACCGGTGAGTTTCGCCAAAGCATCATTCCCCGGTCCAAGTTTCTTAGGAGTGACAGGATCCCGGGGTCCCTTGCCGTAAAACCACCCCGACCACGGGAACCAGGTTCCGTTCATCTCGCAAGCAAATGAGACAAAGAGCTGTCCTGGCACCTTGGACGCCTCATCAGCCCACTTGTCGATATAGGCATCACATTTGCCCGCTAGGATCTCGGTCAGGGCATATTTGTCGGGGCCGTTCTTTTCCTCAAAGGGTGCGTCCCAGGGAGACCAGAAGAGTAGTGGGACAGCACCGTAAGATCGCACAATCTGCACTTGCTCGGAGGGAAACTTCTCACGCCCCCAGAATGATCCGAAGGCCACGATTGCCATGGGCTTTCCAGTCAATTCTTGAAAGTGGTCAAGCGCCTCGTAGGTGACGGCATCCTCTCCCTCCCCAAAATCACAATAGGCGCCGGTATAAGAGCCTTGCGCTGGAATCACAAGCTGTTGCATCGCATTCGTTGGAAAGGTTAATCCCGCGGTCTCGGAGAGCAAAAAAACGGAAAGAACTAAAAATATGCGTGGCATTGGAACCATGGTCTTCATTTAGGCAGGGCAAGTTTCGGCTCTCCGTCATTCTTTTTTGACTGCTGCTCTCTCTGGACGATCGCGGAAGCGGTGCGTTCAAGCTTCGACCACCTCACCCAACTCCCAGCAAGCGCCTTTAAGATGCACTTCCAGACCACATAGCCGAGCATCGGACGATAAAGCAACCTCATCGGCACAGCAAGCAAGGCCGAGCGAAGGCTACGCCTTGCCAGTATCAGTGCAGCCAAAGCCAGGCAGACATCGAGAAGCAAGGAGGCCACGAAATAAGGCCATATGGCAACACCCCTGCCCAACCAGAGCGACCAGAAGACAATGATGTCGAGCACGGGAGTAATCGCTACCACCGCCATCTGGAAAACCCAAATCGATGGGAGGGCGAACCAGCCCAACCAACCCGATCCGGAGGCAAAGAGAAGGTCGCCGTGCTTCCAAAGACACTGAAGCGTGCCGAAGGCCCAACGAAAACGCTGTGACAGAAGGGCCTTGATGCTCTCTGGAGCTTCCGTGTCTGCAAATGCATCCGAAGCAAAGACCACCCTCCAGCCAAGTTTGTGAATCAGAAGGGTTAGATCAGTATCCTCAGCCAATGTGTCGTTGGTGATCGGGCCGGCCGCATCCAATGTCTCCCTGCGGAAGGCGCTGAGAGCGCCTGGAGCCACCACTATACAACCGAGAAAATCCTGCGCACGGCGGTCTATTTCAAAGGCACCGACATACTCAAGATCCTGAAATTTGCCGAGCCACTGGCCTGTGTTACCAACCCGGATATAACCGGAGACGGCGCCCACCAAAGGGTCTGCCAACGGTGCCACGAGTTTCCGGAGACCATCGCGAGCCACCATGGTATCGGCATCGATCATCACGATAATGCCATGACGAGCTTCGGAGAGGGCCCTGCTGAGAGCCGAGGCTTTCCCGCTGTTGGGCTGGGTAAAAAAGCGCACTCGCGCATCTGCAGCCGCTATCTCAGCAACCACCTCAGTCGTGAGGTCCTTCGATCCATCGTCAACCACCAACACTTCCAGCGAGGCCGGATAATCGGCATCCAAGAGATGAGAAATCGTGGAGGCAATCACCCTCTCCTCATTATACGCCGCAAGCAGGATGCTAATCGAAGGCAAGACCAGCGGTTCGGGGATAGGTTGTTCTTTCTCGCGGCGGCGATGTCGGAAGGCACAAAGGGAGTAGAAGACCACCCGGATTAGGGCGAGTAGGGTCAATATCATCAGCAGTGACCATGCTCCAGCCTCTAAGAGGCGAATGACCACAAATCCCCCGTAGACATAACGGGTCGAGAGGGTCTGATCCTGCTCCCGCAATGGGGGCATCACCGTGTCTCGAGGCAGTCCGATGATGTCAGAAAGGTTCACGAATGTGTCTCCCCTGCTCCTGAGGTAGTCGATGATACGAGGCAGGGCCGCCACAGTCTGGGAACGATCGCCTCCTCCATCATGCAGAAGAATGATGGAGCCTCCGCTTGGCCGCTGACGCTTGACCCTCTCAACTAAGGCATCCGCTCCGGGGCGCTCCCAATCATCGGGGTCGATCGATTCGGCAACTGTGAGATATCCCAAGTCTCTCACCACCCGAAGTGAACGCACTTCACTAGCTTGGACCGGCGTTCCATCGATACCAAAAGGGGGCCTGAAGTAGGCGGTCGAGTGCCCCGTCACCGCCTCGATCAGACGGGTCGTTGCATTGAGTTGAAGGGCGATCTGCTCATCACCCTCCTCCGCGATGTTCTGATGTGTGTAGGTATGGTTACCGACTTCGTAACCCTCCCGGGCGATGCGCTCGAGCAAATCGGGATAGTGCTGGACCTGTGTTCCCAGAACAAAAAATGCAGCAGGGACTTTTTTATCGTTCAGAATACTCAGGATCTTCGGTGTCCAAGTTGGATCAGGGCCGTCATCAAAGGTCAGAGCCACTTTGTGGGGACCCGGATCACCCTGACGAACAATGCTCTCCGGCATCGGAAACTTCGTGTAGCGCTCGAAGATTTCCCCATTGTCGGAACGTATTTCTACCTGACGCTCCCCTGGATAAGAGTCATCGCCCACAGTGATGAAGTCTCCGCTTCCCGTGGAAGCAATCAGCTCACCAAGGGAGATGTGCTCGAGATCCTGCAGCTCTTTCTCTGAAGGGGTTTGCAGGGGATCCGCATGGAGGACATTCCAGACCGCGGGGTCCTCGGCTCCAAGACGATATAGGGCATAGCCCCCCGGATGATAGGGGGCAGCGGCTCGTTTTTGGTTGGCAAGGCACACCGCATCAAGAAACCAGACTTCATTCTCCTGATTTTGAGTAGGGCCGGCCAAATAATCGAAATGGGGCGACCACTCGCTTGAATCAACCTGCGTTGGATCGACGCCGGCCTGAGAGGCCCTGGCCATGGCGTCCGTGAAGCTGATCGATTCCACGGAATGGTTGTCCTTTCTCCACTTGTAACCATAGGAACCCATCCCAACGACCCATTGCTCGGGGCGACCATACACCATCATGGTCTTAAGCCATCCTTGAAACCAATCGCTATCTGCAAGAGGTCCCGGGTCGTCGGAATCGGAGTTCTCGTCATAGAGTCCGGCAACCATTCTGTCAGCGGATTTGGCGATCGACTCGAGATTGAATGCATCGAAATCATTCCCCGTCGGAACAGTAAACCAGAGCTGCTTTCCGGATGCATGAAGGCGGTCGGCAAGCTCCTTGATCAACTGGGAGGTTTCATCCTTATAGGTGGGATCCAGATTGCTCCACTCCAACAGCAAGCCAGTGGATCCCGGGGGCATGCGGCCGACGAGCTTGTCAATGAATGTGGCGCGATCGGCGGGGGAGGATCTTGCCAAGGCCTCCACCGCTTCAGGTTGCCATTCATCTCCGTCAAGATTCCGGAGTATGGGAAGGAAGCCGAGCCCTCTGCGCACGGCAAGGAGTCGGGCATTGTCAGCGGCATCCTCCACCAAGGTTCCTTCCACACCCTTAAGACTGAACCAATCGGCGGCGACATGGGTGAGTTGATCGGCATGACGATCCATGGACAGGATCGACACCGGATCCCATGGAGAGACATAACCGAGCATCACTCCAGTCTCCGTAGATCTCTGGACAGCTGATTCGGGAATATTGGACGTCGAGCGTACCGATGATCGGATCCGGCGCCAATTGTCCTTGGCATCCATCAACGGCATCTTTGCGGCGGGCAGGGCCTTGAACTGATCGTGGAATTTGCGAAGCGTCAGCGGAAGCCTGAGTTCAGGGCCGATCAGAAGACCCCAGAAAAAGTATCCAGTCGCCCCGAGAAGCAGAAGGGCTCCGAATAGGATTATCAACTGAAGCACACGCCGGCGAACCCCTCGAGGATCTGCAAAAACTGTTTTTTCCTGCTCGGGAGACACTGGGGATGGTGGCGCGTGGGGATTAATAATATCCGAGTGGATTGATCAGTGAGAAGTTAGCATTAGCAAAACGCACGGTATAGCCGAATTCGTAGCGTGCCATGCTCCGGAGAATCGACTCCACCTATTTGAGCAAAACGCCCCCAAGGGGAGATATCTTACCCAGCAGGAGGCTCCGTGAAATGTGTTTCGATGACCCTGATCACCTGCTCGACCGGCAGGCCGATGACATTCTCAAGCGACCCCTCGATCCCCTCGATCAGACGGCCTTGATCCTCTTGGGCCGAGTAGCCTCCCGCCTTGTCCAACGGGTTGATTTCCAAGAGATAGGAAGCGATACTATCTGCATCGAGCTTGCGAAAAGAAACACGGGTTGACTCAACGAACTGGCATCGCGCCCCATTCCTACCCCCTTTTAGGAGACAGACCCCGGTGAGAACCTCATGGATCCTTCCTCCAAGCCTGAAGAGCATTTCGGCAGCGTGATCAAGATTATCGGGCTTACCAAGGATTTCACCATCCAGCACCACCACGGTATCCGCGCCGAGCACCAATTCCCCGGGCCTGCTTGGGGCGATCGCCTGTGCCTTGATAAACGCGTTTTCCAGGACAAGATCACGTGGATGAAGCCCTCCCTTGATTTCCTCCACATCTGCGGGACAGGTGACGACTTCAAATCCCGCTGCGGCAAGCAGAGAATGACGCCGGGGGGAGGCCGAAGCCAGAACCAACCTATGGGGAAGGGGTCCTTTTTTCAGGGCTTGCCTAGATCAGGTGGTCAGTATCGTGGAATCCTACATCCTCGCGGATCGACTCCAGTTGCCGTAGGGCTCTTCTTGCGGAATGAGGACGATTGCGCACCTTGGAGATCACGCTTGCGATGACCGGAGCAAGCACGAGAGCACCCGCAACCAAGAGCACTCCACCCGCACGGCGTCGGGATTCTCCTGAAATTTTATCCGCGATCAGCAGACCGAGCCCCACCCCAGCGGCAGCTTGCGAGAGACCAATGGTACCGGTCACGGGAAGATTATCTGAAAATTTGTTTAAGGAAAGCTGAGCCATATCATGTATCACTACTCCTCTGTCAGCCTCGGCGCAATGCGGAATCAACGGCTTTTCATATCAGAAATTTCCATGGCAGGGCCTCACCCGCCTTGCCACCCGAATAGCTCTCGGGTGTCATAGAGGGGTGAGCATAACTTCCCGCGCCCTTGGAGTGGACCCCGGTTCCGCACGCATCGGATTGGCATTGAGTGACGAGATGGGATTCATGGCTCACCCTCTGCAAACACTCAAGGTGTTAGGCAAAGACGCGATTGCAACCCTTGCCATGAGTGCGGCGGCGATTGCCGCAGTTGCAACTGAAAAAAATTCATGCGCGATCGTGATCGGCCTCCCCCGCAATATGAACGGAAGCTATGGTGCCGCAGCCGAAAAAAGCCGAGCCCTTGGTGAAGCGGTTGCCGCACTCACTCCGGCCCGCGTTATCCTATGGGATGAGCGGCTAACCACGGCGGCGGCCACTCGCCGCCTTCATGAGGCGGGTTTGGATAGCCGAGCCCAGCGCCAGATTATCGATCAGGTTGCAGCCGTTCAGATCCTGCAGGATTGGCTGGATTCCAACCCCGCTGCAATGTGAGCTCCGAGAAAGTAGCCTCTTCCTTATCGATGAACCTCCGGCTCCTCGTTGCCTATGACGGCACCGCCTTTCGAGGTTGGCAGAGTCAACCAGGCGGCAAAACAGTTCAGGACACTCTCGAGGCGGTCATTGGTAAGATCGTGGGAGAGCGCGTCGTTGTGTACGGTTCCGGGCGTACCGATGCGGGAGTCCATGCCCTTGGCCAAACGGTTAACTTCACGCTGACTCCCGGACAGGTCGAACGGATCGGTCGTATGGCAGACCCCTTACGCTGGGTCGCCGCGTTGAACGCTTCCCTGCCTAGCGAGCTACGTGTTCTAAAGGCCACACCTGCAGCAAAAGGATTCGAATCTCGCTTCTCGGCGACCGGAAAAATCTATCGCTACGATCTCTGGCATGCCCCAGTCCTTCCACCCCATCTACATAAGCGATCCTGGCATCTTTTCGGGAATCTTGACCGGCAGAAGATCCGTGGACTTGCGCACGCACTCGAGGGAACCCATGACTTCCGGGGCTTCTGCGCCGACTCGGGCTCCCTCCCGAAGAGCACTGTAAGAACGATCCATAGAGTCGCCGTTCGTGACCGGGGCCCGGGGATCTCGCTTACATTCGAAGGAGATGGATTCCTCTACAGGATGGTCCGCATGATGGTCGGAGGCATGGTCCGAGTAGCCCAAGGAAAGGAAGAGAGCGGCGTGTTCCTGGAGCGCCTGACATCGGGAAAACCTTGGCCCACTCCCGCAATGGCCCCCGCCTATGGCCTTTACCTTGTAAAGGCTCTCTACGGCAAAAAACGCTTGTGATCGGAATCGCGTGCACTCGGCTTGATCCGCAGCACACTGATGGTAGCCTCATGCGCGTGCCGCCCAACACGATCCGTATTTCTCAGCCCTACGCTCCGTGCGCGGCCCTTCTTGCGCTCCTATTCGGGATACTGTTGGCGCCCCTCCCCAGACTCCACGCGGAACTCACCGAGACTCAGAAAAAAGAGGCTTTTCTCAAAAACCAATCCTCCACGACCTCCTCAGCAACTTCTTCCACATCATCTAAAAAGAAGAAAAAGTCCTCTTCTTCACAAACTTCCACAACTTCAGGAACCGCAGGCACATCCAAGAAGCACCCATCATCGGGCTCTTCATCTGATTCCACCAAAGGCTCTGGCTCGAGAGCCGTCTCCAGCGCTAGCCCTAAGCCCAAGCCATCCAAAAAACATTCTTCCTCACATTCCAATTCGCACCACGTTCAGCTGTCGCACCATGCGAACCCTGAGAGTGTTACAACTTCCACCTCTTCACCACCCCACACACACACCCTAGGTAAAGGGACTTCCTCCCATGCAGAAGCCTCCTTGCCGACCACTAGCAATCATCCGCCGACCAGGGTCTCACCTGCCATAGCGACCCACACTTTAGCGCCCTTTTCACCCCCTTCATCCTCTCCCTCCTCGCTCCTGCCACTTCCTCGGGGAGCGACTCCCTCGGCACCCATCACGATTGAAAAATCGGGCATCGAGACCTCGCAGGGTTTGCAGCCAGTACTCGTACCCGAACACTCCGGCCACGGTTGGGACTGGCTCTTTGGATCGCACAAAATCTACACCTATCTGAACGCTTCAACACGTGCTGCCATCGACAGGGCCGCAGTACGCCGGGGACGCTGGAAGTACATCGTTGTCCATAATAGCGGAACTCGCGAGGGGAATGCCCGGATCTTCGACATCTACCATCTCCGAGTGCGCCACATGAAGAATGGGCTCGCCTACCACTTTGTGATCGGAGATGGGCACGGGTCGGGCGACGGTGCGATTGAAATCGGCCACCGCTGGACTGCACAACTCAATGGTGGCCATGTCGCGAGCGACTACCTCAATGACATTGCGCTCGGCATTTGCCTCGTCGGTGACTTCAACCGAGATCTGCCTACTAAGGCCCAGATTGCGGCACTCGATGAACTCGTGGGATACTTACGCGACCGCGTCGGCAAGAGCCAGGGACGCCGGGCCATCGTCCATGCTCACAAGGAAATCAACCCCAAGCCGACGGACTGCCCAGGCGACCGCTTTCCATACAGCTGGCTTCATGCGAGATTCGGAAGTGCAAATTAAACTCGGCACAGTCTCTACTTCTCCCCACTCATGAAAATAGGCATCACTGGCGGCACAGGCTTCATCGGCAACATGGTGCGGCGCGCAGCACTCACCAAGGGTGACGAGGTTCTTCTCTTCAGCCGCCGCCAAAAAATGGAAGGCAGGCTTTTTTCCTTTACCCACCCGCTGGATGTTTCCGGCTGCGATGGGTTGGTACACCTGGCCGGCGAGTCGATCATCGGCCTGTGGACGCGGGAAAAACGACGAAAAATCATGGATAGCCGCGTGGAGGGAACGCGCCGTTTAGTGGAAGGTATTGCCGCAGCGGAGGTGCGCCCTAAAGTGCTCGTGAGCGCCTCGGCCATCGGTTACTATGGTGATACTGGGGAGGTGATTACCGATGAGGATGCCCCTCCGGGCACAGGATTTCTTTCAGAGGTCGCCCAGACATGGGAGGCAGAGGCACTCAAGGCCGAGTCGTTGGGCGTCCGGGTCGTGTTACTCAGAATCGGCTTTGTCCTGGGCCGCGAAGGGGGAGCCATGAACCTCATCAAGCCAGCCTTCCGTGCGGGACTTGGGGGCAGGCTCGGATCGGGCCGTCAATGGATGTCGTGTATCGAAGTAGGGGATCTGGCCTCCATGGTGATGGAGTGCCTTCACAACGATGCGATCAGAGGCCCCATGAATGCGGTCATGCCGTCTCCAGTCACCAATGCGGTTTTCACTAAGGCCGCCGCCCGTGCATCACACCGTCCGGCACTCTTCCCCGCCCCCACATTCGCCCTGCGCCTCGCGCTTGGAGATCTCTCCCACGTGATGCTCGATAGCCAGAGGATTATCCCAAAAAACTTTACTGGTCAGAACTTTACATATCGTTTTAAGGATGTGGATTCCGCGATGCAGGAAGTGTTTAGATAAGGCTTTTCATCATTATCAGGAGAATCTCTCCCTTCACGGGAGGGGTATCTCTTCTTGCAAGAAGCTAATGGTAGAGTAGATTATTGACTCTATGTCGTGCAAACCAGTCTCCTTGAAGGCCAAGATCGTTCTCCAACTCTTGGTCTGGGTTCCCCTTTTGGCCACCGCCTTCGCGATTTATTCCCTCTGGGGTCGTTTCATTACCTCCAAAGACCTTATCATACTGGTTGTCGGCTACACCCTGTGCGCCCTCGGTATTACGGTTGGATACCACAGGATGCTGACCCACAAAGGTTTTGAAGCTCCGGATTGGATCCGTGGCTTTTTCCTAATCTGTGGCTCAATGGCTTTCCAAGGCCCCGCCTTGAATTGGGCGGCCACCCATATCCAGCACCATGCCAACTCTGACGAAGATGAAGATCCGCACAGCCCTGTGAAAAGCTTCTTCCATGCCCATGTCGGCTGGATTCTCGATGACTTCCGTCCTGATGTGCAACGCTATGCTGGGCCCCTCCTTAAGGATAAGTTGGTGGTCTTCATCAGCAATACCTTCGTGCTCTGGGCGCTTCTGAGCCTTGTAATCCCCTACCTGATCGGAGGCTGGTATGGCCTTCTCTGGGGCGGCGCCGTTCGTATGTTCCTAAACCATCATGTCACCTGGGCGGTGAATTCGGTCTGCCACACCTACGGCAACCGTGAGTTTGTCACGACGGACCAAAGCAGGAACAACCTCCTGATCGGCCTCCTTGCCATGGGAGAAGGATGGCACAACAACCATCACGCCTTCCCCCGCTCCGCCAATCACGGCATGCACTGGTGGCAGATCGACCCTTCAGCCTACATCATCGGCGGCTTGGAAAAATTGGGGCTAATCAAGAGTGTTGTCCGTATTTCAGAGGAGCGCCGTGCCAAGCGCCGCGTCTCAGCAGATGTGGCCGAGGAGCGCGATGTTCTGCCAGGCGTCATCCTTGAGACGGGTGCAGCTGCCGCAGTGATGGCCGGAACCATGGCCGAAGTTGTTACTCAAGCCGCCGCTCAACATCCTCCTCTCTAGGAGCTTCCATACTTCCGAAAAGGGCTGCACTTCCAGCCGCTCTGACCGTTCCATGAACAGGCCACGATCCACGCATCGTGGCCTTTCTCATTATTGGGCGATCTATTCCATCATGTTCCGCAATTCGCTCATCAGGGAGATGAGTTTCAAGCTGAATTTCCTCCTCTGGATGCTGGTCGAGGTCCTTTGGTTCATGGGACAGATTGTCTTTATCGAAGTTGTCTTCTCCTATGTCGGGGGGATCGGGGGATGGTCGAAGTGGGAGGTCGTGCTTCTGATCGGTACCCATCAACTGATCGGCCAGCTCTTCCAGGCTTTTTTCTATATGAACCTGGCGAATTTGCCCGAGCTTGTCCGCACGGGCAAGATGGACTTCATGCTCCTTCTCCCGGTGGATACCCAGTTCGTGGTCTCGATGAAGCAGTTCGGAATGGATAACGTCATCAATGCACTGGTTGGCGCCGGATTCGTCTCCTTCTCGCTCTGGAAGCTCGCCATTCTCCCGACGTTTTCTCAGATCCTGCTCTACGCAGTCTCAGTCCTCTGCGGCATCCTGATCCACTACTGCATCATGCTCGTATTTGCCGCTTCAAGTTTCTGGATGGTCCGCTCGCAGGGTCTTATTTACGGCTACTACAGCCTTTTCAATATCGGACGCTACCCGGACACGATCTACCGTGGCGCCTTCAAACTGGTTTTCAGCTGGCTGATCCCGGTAATTATCGTCGCGAATATCCCCTCCCGCATCCTGATCCATGCCGCAGAGAATCCCTGGCCCATCATCCTCCAGTTAATTGCTGCCACTCTCCTCATGGTCGGCGCCACACGACTGATGTGGAACTCTGCCCTGAGGCACTACTCGAGCGCCAGCTCCTGATTGCCAGGTTGCGATATCGGCGTGGATCGGGGAAAAGGCTATTAGATGCTCGGCCTATCGTTTAGTGATGAACCACTGCCCTGCTATGACCGATTCTTATTCCCTCCCGCACCTCCAACGCCATCGCTCCCTTATGATCGCGTGGGTCTCCTTGCTACTGGCCGTTATCGTCTACTGCACAGGCCTGGGGAGCGACCATCTGGCCACCAACGGTGATGAACTCCTCTATGCCCAGATCTCACACCTCACCGCGGAAACCGGTCAACTGCTACCACTCCAGTCACTCGATGAAAAGGCACGCAATACGAAGCCACCTCTTCTTTTTTGGCAGGGGATTATCTCCACGGGATGGGGGACCAACTGGTCCCTCGCTCGTCTTCGGGCACCGAATGCACTCTATACTCTGCTGACGGCTGGACTCCTTGTGATGATTGGGTTCCGTAGAACCCACAATCCCGTTCTCGGCATTTCGGCGGCGCTTTTTTTCCTCAGCTTCTTCAGCACCTACCGGTACGGACGGGTCTTCCTCACAAGCGCACCGGAAACTTTCTGGCTCTTCGCTCCCCTTGCCCTCTTACTGCTCCATCGGAAGCCGGAGTTTCCAGAGGGCATTTTCTGGCCCTGGTTCTGCGGAGGCATGATCGGCATCGGTCTACTCTATAAATCCTTTGCACTTGTCGTTCCAGTCGTTCTCACGATGGCCCTCTGGCAACTCCGCGCACGAGGGTGGCAAGCTCTCCCCTTCCTAAAAAGGGATGCCTGGCGCCTGGCCATGACCCTCGCATCGGCACTGCTTCTTTTCAGCCTCTGGTTCTGGCTTGATCCGAACCCCTTGCTTGTCCTTCAAGACTTTGTCTGGAAAGAAAATGCCGGGAAGTTCAATACGGGCGGGGAAAGCTATTTGCTGAATCTTCTCTGGGGGCAGTCGAGCCTCTGGAGAATCGTTGTCGCCTACCCCCTGAACGCGGGACTCCTCGCCCTGCTCACAGTGGCACTTTTTTGGGATGCTTGGAAAAGAAAGCTCCATCTGAGCCTCTTGGAAATCTTCCTCTGGATCTGGATGCTCGTCTTGGCTGCATTCTTCTGCATTCCCAACCAACGTGACGAGCGCTACCTCCTCCCCGCCATGCCTGCACTGGCACTCTTGCTAGCAATACGCCTCGCTCACCTACCTCACTGGATTGCCACTGTGACCATCGCCGCCTCGGGGATCATCATGATTGGCCTCGTCGGACTTGGTCTTTTGCTTCAGCACTCTGTCGGCTTGGGAACACTCTACCCTGTCTGGGTGATTCTACCCATCGTCGTGGGATTGGCCGTGGTGGTGATCGGGATGTTTAACAAAGATCTCACCCGTCCGCTACTACCCTCCTCGGTGCTGATGGTTTACCTCGGCTATCTTCTCTTTGCGCTACCTCTCGATCATGGGCCGGGCCTCTTCAGCGGCGAAGGAATCGAGTCGGTGATTGGCTGCGAGGTCTCAGTTCCATCAAACTTCAACGCCCGCGAGGAAAGTTATGGTTTCCTGCTGCCGGGAGCATCCGTAAAACCCTACGAGCACTGGAAAAGCCCACCCGCCGAGGCTCAGTTCCTAGTCGTCAGCCTGCCTCTTGATCATGCTGCTCCTTCGGGAATCATCCTCGGCAAGCGGCTCAACATGATCGACCGCTTCAATGCCGCCGAAACCCGTGATATTTTGATGGGCAATATCACCCATCACCTTTTTCACTGGGACTGGCTGATTCAGACGCACTGATCTACTGAAGAGCTAGAACTCCTTGCCCTTCCTAATTTTCTTAACAAGTAAAGCTGCTGAAATTATCAGCGCCATGCCTCCGTAGAAGGGATCGATCACTGCGTCCCAGAAGTTATGAGATTCTTGCAATCGAAGGAGAAATCCGACAAATGGAAGGATAAGGATAATACCGAAGCGCTTTCTCCGTAGGATAAGAATAATTGCCGCCGTGGCCACGACCACGGGCAGCTCCGGCTTCCAACCTAAGCTGTAGGGATCCATGACAGTCAGTCCCAACGCCATCGGATAAAGAACAATCGAGGCGATGGCTCCGAAGATCCAACCGGCTTTCCAGTCACTTGGATGGAAAAGTCTGACCCCGCTCACCCGCTGCCCTAGCGCAACAACCAGCAAACCTGTCAGGATGAAGCTCGGGTTCGGCTCAAGGACCATGAGCCATTGGAAGCAGGACCATCCCGCTATCGGAATTCGAAGGAGAAAAAAGGCTAGGAAGAGAGACCCGAAGATCCGCGTCAGCGAGAGGAATGGACTCCGCCCAAGCAGGAGGAGGGCGAGAGCACTCCAAGGAGCGAGCGCCGCATAAAGGTGATGGAGGTGCTCGGCAACTGCCCTCATCGTATCGGTCTCCCCATCCCTGTGAGTTGCGCAGTGATCCAGGATTCGTTGATTGTCAGCATCTTGATGTTATCCCCTTCATGGGTGTAGACCATGCGGATCATGCCGTCGGTGGTACGCATTAGAAAGGGATAGGAGGAACAGGCATCGGGATCATGTTCCAGTTGGAAGATATTCTTCCAACTCGCTCCAGAGTCGTCGCTGAATGCCAAGGAGAGTTTTTCGCGGAGGATGACAGAGTCATTGTAGGCAACGATCAAGTTGCCATCGGATAATCTGAGCCCCGAGATCCCGGCATCTGGATTCGGCAGGCTCGTGGCCACGGGGTCGGTCCAGGTAATGCCTCCGTCTTTCGTGCGGCTCATGAAGATTCTCTTGGCCTGCGTCCAGTCACGGAGAAGCGCCACGGCAGTCTCTTTGTCGAACGGGAGCAGCGAGGGTTGGAGTGTCGCGCACCCGCCGGCCATGCGCGATTTTTGAGCAACAACCCGATCATCGATCTCTTTAAGCCAGAGCAACTCCGGAAACTTCCCGATCAACTCCTGGTAGAGAGGAACGCACCAAGAGTCGCCGGATTTCACCGTCATCGGACTCACGGGCACAAGGGGAATTGGGCGGTTGCGCACCAGTTCGCTGAAGTTGCAGAGCGGGCTCAGTGTCAGGCGCTCTACCCGAGACCAACTGACTCCGCCATCCTTGGAGAGACTGGTATTGATCTGGGAGCCCGACCATCGACCCATGGCAATCGTCACGAAGAGCAACCTCAACGACCCATCCCTATTGACCAGAAGGAGTGGATTGCCAAGGCACCTGATCGGACGACCCAGATCCCGCTCGATCTTTTCCGGGGTCATGATGGCCCGAGGAGCGGTCCAAGTACCTTTTTTTAGGGTGGAAAAGTAGATGCAGTTGTCGTGGCAGTACTCGTAGGGACCTCCATACCAAAGCGCTCCGAGTTTATCACCCGCGAGTTCCACGAGAGAGCAAACATGGATGAAGGGCAAATTCTGGTCCTTATTGATGATCTCCTCTTGGAAGAGGGGAGCCGAGTCCTTGGAAGGTTTCGGAATCATTGTCACCTCGAACCCTTTGGCGATCGAATCCCCGCACTCCTGCCGGACAACCGCTCCTGCTAGGATCAACACCACCACTACGATCATCCAACGGATCCAAAGTGGCATCTTCTGCTGGTCTCCTAGGCGGTTTTCTCGACTTGCACCTGGTCTGCTACCTTCACGAAATAGCCTTCACTGTGGAGTCGGGTCTTCCCATGGAAGGTATAGGAAGCTCCTATCTCATCGGGGCTGATGAGAGAGAGGAATTTCCTGCCACCCTGCTCGCCGGCAGATTCATAGAGGTAGTAATCCTGATTCAGGCGAGTTTGAAAACCGATCTTGAATCCCTCGACGAATTCATTCCACCGGTGGAGTTCCCTCAGATCGTTGTACTCTCGCTCCAGATCCTTGAGCCTGCTCATGATCTTGTTGGAGAGACTATGATTACGAGCGGTCTCGAACTTCAGAAGATCCGGCACCTCGATTTTGGGTCCGGCGATTTCCATTAGAAAACTCTGCTCATTGCGTCCCATACCCCCTTTTATCGCCTCTCTTCTCGATGATGACAAGAGCAGGAAGGTTGACGGCTTCATCCTCAGGAGGAATGGTAACTAGGTGTTTTCTCCCAATCACTCATATCGAGCTTTCTTTATTTTCCTAGCCTGTGCACTGAGCCTTGCCTCGCAGAGCATTCCTCTTCTAAAAGCATCTCCCGCAACGACCGCATCGCAGGGCAAGAATCCAGTCAGCGCATTTCAGGAGGCCATGGTTGCCACCGCGTCAGTCCAGGTCCCTCCGCACGGGAGCATCGCCGAGCAGGACGCGATCAGCCGCTTCGAGCGCTTCCTCGCCCATCTTGATGAGAAGATGGCACGGGAGGAGACCAAAAAGGTCTACGCCCCGGACTCCTTTTTGAACGACACTCTCAAGACACTTCACGGATCCTCTGCTATCCGTGACTATTTCATCAAGACAGCCCAGGGACTTGATAGCATGAGCGTCACCTTCGACGACGTGGCAACATCGGGCCGAAACTACTACTTCCGATGGACCATGGAGACGCGCATGAAGAAACTCGCCAAAGGGAAAACCATCCGCACGATTGGCGTCACCCTCGTCCGATTTGATCGTGAAGGGCGCGTGATCCTGCATCAGGACTTCTGGGACTCAGCTCAGGGCGTTTGGGATCACGTCCCCTTGATCGGACCCACCATCCGCTGGATCCAGTCTCAACTTTAAGTTGCCGAGGGCTTGCCGAACGACGCCCTTCATGACAACTTCTTGGCTCAGACGCCGGCTTAGCTCAGTTGGTAGAGCACCTGATTTGTAATCAGGCGGTCGTCGGTTCGAATCCGACAGCCGGCTCCATTTACTTCATTAATGGAGATGGTATGGATGAAATCTCCCTCCTCTTGGCGGAGACAAGAACGGCATAGCCTATCGACTTGAATGGCGCAGTGATGTTTTAGAGTCCTAGTCGAAAAATCGCTTCGGTTGCGAAGGATCTTCTCAAAAATCTCCTTCAACGAATCGCTTGGGCTGTGTGTCAAAGGTATAAGAAGGGGGCGATCAAGTGATCCCAATGGATCCCAGCGAACCTCCATGAAACACCACCCTCCATGAAAAAAAGCACACCACCAGCGGATTGGCTCACTGGTTCGGTTTTTGGGCGTCAGGCATTTTTTCCCCTCCATTCTGGACCGCCCGAACCCATCTCGTTACCTGTCGAACTCTGGTCGGGCGCTAAAGATCGCCTCGCCGAGTTCAGCGATGAGCCTGCATGGTCCGCCAGCATCGCCACGTGGGCCAAAGATCACTCTCTCTGTATAGAAGCCGATGAAGAGTGACTGCATCACTCTAGCGGAATCTTGGCACGACTCGTGCTTACAGGGAAGTGGTTGATAACCCCACCCAAAACTCCATGAAACTAGAATCCCTAGAAGTCTTGGTCGTGGTCACCTTGGTTCTCACTAACTTGGTGTTCATGACCTTGGCATTGTTTGATTAGAAGAACCGACGTAGAAACAGAGGCTCACCCTGATCCCTATTTTTAGGGAAGTAGGATAACCCACTCTTTTCCTCAAGGATCCTTGGTAGCGTTTCGTCGATCCTCACTCGGATTCGTACAATCTTAAGGCAAAGGTAGGATGACTCTTTCCAAGGGAGCCGCTTCTTAATGGGCCAGTAAGCAAGTCAGATCAAGGCGATAGCCTTTTCCGCAATGACAAGCCCTTTGCATTTGATAGGGTACAAGGATGAAGAAAGCACTCATTACAGGCATCACGGGCCAAGATGGCTCGTATTTGGCAGAACTGCTTCTGGGTAAAGGGTATGAAGTGCACGGCATTATCCGCCGTGCTTCGACCTTCAATACCCAGCGCATTGATCATCTCTACAATGATCCCCATGTCCACGGGACGAGGCTCTTCCTCCACTACGGCGATCTCGCTGACTCCTCCCAAATGACGCGCCTTCTCTACGACTTGCGCCCCGACGAGATTTACAATCTAGGCGCCCAGAGTCACGTGCGTGTCTCCTTTGATGTGCCGGAATACACAGGTGATGTCACTGGTCTCAGCACTGTGCGACTCCTTGAGGCAGTGCGTGAGGCCGGTCTGACGCAAGATGTGCGTTTCTATCAGGCCTCCTCCTCCGAGATGTTCGGCAAGGTACATGAAGTCCCCCAGCGGGAGACGACACCATTCCATCCCCGCTCCCCTTACGGATGTGCCAAAGTCTTCGCCTACTGGCTCACGGTCAACTACCGCGAGGCTTACAATCTGCATGCGTCCAACGGCATCCTCTTCAACCACGAGAGCCCTCGACGTGGTGAAACCTTCGTCACCCGCAAAATCAGCCGCGCCGCCACACGTATCAAGATGGGTCTGCAGAACGACCTCTTTCTCGGCAACCTCGACG
Source organism: Verrucomicrobiota bacterium (assembly GCA_008933015.1). GTDB lineage: Bacteria > Verrucomicrobiota > Verrucomicrobiia > Chthoniobacterales > UBA6821 > UBA6821. The sequence goes on along the minus strand of WBXH01000004.1, from coordinate 6,591 downwards.
CCCAGCGCGACTGGGGCTATGCCAAGGAATACGTCGAAGTGATGTGGCTGATGCTCCAGCAGGAGAAGGCTGACGATTATGTCTGCGCAACCGGGGAGACTCATACGATCCGGGCTTTCTGCGAAGAGTGCTTCGGCCTACTGGATCTCGACTGGAAGGAATACGTGAAGTATGACCAGCGCTATGAGCGCCCAAGCGAGGTCGAGCTTCTCATCGGAGATCCCGCCAAGCTGAAAAAGCAGATCGGATGGGAGCCCAAGGTGAAGCTCAAGGAGTTGGTCCGCATCATGACCGAGGCTGATCTCGAACTGGCTCGCCGTGAACTGGCCTATAAAAACACGAGCGGAGGTGTGGTTGGCTCCATCACACCTCCCTGATTCTTTTCGTGAAACGCTTTAGCCTCGTCTGAATCTAACCTGCACCAGCTGATCATGGACAAAGCTTCTCGGATTCATATCGCCGGACATGGCGGCATGGTCGGCTCTGCTATCATCCGCTCTCTTCGTGCACGGGGATTCGATCATCTCCTGCTGCGCACGCGCAAGGAACTGGATCTCCGCGATGCGGTGGCCGTCCGGGAATTTTATGCGCGGGAAAATCCAGATGTTGTCATCGTCGCCGCCGCGCGAGTGGGCGGAATCCACGCGAACAGCACCTATCCGGCCGAATTTATTCATGAGAATCTGGCTATTGCCCATAACACGATCCACGAGGGCTGGCGGCATCGGGTGAAGCGTCTTCTCTTCCTCGGCAGCTCCTGCATCTATCCGCGGGAAGCACCCCAACCAATGACCGAGGAGTGCCTGCTGACATCCCCATTAGAGAAAACCAACGAGGCCTACGCCATTGCAAAGATCACGGGGCTCAAACTCTGTCAGTTCTACCGTCAGCAGTACGGGGTCCTCTTCCATTCCGCTATGCCGACCAATCTCTACGGCCCGGGAGATAACTACCACCCGGAGAATTCCCACGTTCTCCCTGCGCTGATCCGACGCTTCCACGAAGCAGTACAGAACAATACTCCGACCGTCACCCTCTGGGGCACAGGCATCGCACGGCGTGAGTTTCTGCACGCCGATGACCTAGCAGAAGGTCTCCTGACCGTGCTTGGTCTGGAGAATCCTCCGGACTGGATCAATATCGGTTATGGCCGTGATGTCTCCATCAAGGAAGTCGCCGAACTCATCGCCAAGATTACGGGCTTTCAAGGGGAACTCCTCTGGGATAGCTCCAAACCCGATGGAACGCTCCGGAAGCTTATGGACAGCTCCAAGCTTCTAGCAACGGGCTGGAAGCCAAAATATGATCTGGAGACAGGTCTCAGACACGCTTACGAGGACTTTAAGATGCTCCAGTCGGCAGGAACACTCCGCCAAATTTAAAGAGCGGTAAATACCTCGGGGAGAGGTCGGCATCAGCTTAGTCTCATTAGCTCTCCTCTGGCTTAGGGATCCTTAGAGAAGAATGAAATAAGGATTCTGATTAGGAGCCGGATCTTGATCCCTCGTTCGATGGAGCGATGTTTGACTTACTACCATGAGCACAACATCGCACAAATCACGCACACGCATTCTTTCCGAAGCAGCCATGAAGGAGAGGGTTCACACCTCTCGGGAAGATCGGGATCTCACGGGGGACAGCTTGGACAAGCACCATCATGAGGCGAATACCCTGAAGGCTCTTGAAAAAGCGGCGGCGGTGAAACGAGAATCTGTAGCCCAGACCACTAGCCAATTAGCCCCAAATCGATCCAGGAATCAGCACTCCTAATCCGAGCATCTCAAGGTAGGGCAGCTTGCCTCCCTACCCATTGAGCATGGCCTTCATCCGGGCAAAGGCATCGAGTGTTTCCTCCTCGCTCATCGGCTCGGCAAGGATTCCTTCCATGCTACCGGAATCGACACCGTCACCGATCAACTCGAGCAAGAAAGGGCTTGGGCCACATGAGCTGACACTTCCATATTTTTGACGCGTGGAACAATGAGTAATCGTCAGGCGATGACGGGCTCTCGTGATGCCGACATAGAGAAGGCGTCGTTCCTCTTCGATCGTTCCCTCGGCCTTTGATCGTTCATGGGGAAGGAGCCCGTCCTCGGCTCCGACAAGCCAGACCTCTGGAAATTCAAGCCCCTTGGCCGCATGAAGAGTGATCAGGGTGACTCCGGATCGATCCTCCTCTTTCTCCTCCTCGCGCTCCTGCTCCAGCATTAGTCCGTCGAGAAATCCACGGGCTCCCTCCCGCGGGTGACGCTGGCAGTAACCACCCAACGCATTTAGCAACTCCCTCACATTTTCCTGACGGTTATCAGCCTCCTGCTCTGATTTACATCCCTTCTTCAGATCCTCGAAATAGCCGCACTCTTCCAGGATACACCTTAGGATTGAGGCGGCATCGACTCCGGGTGTCTGGAGCTGGATCCGATAGGCTCCCCAGTCCTCCGTAAACCGCTGAATGGCACTCCGCGTCTTGGAGGAACTCACGTCCAGATGTTCAGGTTCGTTCAAGATCGCAAGAAGGCTCTTCCCATTCTTTGCCCCCGCCTCGTTGGCTAGCTGCAGCGTCGTGCTTCCGATCCCCCTCGGTGGGTTTGCCAGAACCCTGAGCAGAGCATTGTCATCGTCAGGATTCAAGAGGGCACCGAGGTAGGCGACGACATCCTTCACTTCGCGGCGGTCAAAAAAACTCTTCCCTCCTACCACGCGATAAGGAATTCTCCGTTCGCGCAGCACCTCCTCAAACTGACGTGACTGAGCATTCATCCGGTAGAGGATTGCGAAGTCTGTCCAAGGACGAGCCTTTGAGCTGTTGGGCCCGGAGGCCTGAATCTCATCGGCAATGAACTCCGCCTCCGTCTTGTCATCTGCCGCGGAAAGAATACGGACGGGGTCTCCTTCCTTGCGTTCGCTCCAGAGGCGTTTTCCGCGACGGCGGGAATTATTCAAGATTAGGCGATTGGCCACCGAAAGGATGACATCGGTGCTACGGTAATTCTGCTCCAGCTTGATTACCTCCGGGTCAGGAAAGTGACATTCGAATTCAAGAAGGTTGGCGGCCTCGGCTCCCCGCCATCCGTAGATACTCTGATCGTCGTCGCCCACCACACAGATATTCGGCCTGTCGTCTCCTGTCAGAAGGCTTACCAACTCAAGCTGCAGGGCATTCGTGTCCTGAAACTCATCCACCATCACATGGCGGTAGCGGGATCGCCAATCTTCCCGAGCCTCGGGATGATCACGCAGTAGGGTGCGCGCTTGGAGCAGGAGATCGTCGAAGTCCATCGCATTGAGCGTGCGAAGCTCGTTCTGATATTTGGAAAAAAGACTTCCAAGCGCCGTATCCGTAGTCTCTGGTTCGCTCATCCCAAGATTCTTGGCCTTGCTGATGATGGCGCGCGCTAGCTTGGGATCGACCGGATCCTGTTTGTCGTGGATGCGCGCCGCCAGTTTCTTCACCAGACCGATCTGGTCGGACTCATCGAAGATGCTGAAGTTCTCCTTGTATCCCAGGAGGTGAGCGTGCTTCCGGAGCATCCGCACGCAAAGGGCGTGAAAGGTGGAGAGTGTGATCAGCTTTGCCTGCTCGGAGTTCACAGATCCAGCAACACGTTCGCGCATCTCCTTGGCCGCTTTGTTGGTGAACGTGACCGCAAGGATTGAGGCAGGATCAACTCCTTGGGAGACAAGCCACGCAATGCGGGCTGTAAGCACGCGGGTTTTACCGGTTCCAGCCCCGGCAAGAATCAGCATCGGACCATCAGGATGCGTGGCGGCACGAAACTGCTCGGGGTTGAGGTCAAAAAGTCTGAAGCCAGACACGGTAAGAAAAGGATGAAGGATGAATTATGTGCGCTGGTAAGAAAAATCTAAGAGCAGAGGCTACTTCGAAACCCCCATCTAGGGAGGGGAAAACTTTGCCTCTTTTTATCGCGTCTCAGCTCCACAGCGAGAGCTTATCGATTCTGCAAAATCCCTCACCATCCGGGGATAAAGTTCATGCTCGGCGACCTGAATGCGGGCGTGAAGAGACTCCGCAGTATCACCGGGGTGTACGGGCACCTTGCTCTGACCAAGGATGCGTCCCGTATCGACGCCGGCATCCACCAGATGAACAGTGCATCCGGCCTCGGGAACGCCGGCTGCGACAGCCTGCTTCCAAGCTTCCAGCCCTCGGAAAGCGGGAAGTAGCGAGGGGTGAATATTCAGAATCCGACCCGGAAAGGCTTTCAGGAGAGGCTCCTTGATCACTCGCATGAATCCGGCCAACACCACGAAATCAACTGCGGCCTCCTGAAGCATGTGGACCATTTCCTCCTCAGCCTCGGTGGACATCCGAGTGCGGAAGGGGCCGGGGGCCACAAAACGATGGGGAATTCCGAATTGCCTCGCCAGATCAAGGATGCCGGCCTCTTCAACATCGGAAAGGACTATCACCGGTTCACACTCCCGAGAAGTACCTTTAAAGGACTCGGCAAGAGCCCGAAAATTAGATCCCTTCCCCGATCCAAGAACGCCGAAACGAGAGACCGAGATAAAAGAAACCCCCGGCTTTGGAGCGCCGGGGGTGTTCATGACTTCCAGAACGATCTGAAAGAAAAGCTTAGTTGGCTGCGACCGACTTGGCAGCAGAAGCGGCAACGGGATCGACATTCACACGACGACCAGCGCGGTCGAAACGAACCTTCCCGTCGACAAGCGACCAGATCGTGTAGTCACGTCCAAGTCCGACATTGAGACCAGGAAGGAACTTGGTTCCACGCTGGCGGATAATAATGTTGCCAGCGATCACGGACTGGTCGCCGAATTTTTTGACGCCAAGACGTTTGCTTTCGCTATCGCGGCCGTTCTTGACGCTTCCCTGTCCTTTTTTATGTGCCATGGCAGTGGGATGTGTGGGTTGAAATGATTGGTAAAGCTTAGGTTGAGATCTTAGTGATCTTCAGTTTGGTGAGCTTGCGGCGATGACCGACCGTGCGGTGATACCCCTTGCGGCGCTTGAACTTGAATGCGATGACCTTCTCGTCCTTGTACTGCTCGACGACTTCGGCCTTTACAGAGGCTCCAGCAACGTGGGGGAGGCCAAGGTTGATCTTGTCGCCGTTCACGACGAGCAGAATGTCATTGAACGTGGTTTCGGTGCCGGCTTCGACATCGAGTTTCTCGACACTCAGAACGTCTCCCTCGGAGACGCGGTACTGTTTGCCGCCGGTTTGGATGATTGCGTAGGACATGGGAAATCTTTGGAAAAAGGAGAGTGAGGATGCCACGGAAGGCTCGGGTACACAACAGAAATTTTGATGTTTTATCTCTTGCTCCCCGGCGATCCCACCTTATGATGCTCCTCCCTTGCTCGGGTGGTGGAATGGCAGACACGTGCGTTTAAGGGGCGCATGCCGAAAGGCATGAGGGTTCGAGTCCCTCCCCGAGCACCACTTCTTTAGTCTGTAACTGGAGAAGTCTTAGCGGCATGAATGCCTCTACCAAGACCAAGAGGAAAAGAATCCGATACTAGAGCTGATGATCTCTCCCAGTCTTCAGTCTATCCACCTTGCACCAATAGGACTTCTCCGCGGTGACCCTGGATTCCCATCAACTCGATGAGCTTGCGCAGGAGGAGTAACGAAGCGACTGCATCCGAGAGTGCCTCGTGCCACCGGAAATCAGGCAGTAGGACTCTTGCCTGCTCCTCAAGGGAAAATTCCTCGGCCAGATCCGAGAGCGCGTACGAAGGACGCCCCGTCAGGATTTTCCGACTCAGGCTGAGCGTATCGACCCATGGACCGAATCCGTGGAGAGGAAAAGCTCTTAGGTAGCGTTTTTCCGTCCCAGCACCATGGGCAACGATCCACCGCCCACCAAGCCGCCGCTTCATCTCGGGCCAGAGGGCAAGAAATTCCGGCGCATCCTGCAGGTCGTTGTTCGTTATCCCGTGAAGTTGCTGCGCGGCCCATGTCACGGGTCGATCGGTTTTCAGATAACTCCTGTAGAAAGAGGAAGCCTCCAAGTCCAACCCGTTCATCCAAGCGACACCTACCTGAACAGGCACGCCTGCTACGTTGGCCCTCTCTCCAGCCGACTCGAAATCGAGGGCTGCAAAGGAGAGCTCTCCGACCGTTGCCGCTGGATGGCCCTCAGGATCCATGGGGAGGGTTTAGCTCCCTAGCCACGCAGGAGAGCGGCAGTGCTTTCCCAATCGAGGCAGGCATCCGTTATCGAGACACCATAGCGCAGCTTGGAGGGATCTCCCTCCAGCGCCTGGGCGCCTCCCTCGATATGGCTCTCCAGCATCGCCCCGACGATGTCGGTTCGGCCCGAGGCGCGCTGTTCGAGGATGCTGGCCCAGACTTCCGGTTGGCGGTTGGGGTCCTTGCCGCTGTTGGCATGACTGCAGTCCACCATGATGGCGGAGGGAACTCCTGCTGCCATGAGCTTGGTTGCTGCATCCGTGGTATGCGCGGGATGATAGTTCACACCGTCGCGTCCACCTCGCAGGACTAGGTGTCCGTCGGGGTTGCCCGCCGTCTTGATAATGCTGGTCATGCCCTCCTGATCGATGCCCAGAAAACTATGTCCCGAGCGAGAGGAGCGCATCGC
>WBXH01000003.1 GCA_008933015.1 Verrucomicrobiota bacterium | reverse complement strand
TCGCGAAGTCTCGCTTTTCGTTGATGAGTTGGCGAACTGCCAACCCGATCCCAGGGCCCCATTCGTAGGCGTGACAGCCTTTGCCCATAAAGGAGGGATGCACGTGAATGCCGTGGCTAAGACAGCCGCTGCCTACGAGCACATCGAACCCTCTTCCGTTGGAAACAGGCAGAACATCCTGGTCTCCGAACTCTCCGGCCGCAGCAACATCCTCATGAAGGCAGCGGAACTCGGTCTTGCCCTGACTAAGGACAACCCCGCCGTTCTCCGTGTGCTGGAACGGATCAAAGCGATGGAATCGGAAGGCTTTGAGTTCGAGGCCGCCGATGCCTCCCTGGATCTCCTCATTCGCAGGGAACTGGGCCGCCACACACAGCTCTTCGCGTTGAAAGGATATCACTGCAGCTTCCGGCGCGATGCTGCCGGTTCCTCCACGTCGTGCGAGGCCACCGTTTCCCTGCGTGACGGCGACCGTGAGCTGGAGATGACCGCCGAGGGCGACGGCCCGGTGAATGCGCTCGATGCCGCGCTTCGCAAGGCGCTCCTGCAACTTCATCCTTGGATCTCGGGCATTTCCCTCTCCGACTACAAGGTTCGCATCGTCGACGGGGGTAGGGGTACTGCCGCACGAACCCGCGTCCACATTCTCTCCAGCGAGGGATCAGAATCGTGGGGGACAGTCGGGGTCTCCGACAACATCATCGAGGCAAGTTGGATGGCACTGGTCGACTCCCTCGAATACCGCGCTACGAAACTAAACGCCTAGGCGTGTAGTCACTGTTGTTTGTTGCCGCACCCGCTTCTAATGGAAATTATATTACAAGGACAAGGGCCACTGTTGATCTTGTAGTTTCTTTGAATAATCTTCGAACCCTTAACCTATGTGCTGATGGGATTGGGCGAGGGGATGCTGGTCATTTTCCGCCGCAGATCGGCATCCTCAGGATCCTAGGGATCCGAGTAATGGTTGATCTTCCAGGTATTGGAGGAGGTGTGCTTCTGAGCGGTGCTTGTCGAGTGATGGGAGAGGGATGACTTGGATGATTTCGGATGAGTCGACTTCTTCTTCGGGCTATGCCAGAAGTGGCCGAGGTTCCAAGGGTGCTCTGTTGTTGGCAGAAGGAAATTGGCGACTGGCGTAGGAACATTGCGCCCTCCACCTGCAAGATGCCTCCGAGCCATGACGAACTCCGTGGGTAGCCAGTAACTCCTGAGATCGCGGGTTCCTGCCGCATGATTGACACCGATACCGAGGTCCTTGTGGATCTCGAAGTGGAGGTGAGGTGGATACATGCCGTGATTGGTCCCGATCGCCCCAATCTGCTGCCCCTTGCCAACTTGCTGGCCCTCCCTGACATTGATTCGGTCTAGGTGCGCGTACAGGGAGTCGGCAAAGTGGATTTGCCTGTTCTCAATCCAGGAATGGCGGATCATGACGACGTTTCCCCAGGCGACATGGATATCACGAGCCAGCACAACAATGCCGTTACCAATCGTATGAACAGGTTGTCGGAAGCCTTTAGCGCTACCACCATCGGTAACCCAATCCTCTCCAAGATGCCCGCCACTGCGAAATCCGCGTGATTTGTAGAATCCGGTGCCTGCCGGGGGAGCCACGGGCAGATCAAAACCATCGGCGGTCTTAGAGATCGTCTGGGCTAGGCAGGCGCATGGAACCACCGTCAAAAACAGTGTCACCAGAGCTAGGGGGGGGGATATTTGAGAGATCTTCAGCACGGGCAGTCAAGCCTAGGAAACACAACCCGATGGCGCAACCCCCACCTTTCCTTCTTGGTATTGTAATCTGGTTGCACGGATAGGAGAGGCATGCTGAAGTAAACGACGACTTTTTCGCCACGATTCATGACTGCCACACCTCTCGATTCCCCTGCATTTCTAGCGTTAGAAGATGGTCGCGTTTTCCATGGTTATTCCATTGGAGCGCCCCTGAATGCCTTGGGAGAAATCTGTTTCAACACCTCCATGTGCGGTTATCAGGAAGTGCTTACAGATCCATCTTACCGCGGACAGATCGTCGCCATGACCTACCCCTTGATTGGTAACTACGGAACGAACTCCGAGGATGTGGAGAGCGAACATCCCCAAGTGAGCGGTTTCGTGGTGGAGGAGCTTTCACGGATCAACAGCAGTTGGCGCTCCAAGGGTGATCTTACCTCCTACCTCAATCAACATGGCATCCCTGCGATTGCCGGTATCGATACCCGGTCGCTGACTCGTCATCTCCGCACTCAAGGTGCCATGAGGGCTTGTCTTTGTGCCGATGGAAGTAGCGTCGAATCAGCTATCAATGCTGCAAAAACAGCTCCCCGACTTGAGGACCTTGACCTTGTGGGGCAGGTCTCCACAAAGGTGGTCTACGAATGGGATGCTGAGTCGAAGGAATCTGCCGGCGTGAAGAACTCATCGGCATCCTTGGGAACAGGGGCCAAGAAACCTCTGGTAGTTCTCTACGATTTTGGGGTGAAGAGGAACATCCTCAGACTTCTTCGCGCCCACGGGATTCGCGTGATCGTGGTTCCTCCCGACACGACAGTTGCAGAAACCCTCTCTCTCAATCCGGACGGTATTTTCCTCTCGAATGGTCCCGGCGATCCTGCAGTGCTCACGTCGGCACATGAAACAGCGCGCCTCCTTGCCGAAGAGAAACCGGTTTACGGTATCTGTCTAGGTCATCAGATTCTCTCTCACGCCTTCGGTGCGACTACTTACAAACTCAAGTTCGGTCACCGCGGAGCCAACCAACCGGTGATGGATTTAAGAAATGGCCGCGTTCTCATCACCTATCAAAATCACGGTTATGCCGTTGATGAAAAGGGACTGCCTGCGGATCTCGAAGTGACGCACCGACATCTCAACGATGGAACGGTCGCTGGAATCAGTCATCGAACAAAGGCTGTCAGGGCGGTCCAATTTCACCCGGAAGCATCACCCGGTCCGCGTGATGCCGCTCCTTTTTTCGAGGAGTTCTTAAAAGCGATTACGGCCTGATCCAGCGAAGTTCTCGCAAAGAGATATAAATTTATTCCCTTATTCTCCCAATTCAACGTTCCAGTAGGCGAGATCGATGAAATGGCTCCAACTCTCATCAACGCCACCGGCGAAAGTGATATTCACAAAGGGTCTCCACTTCGGGCGTTTCGGTTTTTTCAACAATTGCATCCTCGCCTCGTGAGGTAGTCTGTTTCCCTTTCGTGTGTTGCAGGGAATGCAGGAGCAGACAACATTCTCCCAAGTTGTCTGTCCTCCACGGTCGCGTGGTAAAACGTGATCGATGTTAAGGTTGCTCCGATCAAAGAGATTGCCGCAGTACTGGCACATGTTTTTGTCCCGCTCAAAGACATTCAATCTGGTAAACTTTACCTCTTTTTTTGGTAAACGCTCAAACAGACAGAGCACGATAATCCGTGGCACCCTGATTCTGAAAGAGATCGTTTGGAGCATGCGGGGTTCGGGATTGATTTGTGAAAAATCGCTCCAACTTCTGAAATCATGTGTCAGGAAATTATTTCCTCCATCACCGGCAACTACCTGCGCATGACCCTGATAAAGGAGTGTCATCGCCCTGCGAGCAGAGCAGGTATTGATGGCCTGCCACAACCTGTTGAGTACTAAAACCGGCTGATCAAGCAATTGTTCCATATGTTGATATTTAGAAATATTGATTGGAAACCGCATTAGGTACTTATGTGGATGGCATGTCAATTCCTGCATGGTGAAATTTTCGTCACCGAGCTTTCAAAAGAGGGAAAGCGTTCTTCCCAATGGGGAAAAGAGGGTGTTTGATCTTTCCTCCCGCTAAGTCTAGTGAACTAGTCCCTATTTTATTTTCATGCCACGTCTGTTACCGGTTTTCACATTTTTATGTTTCGGTCTGATCGGATTTGCCGGCGCTGCGGATTCCTCGGATCAATTCCTGAACGCCTACCAAAGCTTTCAGCAAGGTGAGAAACTTGAACGCCAGGGAAGCAACGACGAGGCCCTGAAGAAATATCAGTTTGCAGTGAGTCTCCTTAAGGAAATCAGCAAAAACGATCCTTCATGGCAGAAGCCGGTCGTTGACTACCGACTGAAAAAAACCATTGAGTCAGTAGATCGACTTCAAGGCTTAGGAAGAGGAGGGGTTGAAAGTGATAACACGGCATTAGTTTCGCATACTCGTGGAGACCAATCTGCTGATTCCTCACTCCCTTCGGTAAAGGGGCCCAGCATCACGATCGTTCCCCCATCAGGAACCGATCCATCTTCGAACAAGGCAGGGCTCAACACCTCTGTAGAAACACGCAGTCTGCGCAGGCAGATCAACGAACTTCAGAGAGAACTCAAGGAAGCCCGTGAGACACTCTCTTCGCAGAAAAAAAGAGAGAGCGATCTTGAGAATGCGGACTGGGTAGCTAAGCGCTCGGAACTGACCAGTCAGCTTGATGTGGCCAAACGGCGGATTTCAGATTTGGAGCACGACCTCAAGGCACGTGCCTCTTGGGCAGAGGATCTCAAAAACCTTCAGAAGAAGCTTGATGATGCTGTGGCCGATAAGATTGCTGCTGACGAACAGTATAATCAACTCGCCAAGAAATCAGCCGATGAGACAACCTCCCTCTCTGCCAAATTGCATGATGCTCAGGAGAAGATCGTCGCAACTGCAGGATCCAAGCAGAGAATCGAGCAACTCACCGCAGAAGTCGAAAAGGGCAAGGAATCGCTCGCGCAACTCAAGGCAAGGGCAGAGCGTTCCGAGCAATTAGCCGGCGATTCCACCAAACAAAACGAGGAGCTTCAGAAGCAAGTCACCAAGACCGCTGGCCAGTTAGCGAATCTTAAGAAGCTCTCACAGGAGGTTGCTCCGCTTCAAGTGCGAGTGAAGGATCTGGAGACCAGACTGAAGGAGAGCGGCTCCATATCTAAAAATACTGAGGCAGATCTTGAGGTTGTAGAAGAGGAGCGCAAGGGGTTGGCGGACAAAGTCGTCCGACTTGCTGAAGCGGCCCGGGAAGCCTCGAAAGTCAGGGGATTGGAGTCACAGACCGACGAGTTGAAAAAGCAACTAGCCTCGATGAAGGATCAACTCAGCCATGGCGAGAAGGATCTCGCGAAGGCTCGGGATGAATCGGAGCAATCGAAGAAGGCTGCTCTAAGCGCCATGGAATCCGAGAGCAAACTCCGTGCCGTCGCTAACTCCGACCGTGCCGTGCTCGAGGAGGAGCGTGCCAGACTGCTCGGCAAGCTGGATCAGGCAGCCAAGTCAATTTCCGCGCTCGGTCGGCAGGCTTCCACCGCCACACCTCTGATCAAGGAAAACGAAAATCTCAAATCTCAGATTGCCGAGAATCAGAAGGCCCTTGATCTGGCAAACTCGAAAATCGCAGAAGGCACTAAGATTGCAGAATCAAACCGTGCGGATGCAGATCGCAAGGCCCTTGAGGCCAATGAGGCCAAGCAGATGCTCCAAAAGCAAAACAGCTCCCTTCAGGATCAACTTAAGTCTGCACTCGACCGCATAGCTTCCCAAATCAACCAAGGGCAGGATGGCACCGCCCTGCAGGAGCAGTTGAAAAAACTGCAGGGACAGGTCGACCTCAATGCCAAAAACTTCGCCGATTCCCAACAGAAAATAGCTGACCTCACCAAGTTGAGCGCCGATCAGGGCAAAGCCCTTCAAGAAAAGGAAAAGGCCCTCATAGATGCGCGCGTTCAGGCAACTGCCATTCAGGGCGACCTTGCCGCCGCGAACAAAAAAGTGGAGACCTTACAGAAACAGAGTTCCAAAGGAGCCGACCAGCTCAAGGATTTACAAGATCAGTTGGTAGCGAAGGATTCACAGATAGCCCTTCTGAAGAAAAAAAGAAAATCAGGCAGCTCTGATCAGCAGACCATGGACGAGAACACCTTGCTCCGGGGAATCGTTCTCAGGCAGATCAAGGAGGAGGCTAGGAAAGAGCAGGCGCGCCGCCTTATGGAGGAGGAACTCAAACGTCTCAATGTCCAGTCTGATTCACTTGCCGCCCAGATCAGCATCCTCTCCGCTCCAAATGCTCCCCTTTCTCCCGTTGAGAAGGCCCTATTCAAAGATGCAGATCTGATGGTGAGTGAAGGCAGTCCGGAGAAAGTACAGGCCTCCCTAGCGGCACCAATCACCCAGTCAACAAACAAGGAGAAAGCTGATGCCGGGCCTACGGAAAAATCCACGAAGGACAATCCGGAGGGTGCTGATAAAGCAACGAATGCCACCGGAATGGTCTGGCAGGGAAAATTCAAGGAGCTTCTTGCCCAGGCCAAGGAACAGTTTGACAGGCAGGATTACATTCAGGCCGAGAATACTTTCCAAGAGGCTCTCAAGATCTCTCCAGATGACTATTTTGCTCTCTCCAATATCGGTGTTGTACAGTTCCAGTTGGGCAAAATGAACGAGGCGGAGGAATCCCTCAAGAAGGCCGCTGAAAAGTCCAAGGATAGCTCTTTTGCTCTCACCACTCTTGGTATCGTTCACTACCGGCAACAACGTTATGATGACGCCGAAAAAGTCTTAAGGAAATCAATCTCCATCAATGATCAGGACTTCACGGCTCATAACTACCTCGGGATCGTGCTGGCGGCATCGGGTAAAGGAAAGGCCGGTGAAAGTGAGATCATGAAAGCAATCGAGATTAATCCCCAATATGCTGACGCCCATTTCAACCTCGCCGTCATTTATGCCACGGGCAAACCTCCTGCCAAAATGATGGCCAAGCAGCATTATAAAAAGGCTGTCGAACTTGGATCCCCACCCGATCCCTCCCTGGAGCATCTCCTTCAGTAAGGCAGATTGTTCGTCGGTTTTTTAGTTTCTAAGCACTCAGCTCTCGGAGATCCGGAAGAGTTTTACAATTCGTTTAGGATCAACCGATGAACTTGTGTGAGATCTTGAAAACCATGGAGATTTTCCGAGCCGGGACCGACTCCCAGAGTCAGCACATCACCTCCAACACCTAACCCAGACGGAAGCTTTGTGGCAGAGGGTTGAAGGAGGATCCCCACCGAGCTATTCGTTCCAAAAGTTTTCTTGGAGTGGGAGAGATCAGCCCCTTTGTCGGGATCAAATCCCGGGCCCGTTGACCAATTCAGAGAGGGGTAGCCCTGGTTGTTGATGGCTAGAACAGCCACTCCTTTGTCCCTCAGGAAGGGATAACCACTGAGTTGAAGCCCTCCCAAAGTTTCCCTACCGGTGACCACCACCAACGCTTTTTCCCCGGCGTACCGCCGTGCTGTCGAGATGGCCTTATCGAAAGCCAGAATTCTCTGAAACATAGTTTCGGCATCGTTTGAGCGTGCGGCTTGGCCGATCATCGGATCATCGACGACAAGTAGATATCCTTGTCCATAAGATTGAAGGTTACGGATTGCTATCCTGACAAGATCGGAGAGCGAGGGGGCACTGGGATCGCCCTCTGTGCTTCCAGTAGCGGAAAGCGGGGAAAGAGGCCCCGGGGAAAGAAGTGCAAGGAGAGGGTTTTTTTTCCAAAAAGGTTGTTTCTCAAGCTCAGCGACTGAATGAAGAACCGAGACGCCGTGATCCTTCATTTTCTTCAGTGGACTTCCTGCAACGACTTGTGAGGAAGAATTCGTGTCAACTGATGGGGGGAGATTGGTAGAGGTTGCTTCAGGTGATTCAAAATCAAGTGATCCTCCACCCGCCACGAAGTCAAACGGGGGATGAGAGCAAAACTGAAGCGCCAGATCCGAGCGATTCTCCCCGCTAAGTGTCTTGGCGTAATAACTGGCCGCTGTTGTTCCGGTGATTTCACCAGTGGTGATCAGGCCGGTGGCGCGACCTTTCAGTGTGGCGAGCTCAAGCAGGGAGGAGAGTTTTAGGCCCGCGGTGTCGATGCAGAGACTCCCTTTGTTCACACGTCTTCCTGCAGATATCTGCGTAGAGGCGGAGGCCGTGTCTGGGATCGAGAAATCATTGGCCGCATTGCGACTCAGGGCGGAGTAGGGGAGTTCCTCCATTTGCAGTCGAGCCTCGGCACCGCCATTGAAAATCCTGGTCGCGCCCAGAACCGGAGAGGTGATGTTGTCCCCCACAAACAGGATGATGGCAAAAGGTTTTCTTGTTGAGGAGGTCAGGAGCAGGAAGGCTCCAAGTGCGAGGAAGAGGAATAGGCAGACCAGAGCGATCAGCCGATTACGAAGTTTCATTGTCATGATGAGTCATAAGACTCAACTAAAGAGGGCAACGAATGAGAAGGCTAATCAGGAGCTAGTGATTGAATCTCATTCTGCAGTCCGAGTCGTTTCTCATTGCCCCGGAAACGTTCAGGCAATAAAAACAGAGTTCAATTGCCCTGTAGTGTAACGGTAACACAGGTCCCTTTGGAGGATTTATTCATGGTTCGAATCCATGCGGGGCAGCCACTTTTATTGAGTAGATTTTCTGGAAGCCCCCTTAATCAGAGGGTAACAAGACTCGGAAACAATCAGAACACAATGAGCGCCACCCGCAGGGACTTTGTTAGAACACTTTTTGCAGCTACCGCCCAGGTGGCTCTCTCTGGGCCGCTTCTGACAAGGGGCCTCTTCGCTGCCGAGACCTCCTCTCTGGGGCTCAACTTCATCGTTGTCGGTGACTGGGGAAGGAAAGGCCAGAAAGATCAACTCGATGTGGCGCGCCAGATGGGACTTGCTGCCTCGCAGATCATGGCTCCCTTCATTGTATCAGTGGGGGATAATTTCTATGATTTCGGTGTTTCGTCCGCAGATGACCCTCAATTCAAGGCTTCCTTTGAGGATGTCTACACGGCCTCCTCGCTGCAGGTTCCTTGGCGCTTGATCCTCGGAAACCACGACTACCGTGGCAACTGTAAGGCTCAGATCGATTATTGTCAGAAAAGTCCGCGCTGGAGTATGCCATCCCGCTATTATCAGAGGACCGAACAGGTGCCTGGTGGCAGTGATGTCGATATGATCTATATCGATACTAATCCCTTCGTTGCCAAATACGCCCATGACAAACTCATGGGCAAGGAAATCCTCTCCCAGGACTGTGGCAAGCAACTAGCTTGGATCGAGCAACAACTTGCTGCTTCAAAAGCTCCTTGGAAGATAGTGTTCGGTCACCATCCCATCTACTCGGGCGGAGAACATGGGGATACGCCGGAGTTGGTTGATCAATTGCTACCATTACTCTCCAAGTATGGGGTCCAGGCCTACATTTGCGGACACGATCATGATCTTCAGCATTTACAGGCTGGTGGGGTTAACATGTTCTGTGTGGGCGCTGGTTCCACGGTCCGTCCGGTTGGTGCGACGCCACAATCAAAATATTCAATGTCTCATCCCGGTTTTATGGCGGCTTCTCTCAAACCCGAGGCGATGGATGTGCGGTTGATTGCTGGAACGGGCGAGGTGCTCTATTCCTTCACGGTTCCCCAAAAGATTTCCTGAGTTGTTCTTCGGATGGGGTAAGGATTGATCGGGGAGCGCTTTAAGCGACGCTCTCCCTTTCACTGTAAACTTCCTCTTCTTTCATTAAGAAAGGAGTTGTACTGTGTTGCCATTTGAATGAAGTAAATTGTGTCAAGGTGAAAATTGTTACAATTACGTCATATTTCTCTTTTTTTTATGAAGAGATCAGAGAGAGTGAGGGGATGGAAAACCTGCACACAATACGTGGTTCGGTAGTCCGCCCCCCTGCTAGGAATCTTGAAGAGGAAGTCATTCCGGAATCATTTCCGACATGGAAAGCTTTTCTGAAGACTGTTGGTTGGGGGGTCACTATAACCCTTGCTGAATACGGCTTTCTGATCTTGCTGATCGCAAGGCACCGTTAATAAGAATTGGTCAGTCTTTCTGTTTGTCCGCGAGTTTGGACTCTGCGGGAATGACCTGTTTGGCTTAATATCCCAGAATGATCGTCCAAATCTACGAGATACAGGAACCCAAGGAAGCTGCTCTGATGTCCGAATGTGGTGTCGATCATATCGGAGGAGTGATTCTCTCCGCTCGGGAGTGGAAGATTCCGGCACTCAAGGAATCGGTGGAGGTGATTCGTCAAGCTCAGCGCAAGAGCAGTATCATTCCTCTCTTTGCCGATCAGGAGATTGTTTACCGGGTGATCGATTGGTACCAACCCGATATCATTCACTTCTGTGATAGCCTTAACGTTGGAGTGTCGATTGATGATCGTGCTCTCATGGCAGCCTTTTCTTTGCAGGAGGGGGTGAAGTCAAGATTCCCGAGGGTCGAGATCATGAGAACGATTCCGATTGCCCCACCTGGCTTAGCTGACCGCGTGCCGACCTTGGAAATAGCGCGCCTCATTGAGGCAGTAAGCGATTGGTTTCTGACAGATACCCTCCTGGTACAGGGAGAGGATCAACCAGTGACCGGTCACGTCGGCATCACTGGGAAGATCTGCGACTGGGAGATGGCAAGGCGGTTGGTGGCCCAAAGTGAGAGACCCGTGATTCTAGCCGGAGGATTATCACCCGAAAATGTCGCCGATGGACTACGTTACACTCTACCTGCGGGTGCTGATACCTGCACCGCTACGAATCTGCTCGATACGGACGGAAAACCGATCCGTTTCCGCAAGGACCCGGAAAAAGTCCGGCGCTTTGCTAAAGCCTGCCGAAGCCTTACGCCAAGGAAGTAGTTACCCTTTTTACGGTCTGGCTTTATTGCTTCCTAGCAGTTTTACCTGCTCCATTGCCACTGCTGCTGCGACGACGGCGGTTTGGTCGGGGACGCGAGTTCTTTGGTGCTGTTCTCGGTGTTGCTGTTTCGCCGGATTCTTTGATTTCCGTTGGTGGTTGGACTCCCTTTAAGGGCTCATCATGCTCTTCGGGCATGGAATGCAACGGTTCATCTGGCTGCTCGTAGTCCGCGCCGGGTTGTAGATCTTCACCGGGATGATCATCCTGCGAGTGCTGAGTCCGAACGTCCTGACGGTGTTGGCGCTGTTGCTGACGGTCATCGCGGCGGCCCTGCTTTTGGTTTTGATTCTGATGGCGCTGTCCCTGCTGGGGTTGAGAGCTCCGTTCCTGCTGGGCCCGTTTATGGAGCGCAGAGGCGAGTTCTTTAAGAGAGCTAACGAGATGGACACCGAGATCACCTTCGGGTTCATGAGCCTTCTCAATAGACTCTGCGACACCCTCTACGGCCGCTGTGAGGTGCTCAAGGGAGTTATGGATCCCCTTTAGGCTGAGGGAAATGGTTTTGAGGAGTTCGTTTGTGGCTTCGGAATCGGAAGTGCTCATGCGATGGAATCGGGAAAATTTGAATTGTCAGAGTGGGCGCAGGAAGCGGGGTGATTGGCGAGTGATTTGTGAGGCCTATGAACCTTCCGCTGAAGGTCAGGGTCACTCTCCTTTCGTCGTGCCTTGTTTCCTTTCAGCCAGAGAAGAAGTGCCTGCCAGTGAATGCCAAAAATAACCTGCAGGGTCATGAAAGGATATTTGAAACTGAAGCGAAGGAGGTTTGGGTCGCTCAAGGAAACCCGCTTTCCGCTCAGGAGGCTAATCAGTTCACGCTTCTCGCCCCGGTAATCATCGATTGAGACCCGCAAGTGCTCGTCCGGAAGTTGGAAGCGGAAATCAAATTCTAGATCGAGATCCGAAAATGGGGAGACATAGAAATGTTTCACCACGTGGGTGTGAAAAGTGCCGTCCGGTTGCAGGGGAACCAGATAGGGCTTCCATTCCCCAAAGGTATTGCCGACTTCTGCAATCGAAACCAGTGGGGATCCATCCGCTTGGTGACAGAAATAAATCGAGATTGGGTTAAAGATATACCCAAGGACGCGAGGGAGGGTCAGTAGTTGGATGCGACCAACAGGTTCGGTGATGCCTTGATCTCGTAGAAAGCTCAGGATGTTTTCCCTCGCTGAGGTAAAACCATGACTGATGTGGTCGCTTTCACGAAAGCTGTAAAGGCCCGGGCGGTTTACTTTCAGGAGGCGTAGCGAACTGCTCAGTAGTGAGAGTTCATCCAGATCGATCAGGAAATAAAAAACCTTGTAGAGGAACTCATGCGTCTTCGGAGCCAGTCTTCGGTGAAAGACCGTACACTCGTAGAGACACGAGTTCAGGTGAGGGGTCATTGGAGGAGATGCTTCCGAACAGCACTTGCCGCATCAAACCCCGACTTGCAGGCATCCTCGTGGAATCCGTAGCGGAAATAACTGCCACAGAAGAAAAGACGACCTTCGTGGTTGAGGGAGGGAAGCTCCCTTTGAGCCTGAATTGCCTTCAGTGTGAAGATCGGATGGTCATACTCCGTAGAGTAGAGAACGCTCTCCGGATCAATTTTTTTACTGCTATTGAGCGAGACGAAATAGTCCTTTTTCTGCGAAACTCCCTGAAGGGCATTCATCCAGTAATGGGTGGCTGCGCGCTGATGACCATCAGGTCCCTCTTCGGCCCTGAAATTCCAAGAAGCCCAGGCAAGATGACGCTCCGGCATCACCGAGGTGTCTGTGTGCAGTAGCGCCTCGTTGCGCTGGTAGTGAAAGGCCGAGAGAAGACGCTCCTGATGGGATGTTGGCACACTTAGGAGGCGAAGGGTCTGGTCCGCATGGGAGGCCAGAATGACCGCATCAAAGCGTCCCCTTGTTCCCGAACTTGTCGTCACCCATACCCCATCATTCGTCTCTTCCACTTTGGTAACAGGATCGCCAAGTCGGGGTGATCCCAGAACTTCCAGCATCTTCCTAACATAGGTGCGGGCACCTCCCTCGACCGTGAACCAAGGATGGTGCGTGGTGATCCCTAGAAATCCGTGGTTGTGGAAAAAATGCAGGAGGGTTCCGGTTGGGAAATCAAGGATCCTGCCTGGTTCCGTGGACCAGACCGCAGAGCTCATCGGAATCAAGTAAAGGTCGAGAAAATCACGGCCGAACCTATGCCTTTTGCAGAATGTTCCCAAGTCCTCAGTATCAAAATCTGCATGCTCGTCTGAGGGGTCGCCTTCAGCTTCATCGCGCAACCACTTTCTGCCGACACTGAAGAACCGCATGATCTCGGCAATCAGTTTCAGAAATCGGAGGTTGCCGAGATTGCGACGCTGGGCAAAGAGCTTGTTGAACCCCATGCCGTTGTACTCGAGACCGCTTGCTGCGTGCTGAACACTGAAGGACATCTCGCTCGGTTTCATGATGACACCCAACTCCTCAAAAAGGCGGCAGAGATAGGGGTAGGTGACCTTGTTGAAGACAATGAACCCCGTGTCGATCGGGATTTCCATCCCATCCTCCATGATAGTAACGGTATTGCTGTGTCCTCCCGGACGATTTGCCGACTCAAAAAGTGTCAGGTTGGCCACGTCTCTCAGGCCCCATGCGCATGAGAGTCCCGAGACGCCGGTTCCGACAACGGCAATCCGAGGGAGTGACCTAGGTTCCATTCCTGATCGTATTTTCATCTCGGTACGCACTCTCGGGAACGCGCTTGAGATTGCTGATGATGCCCATGCAGGCAAGGAGGCGGAGTGTATAATAGGTAGGGTCGATCTCCCACCAGTAGAATCCCTGACGAGCCGAGGACTGGTATCGGTGATGATTGTTATGCCATCCTTCACCGAGGGTTATCATCGCAAGCAAGAAGCTGTTTTTGCTATCGTCACCGGTCTCGTAACGCGGCTTTCCAAAGACGTGGGCCATGGAATTGATGCAGCAGGTGCCGTGAAAAAGAAGGACCGTGCTGACGAATCCCCCCCAGACCAGCATCTGCGATCCAGACGTGTGCAGGGCTGGATCGAGATTGGAGAGTAATGCTCCAAGACCATAGGTCAGGATGGCAAGAAGAAGAGGGCCGATCAGATCAAACCGGTTCAGGAAGACGAGTTCGGGGAACCTGGCCAGATCGGGGATAAGGGAATAATCGGTGGGGAAATTCCTGCTGCTCGTCATCCAGCCGATATGAGCCCAGAGAAAGCCCTTTTGCTTGGGAGAGTGGACATCGACCTCCTCATCCGAGTGTGCGTGATGATGGCGATGAACCGCCGCCCACCAGAGAGCTCCTCGCTGAACGCAGAGAAGGCCGAGCAGGGCAAAAAGAAACTGGACCCCTCTATTGGTCTTGTACGCTTTGTGGCAGAAATAACGATGGTAGATGCCGGTGACAAAAAACATCCGCACAGCATAGAGTGCCCCACAGACCGCAATGGCTATGGGACTATATCCAACCCAGAAGACCCCAAGGCAACCCAAGTGAAGGATGATAAAGGGAATAGCCCTGCTCCATTCCATTCGTTCCGGCATTGCCCTGGTCGCTTCGATGCCACGTGGGAAGTAATCGGAGTCTATGAAACGAATCAGGTGGGTGAGGCTCTTCATGGTAAAACTCAGCTTGGATTGTGATGACTAGCCCCTCTCAGGGGTCAGTCCGCGGAGATCCCGAATTCGCCAAGAAGGCGGTGGAGATCATCCGAGCCGTAATATTCGATGGAGATGTGACCCTTCTTTTCGGCATGAGTCAGGGATACCCGCGTGGAGAAACGGTGCTGGAGCTTATTTTCGAGATGTTTGAGTGCGGGCGGAAGTTCTGGCATTTTGCGCGAATTCCTAACTCCTGGTTTTCGAGGTTTGGTTCCCGCGAGATGGGCTGCTACCAATTGTTCGGCATCGCGCACCGAGGCGGCCATACGGATGAGCTTTTCCGCCAGCAACCTCTGCTCCGCATGATCCTTGATGGCAAGCAGGACCTTTGCATGCCCCTTGCTAAGACGTGCCTGGATAAGGTGAGTTCTTACCTCCCCGTCCAATTCCATGAGTCGTATCGCATTAGCGACATCTGAACGGCTTTTTCCGACGCGTTTGGCGATTTCTTCCTGGGTCAGGCGGAACTCCTTGGAAAGGCGCTGATAGGCAGCGGCTTCTTCGATCGGATTAAGTCCTTCACGCTGGAGATTCTCGATGAGCGCCAATTCCAAAACCTCCTGATCGGAAGCTTTGCGCACGATGACCGGCGCCTCGGCAAGGCCCACCTCAAGGGAAGCCCTCATCCGGCGCTCACCGGCGATAAGTTCGTATTTTCCAGCTGCAAGCCGTACAATCAGGGGTTGTATGATTCCTCGCTCCCTGATGGAGTCGACAAGTTCAACGAGGTGATCCGCAGGAAATTCTGTCCTGGGCTGAAGTGGGCTCGGAATGATCTGGTCAAGCCTGATCATTTGGATGCGCTCACCGTGTTCCTCGGAGGGTATGGGTGCAGCAACGCGGGTATTGATGAGGGCACCTAGTCCCTTACCCAAACCTTTTCCTAGCCCCTTCCCGAGGCTTTTTCCTGCGTTTGCTTCCCCGTCATTTTTTCGAAGCTCAGACTTTGCCATTCTTTCAGCGTAGAGTAGTCCTTAAGGTGTGGGGAAGAAAAAGGTTGCGCCGATGATTTCCAGAATTCTTGAATTCTGCGAATGATGTCACGGAAGCCTCTCCTGAGTGACTGACTTCCAGCATTTTTTCCCAATGTTCCACCGGCTTAATCTGATTCTTCCTGACAAGGTTTTCGATGGAGCTATGCAGATGGCCTTGGATGAGGCCTTGTTGCTCTCTGTGGAGACTCCCACGCTGAGGGTTTACAGTTGGGAATCCCCATGCGTCACATTCGGGTATTTTCAAAAGCTATCCGAGGTAAAGCTTATCAACCTCGAACTCCCCTCTGTCAGACGTTGGACCGGTGGTGGGATAGTTCTCCACGGCGAAGATCTGACGTTTTCGTTAGTGATTCCCCACTCGGAGAAGGCGGCTTCCATGCCATCGACTCTCTTTTACAAATCACTGCATTCGAGACTCGCCTCTTGGCTTGCTTGTCTGCTCCCCATGGAGGTCCGGTTGGTTACTGACGCAGAGGTTTGTGAAGGGAGTGCCTGCTTCTCTGCTCCGGCGTGTGACGACCTCCTGATAAATGGACGTAAAGGTCTGGGTGGAGCGCTACGGCGCAGTCATGGGGGGCTTCTTTATCAGGGAAGCCTCCAATTCCCGAATGCACTGAGTTTGGATCCCAAGTCCATGGCTGGGGCACTCTGCGAGACGCTGATTATTAAGACATTGAAAGAGGAGGTTTTGACTGAGGCTGAAAGAATAGCCAAGAGTCGATACTCGACCACGGAATGGGGCGATCGGAGGTGAAACTCCATCTGTCATTGGTATTCTCAATCCTTCTTGACCAGAATGTCACGGGAAAGGATTTGTCATTCTTCCTGCAATATCGCTGACTTGATGGTTTACTCCGCTGCTACAAAACAACTATGACACGAATCCTTCTTTTAGCCGTTACATTTGCTGCAATGTTCATTGAGGCAAAGGCTGTTACAGCATTAAACGGATCCGGTGCTACCTTTCCTGCTCCTCTCTACCTCCGTTGGGCCTCTGATTTCGGGAAGGCTAACAACACGGTTACCATTAATTATCAAGCAGTGGGAAGTGGTGCAGGTGTGAAGCAGTTCGGTGATGGAATTACTGATTTTGGTGCAAGCGATGTCGCTATCACGGACGTTGAGATTGCCAAGATGGGAGGAAACGTACTGATGCTTCCCGCCGCGGCTGGAACCATCGTTCTTGCTTATAATATTCCCGGTGGTCAGGGCGGACTCAAACTTTCCCGTGACATCTACAGCAGCATCTTCCTAGGAAAGATCGAACATTGGAACGATCCCTTGATTGTTAAGGATAACCCCGACCTGAAGATTCCTAACCTCCCGATCACCGTCGTCACGCGCTCGGATGGAAGCGGTACCACGGCTGTTTTCACTGCCCATCTGGATGCTGTTAGCCCCGAATTTGCAGCCAAAGTGGGCAGCGGAAAGTCTGTCACCTGGCCGGTTGGTCTTGCAGGAAAGGGCAATGACGGGGTCACGGCGCTTATTAAACAGACGCCCGGATCGATCGGCTATGTGGAGTTCGGCTATGCCGACAACAACAAACTCACGATGGCCGATCTTCAGAATAAGGCTGGTAACTTTATTGCTCCAACCATTGAGAGTGGTGCCGCGACTCTTGCCTCGGTGGTTCTTCCTGACAACCTGAGGGCCTTTATCACCGATCCCGATGGCCCTAACGATTACCCGATTGCCACTTTCACCTGGTTGCTTGTGAAGAAAACTTATCCTGACGCCGAAAAAGCTGCCGCAGTGAGGGAGTTCGTGACCTTTGGCCTCACCAAGGGTCAGGCTTCGGCACCCCTGCTGGGATACATCTCACTACCCCCCTCTGTGGTGGCTAAGGTTCAAGCCACCCTCGAGACCGTCAAATAAGCGTCGACCGAAAACTTTAGGGAAACAAGATTTGTGGGGGGGCATTTCTCAAATACCGGGGCGTTGAGCACCTTGACGCAGGAATACCGCCGCCGCCCTGATTTCTTTAGAGGCGCCTGCTTGTTTGCCTGTATCCTGACGGTACTTCTCCTGGTGTTCATTTTTGGGGAGATTCTGCTCAAGGCGTGGCCTGCGATCCACAAGTTTGGATTTGGATTCATCACTGGAACCCAGTGGAGCCCGAATCGGGAAGTGTTCGGTGTGCTTCCTGTCTTGATCGGAACTATCGCGAGTAGCTTTTTGGCTCTTCTGGTCGCGCTTCCTCTCGGTTTGGCCATCGCCCTTTTTCTCAGTGAGGATTTCCTGCCTGATCCATTGCGTCAGGTCATCCGGTTTGTGGTTGAATTACTCGCGGCCATTCCAAGCGTTGTCTACGGATTGTGGGGTATTTTCGTCGTGATTCCCCTTGTCCAGCAGTACGGCACGATCCTGTCTGCACACTTCGGTTTCCTCCCTCTCTTGGCAGGTCCGGCCTATGGCAATAGCCTACTCACGGCTAGTCTCGTGCTGGCCCTGATGGTACTTCCAACCATCACTGCGATCTCCCGCTCCTCATTGGTGGTGGTACCTTACTCGTTACGCGAGGGTTCCTACGCCCTCGGAGCCACGAGGTGGGAGACGATCCTAAGGGTCATTCTACCGACGGCAGCCCCCGGCATCGTGGCTTCCGCCATCCTGGCTTTCGGAAGGGCGATGGGTGAGACCATGGCGGTGGCCATGCTGATTGGAAACAGCCAGCGACTCTCCTGGTCGCTTCTCTCTCCATCCAATACGCTCTCTGCGCTTTTGGCCAACCAGTTTGCGGAGGCTGATGGAATCCAGATCAGCGCACTGATGTATGCTGCCCTCCTCCTTGTTGCCCTGACTCTTGTTGTCAACCTTGCTGGGGAAATGGTGCTACGGCAGACACAGCGTGCCACGGCTGGATTGCGTTAATTAATTAGACTTGATGAAACCTAAACCGCTCCATTTCTTTTCAAGTCCAAAGGGGGAAACATCTTTTTTCAGGTTGTTGCGCAATCGGTTCCTGACCGGACTCTGCATCGCCCTATCGCTACTGACTTTGGTACCACTGATCTCGATCGTCATTCTCGTGATCCGTAACGGTCTGCCCCTGCTAAGCATGAACCTCTTCAGCCAGTTGCCTCCAGCCCCTGGACTGGAGGGGGGAGGGTTTGGCAATGCCATCATGGGAACGCTTGTGATGGTCGGCATTTCACTCCTTCTCGCGGTTCCGCTCGGGGTCTTCTCGGCAGTTTACATCAATGAATATGCCCCCGTTTCACCAGTGTCATCCGCGGTCAGGTTTGTTGCCAAACTTCTGACCGGCATACCCTCGATTATTTGTGGTGTCTTTGCCTTTGCTGCCGTTGTCATGACATCCCACCATTTCTCTGCCATAGCGGGAGGTGTGGCGCTCGCGATATTGATCCTGCCTATCATCCTGCTTACCACGGAACAGGCCCTGATGGGAGTCTCTTCTGCCTACCGCGAGGCTTCTTTTGGCGTTGGGGCCACCGCCTTCCAGACAATCTGGCGCATCGTGCTTCCTGATGCCATGCCCGCGATCATGACGGGAGTCATGCTCGCTGTCTCCCGTGCAGCAGGGGAAACTGCCCCGGTTCTTTTCACAGCGCTATTCAGCCAGAACTGGATAACATCAGTCCTTGAGCCGACGGCTTCCCTCTCTGTGCTGATTTACAATTTTGCATCACTGCCTTACGCCTACCACATCAAGTTGGCTTGGTCGGCATCGCTTGTTCTCGTGACGGTCGTGACGATGACCAATATATTAGCTCAATTGATTTTCAGTCCCAAACATCGTTAAATCCGTGAGTAAAGACTCCATGTCCACCGAAGAACACCCGATTCAAATCCCCAACTCAACTGCTCGGCCTCTTGAATTAACCGATGATTTTTCCCCTGGTGAAACCAACTTCATCAAGGTCGATAATTTCAAATTCTTTTACGGTAAAAAAGAGGCCCTGCACGGTATCAACCTCGAGATCCCTTCACGCCGGGTCATCTCCTTTATTGGACCTTCCGGATGTGGCAAGTCGACCCTACTAAGGAATTTCAACAGGATGAACGAACTTATCCCGGGAGTTCGCCATGAAGGTGATATCACGATCCACGGGACAAGCATTTTCGATCCCTCTGTCGAGGTTATCGCCCTGCGCAGGAGAATCGGTATGGTCTTCCAAAAATCAAACCCGTTTCCGATGTCCATCTACGAGAACATCGTCTACCCGCTCAGGATCGCTGGCCAAGGGGATCGTTCCGTTCATGATGAAACAGTGGAACGCTGTCTCTGCTCCGCTGCTCTCTGGGATGAAGTGAAAGACCGCCTCCACGATAGTGCTTTGGGTCTTTCGGGAGGGCAAATGCAGCGCCTTTGCATCGCCCGAGCCATCGCCAGCTCGCCCGAAATTCTTCTCATGGATGAACCCTGCTCGGCGCTCGATCCTATCGCAACAGCCAAGGTGGAGGAACTCATCATCGAGTTGAAGAAGGATTTCACAATCGTTATCGTGACCCATAACATGCAGCAGGCCAGCCGTGTCTCGGAACTCACCGCCTTTTTCTATCTTGGTAATCTTGTCGAGTTCGACGAGACGCGTAAAATATTCACAAACCCATCCAAGCTACAGACGGAAGAATATATCACCGGCCGTTTTGGCTGATCCCATCATGCATACCGAACCATCCCGACCCCACACGCTTTCCGATTTCACGACGGCCCTGGATAAACTCCGGGGCAGCGTTTTGACGATGGCGAGCCTGACGAAGAAAAACCTTCAGAACGCCATCCAGGGCCTTTTTGAACGTGACGACGATTTTTGTAACCACTCCATCGCTGATGACGAGGAGATCGACCTTCTTGAGATCCAGATCGACAGGGAGGGGATTGAGGTGATGAGTCGCTTTCAACCTGTCGCCAAAGATCTTCGCGAAGTGATCTCCTCCATCAAGATTGGCGCCAATATCGAGAGGGTTGCCGATCAGGCCGTCAATATCGCCCGCCGAGCGCGCAAACTCAACGAGCATCCGGAGTTACCTGAGCTTCACCTTCTTGATCCAGTGATCAAGCTTTCGCTCGAGATGTTTGAAGATGCCATCAGATCCTTTGCCGAACGGAACGCATCTCTGGCCGTCGAACTTAAGGCCCGAGACAAGAGCCTCGACAGATTGAATAAGGAAGTTACCGATGAGTTGATTAACCGGATGCAGGATGATTCCACAAACCTTCCCGCCTACCTGAATATGATCTTTATCAGCAGGTGTCTCGAGCGCATCGGTGACCATTCTGCTAACATTGCTGAGGATGTGGTCTTTGCAGTCAGGGCGGAGGATATCAGGCACCTCGGGAAATAGTGTTTCAAGAGCCTCTCCATTTATCGCGCTGACGGGCGATTTTCTCCTTGAACGAGGGGGGGTGCGACTTAGCCTTTACGGGTCTCTATCAATGCGATTTTTATTCCTACTTTTATCCCTGTTAGTTTTCCTCTGCGCCCCTCTGCGGGCCCAGTTCGAAAATTTCAGTGATAAACCCGTCGAAATAACGGCCGATGGGGACACCCGTTTCGAGAACGGAACCGCCGTGGCAGATAACAATGTTCAGATACACTACGGAGGCATCTCCATCTATGCCGATCACGCCGAATACAATCCCGACACGCGCGATGTGCTGCTGGTTGGGAATGTGAGGATCTATAGTGGAGAGGATCTCTTCAATGGACAGCGTGTATTTTATAACTTGGAAACCAAGCAGACCCGGGCTCTTGAATTTGAGGGCAGTCATGATCCGCTCAAGTTCAGTTCACTCTCTGCCAGGGGGTTCGGAACCAAGGAATTCCGCCTGAGTGATTCTGATATCACCACTTCCGACTCTTCGATGCCCGACTGGCATGTCCATGCAAAAACAATCCGGATCTACCCGAATGACAGGGTAGTTTTACTCAACACCACTCTTTATGTTGGCAAAATCCCCGTGATGTGGGTGCCGTACGCCTTCTCAAGCCTGAACCACAATGGTCTGCAATTTTCCCCCGGCTATGACTCCCAGTGGGGAGGGTTCCTCTTAACCGCTTACACGGTGGCGCTCGGCACAGGGGATAACTTTCTGGCCACTGTCCGGTCCGACTATCGTACCCTTCACGGTTACGCCGTCGGTTTTGATGCCAACCTAAAATTCGGGAAGAATGACCGAAATCTCGGTAAGTTCATCTCCTACTACGCCAACGACATTAATCCAGCCAAGTTCAAGGATGCCTTGCCGGCTACTACCAACCCCAGTCGCTACCGCGTCGGGTACCAAGGGAACGTCTTCCTGACAGATGATATCTACGCTACCTTGGATATGACCAAGCTGAGCGACGCCAATTTCATGCAGGACTATTACCCTGCGGAAAACCGCGTCAATCCACAACCCGATAACAACGTAGCGCTGACCAAGTTGGATGATATTTACAGCCTGTCGCTTGTCACGAGGTGGCAGATGAACCAATTCCAGGAGACCACGGAGCGATTGCCTGAGGTCGCCTTTGATTTCAAGCAGGAGCCCTTGTTCGGACTGCCCATCTATTATGATGGGACGACTTCACTGGGCCAACTCAATAGGAAATTCTCAACAAACGCTCCGATAGGATACACCAACACGGCGATCAACACCGCATTCAGCTCTTCCAAAATAGATTATGGTGCTACTAGATTTGATACATTCCATCAGATTAGTGCACCGATGAATCTTTTTGGATGGCTCTCTACAATACCAATGGCTGGTATCCGTGGGGTTTTCTACAGTGAAGGCGGTCATTATGTTGATAGTAATAATGCCATCACACCTTTCGCATACTCGGCAAATCCGACGATCACAACAATAACCAATTCTAGCACGAAGATCGTCACTACAAATACGACTCCACCTAATACACTGCATACTACTGGCAATGTTTTCCGTCCCATTTTCAATCTTGGGTTGGAGAACTCTTTCAAGATCTCGCGCAATTTTGAAAATGTTCAATCCAGCTTTCTGGGACTGGATGGGCTGAGGCACGTTTTTCAGCCCTACAGTGATCTCTCTTATGTCTATGCGGGTGGCCCGAATGCGAATCAGGTTCTCCAGTTCGACCGCCTCCTGCCGAATAACCCGACCGCAAAAACCAAGTCGGGATACCAGCCGAGTTCCACCCAGTTGGAGCCCCTTGACTTCCCTCAATTCGCCGCGATCGATTCCATCGATACTTGGGCCATCTGGCGACTTGGCTTCAGGAACCGTCTTCAGACACGGCGCGACGGGGAGACCTACGACTGGATCTTTTTGGATACCTTTGCCGATGTGAACGGGATTAACCCATACGTGAACGGGCCGATCTCTAATCTCAACGACCGCCTCATTGTTGCCCCTGTCAGTTGGCTGAACTTTGGCATTGGATCCCAGGTTCCTCTCTGTTCTGAAGGATTCACCGAGCTCAACTCTGACATCAAGGTCATGCCAGTTCGTAATCTGGAGTTTGGTTTCGGAACCCGATATCTGAACAACTACACGGGCGTGGCGAGCACCAATAGCCTCGGCACTGCCTCGACAGCCACCGGCAACCAGTACCCCTTCAATGTGTTCTGGCGTGCCAATGATCACTGGTCCTTGAGCGCCCAAGAAATATACAACGTGCAGGCAGGACAGCCTAATTCGCTGATCTACCAGCGATACATGATCAACCGGGACCTCTCGAGTTGGATTTTCTCCTTCGGTGCCGAGGTGCGTAATAATCAGGCCTCAGGAACGACCAGCCAGCAGACCCAATACGGAGCTCTGCTCAGCATGACGCTTAAGGATCTTCCTCAGGTCACCCTTCCATTTGCCTTCAGTCCCGCATCCCAAGCCGGCTCAAGCCCTTTAGCTCCTTAGAAACTTTTTATTTCAACTGTTTCGATTGCTCAAGTACTTTAAAGGAATCCCCCGCATCGCCGAAGGTTGAAAAGCGGTTGGAAAGTGCCGTGTTTGCTTTAGAGTTAACCCATTTCTTAATAAACTCCCGCTGCGTAAGGAGGGGTTCATTTCTCCAGCCAAAACTGCTTCCCCAGGCAATCAGATCACTGAAATTGACATCTGCAGTCAGGTCCTGTTTGCCAAAGCGCGCATACACCTGATTACCGATGTAGCGTTCGTGACGGAAGTAAGCCCGGAGCGAGCCATCTGGCCTGCGGTCGTAGAGAAGATTTGACGTGTTGCCATAATCGATGGTGAGCATCGAACCCAGTATCCACAGGGAGTTTAAATCCTTCATCCAGTCCCGGAAGGAATCGATGCGCTCCACCCGCTGACCTGCGGGAAGGTGATCAAATTGAGTAAACCAAGAATCCTCTTGAGGGGAGCCAAGGAGAGTTTCTTCAAGGGATCCTTGAGTGGTGATCCGAACCCCGAGCTCCCTCCAACCTACAACACCTCTCTCAAAAATCCGGCAGGGGAAGGCATCCGCCAACTCGTTGCTGAAAATGAGTGCCGTGCCACCACTGTTCGCCAGCGCCTCCTCAAGGGAGGAGACCCAGTGTACGCCGCGCCACGTGAGTCTGGACTG
Organism: Verrucomicrobiota bacterium; assembly: GCA_008933015.1. Taxonomy (GTDB): domain Bacteria; phylum Verrucomicrobiota; class Verrucomicrobiia; order Chthoniobacterales; family UBA6821; genus UBA6821. The sequence goes on along the minus strand of WBXH01000003.1, from coordinate 26,489 downwards.
CTGTTGCGCTCTCAGGATAGGAGAGGTCTCCAGGATCATGTAGTCGGTCATCCATCGAGCTTTCCAGCCAAGATGATAAAGCACTGCTCGTGATAGTTCTCCATTTCCAGCTCCGACCTCAAGGATTGGTATCCGTTTCCAACCGAGATTCTCAGTTCGTTTTTTTATCCAAGCTGCGATTGCCTCTCCGAGAAAGCTATCCAGTGAGGCGCTCGTAGAAAAATCACCTACCTTACCGACACCTTTGATATTCGCCGAGTAGTAGCCGAAGTCAGGATGGTAGAGGGCCTCCCGCATGAAGTGTTCAAAGGAAAGAACACCTCCATGCTTTTCCTGCAATCTATGGAGGAATGAAAGAAGGTCAGGCACGACCACTCAAATTCAGGACAGACTTGCAATTGGCGGTCCGGCCAGAGGGGTCGTCCGCCAGCAAAAGATCGGAAACAATCACCACGCGCTGTGCTCCCGTATCCAGGACATGCCGGAGATTGGAGAGTTTAATTCCGCCAATGCAGAAGATAGGTAGCGAAAGTTGAGCGTGAACTTCTTGAATCCCCTCTGTCCCGATGGGTGTGTAATCGGGTTTTGTGGGTGTTGCAAAGAGGGGGCCGAAGCCAATGTAGTCGGGCGATTCCGCTGATGCTGCGATAGCCTGCTCTACGGAATGGGTTGATTTTCCGATAATGGCTCCCGGACCGGCAAGTCGGCGCGCCTCGGATACCGACAGATCATCTTGTCCCACATGGGCGCCGTCTGCCCCGACCTCACGAACCAGTTCCGAATGATCATTAAGGATGAAGGGAATGCCCGCTGCACGGCAGAGCGGTGCGATTTCCAGTGCCATAGCAATAACTTCCTGAGGCGCGCATCCTTTGGCCCTTAGCTGAATGATATCAGCACCACCTTGGAGGAGTTGGCTTGTGATGGTTCCAAGCCTTTCTCTGGCCACATAACCAGTATCGACAATTCCGTAAAGGCTGCACTCAGCAAGCGTTTTCATGAAGGTGATCTGTATCTAATGTGAAGAAGAGGGATTACCTTTGGCAAATTCCTTACTCCTCTTGACAGAGGCATGAGTGCCTACTCCTTCATCACCGGAACGCCATCCTTGAGGAGGTGTTCCAGGAATCCGGTGTGATACTTGCCTTTTCGGAAATTAACGTTCTGCATGATGACCTGGTGAAGCGGGATAGTCGTCTTGATCCCGACCACCTGATACTCGCCAAGAGCACGTGACATGCGGGCGATCGCGGCTTCACGTGTCGAGGCGGTGGCGATCATCTTGGAGATCATCGAGTCATAGTTTGGTGGGATCGGATAACCCGCATAGGCATGGGAGTCGATGCGCAATCCGCGGCCTCCCGGTGCGTAATAGGCCTCTATCTTCCCAGGGCAAGGCATGAAATTCTTTTCAGGATCCTCCGCATTGATGCGGCACTCGATGGAGTGGAGTCGAGGTTTGGCGTTGAGAAGGTAGTCGGAGAGATGCTCTCCGGCGGCCACCTGAATTTGCTGTTTTACGAGATCGACACCGTAGACCTCCTCGGTCACGGGATGCTCCACTTGGATGCGTGTATTCATCTCCATGAAATAGAAGTTCAGGTCGTCATCGACCAGGTACTCAATGGTTCCTGCGTTGTAATAACCGACGGTCTCGCAGAGTCGGATCGATGCCTCGCCCATGCGCTTGCGAAGATCCTCCGTCATCAGCGGGGAGGGACACTCCTCAAGGATCTTCTGGTTGCGACGCTGGAGAGAGCAGTCACGCTCGCCGAGATGCACAATCTTGCCATGCTTGTCCCCAAAGACCTGGAACTCGATGTGGTGCGGGTTCACGATCAGCTTCTCGATGTAAACATCGGGATTGCCGAAAGCCTTGTCAGCCTCCATCCGGGCGCTGTGGAATCCCTGGACAAGGCTTCCCTCGTTGTGAGCCATGCGCATGCCGCGACCGCCACCGCCGGCGACCGCCTTGATCATCACGGGATAGCCGATCTTTCGAGCGACCTTAATGGCTTCCTTTTCGTCCGGAACAATACCGTCACTTCCCGGGGAGATGGGCACGCCGGCCTTCTTGGCACATTCACGGGCACTATTCTTGTCGCCCATGAGTCGGATCGACTCGGGTGAGGGACCGATAAAGGCGATATTGGCCGAGGCGCAGATTTCGGCAAAATGGGCGTTTTCGGCGAGAAACCCGTATCCGGGATGAATGGCATCCACATCGGCTATTTCCGCCGCACTGATGATGCGGTCGATCCGTAGGTAGCTCTCACTCCCCGCAGCAGGTCCGATACAGATTGCCTCGTCAGCAAACTGAACGTGAAGGGAGTGCAGGTCGGGCTCAGAGTAAACGGCGACTGTGCCGACACCCAGTTCCTTGCAGGCTCGGATGATTCGCAGGGCAATTTCCCCGCGGTTGGCTATCAGGACTTTCTTGAACATTTTTTCGGTGGTCCGTTTTTCCGATTGTCTCAGCTGACCCGGAAGAGGACCTGACCGAATTGGACCGGTTTGCCGCTTTCGGCAACGACCTCGACGATCTTTCCGGATATCTCCGCTTTGATTTCGTTCATGACCTTCATCGCTTCGACGATGCAAACGACGGTCTCGGCATTGACGGTTTTCCCAACTTCGACGAAAGCGGGAGATTCAGGGGAGGGGGCGGCGTAGAATGTTCCCACCATTGGAGAGGTGATCTCCTTGAAATTGCCCTTCTCAGGCTCGGCAGGAGACTCTTTATCAATTAAGACCGCAGGTGTGGAAGTTGCCGGTGCTGCTGCTGGTGCATGTCCGTGGATTAACGTGGCCCCTCCTGAAGAGCCGGCCGGAGTTTTCAAAATGATGCGCAAATCACCCTGCTCGAATTCCAGAACCGCAAGGTCGTTTTTCTTGAGGAGTTCGATGAGAGTCCGGACCTCTTGAAAATCAGCATTTTTTTCGCGGGTTGCTCCCTTGGCAGTCACTGGAGTGGATTTCTTTTTGGCTGAAGCCTTCGTCGGGATGATCGTGGCTTTTTTTGAGGTCTTTGTGTTACGTGCCATGCTGTATTTTTTATTGAAAGTTCAATTCTGAATGGGATGTGCACCCAAGGTCAAGTAACCGATCCCTCTTTACAGCGGGAAATGTTCCGGATTTAGTAAATGCCTATGTGGCTCCTCATGCCTATCCTCGTATCGTTCCTGGTGATCATCTGCCTGCTGATGATCCTCACAATTCTCATGCAACGCCCCAAGAGCGAAGGGTTGGGGGCCGCGTTCGGTGGTGGCCTCACGGACAACCTCTTCGGAGCCCAGACCACGACGGTGCTGACAAAGTTCACGGTCTGGCTAGGTGGCCTCTTCTTTTTGCTGACGCTTCTCATTTCGGTGTTGCAGGTAAAATCCTTCTCCGGGCCGACAGCAATTCAGAAGCAACTCCTGAAGGCACCCGCGCCGGTTTCTTCACCTGCCAAATAAAGCGGCGTGAAAACGGCCGCGCAGATCAGCGCCGCCACCGCCTGGTGCAGGATGGCACCATCCCCCATTGTTTTTGTGCCTACCATGGGTGCATTGCACGCGGGCCATGCCTCGTTGATTCGGCAGGCGAGGCGAACAGCCGGACCGAAGGGTAGCGTCGTGCTCTCAATTTTCGTGAATCCTACCCAGTTCGGTCCCAAGGAGGATCTATCCCGTTATCCCAGGCCTTTTGCCGCCGATCGCAAGCTGTGCAGGGAGGAGGGTGTGGATCTGCTTTTTCACCCATCACCGGAAGCTATGTACGCTCGGGATCACTCCGTTTCGATACATGAGAAATCGCTTTCTAGTGGCTTATGCGGGGGCTCGAGGCCGGGACACTTTGACGGCGTCTGCACAGTGGTTGCGATGCTGTTCCAGATCGTTGCTCCAGATATCGCCATCTTCGGCGAGAAGGACTGGCAGCAACTGGCTGTTATCCGTCGCATGGTCCGTGATCTCAGGATGCCTGTCACGATTAAGGGATGTCGGACCGTAAGGGAGAAAGACGGCTTGGCGCTTAGTTCCAGAAACCGTTTTCTTTCACGGGAGAACCGATCAATGGCCCCCCGAATCTACCAAACATTGAAGGCTAGATCGATGGAAGTCGCAGGAGGTGAGGTTTCCGTGGCCCGACTCCGGCGGAATTTAATCATGGACCTCGCAGCCATTCCTGGTGCCAGTCTGGATTACGCGGAAATCATGCATGAATCGACCTTATCCCCTCTCAAAAAACTCGACGCCAAAAATCCCGCACGTGCCCTTGTGGCTGTGCGCTTCGGTGATGTCCGCCTCATTGACAATATGGCACTACCCACTCCCCGATGAAGACCTTTGACTACGTCGTCGTGGGGAGCGGTTTGGCTGGACTCACTTTTGCATTGAAAGCAGCTGAACGAGGAAGCGTTGCCATCGTCACGAAGAAATCCCGCGCCGATTCCAACACTGCCTGGGCTCAGGGCGGGATTGCCTGTGTCACCAGCAGCGAGGACTCGGTCTCCCTTCATGTGACTGACACCCTCATCGCAGGCGATGGGCTCTGCAACGAGGAGGTGGTCCGCACGATCGTGAGCGAAGGGCCGGAGCGTATTGCTGAGCTTGTCTCACTGGGGATGCATTTTGACGAGCGAACAGGCCCTGAAGGCATCAGGGAGCCTGATCTCGCACGTGAAGGGGGACATTCGAAACGCCGTATCCTGCATGCCAAGGATGCGACTGGCTTTGAGATCGAGAAGACCCTTCTGGAAGCCGTGGCCGTCCACCCAAATATCACGGTGATGGAGAACCACATGGCTGTCGATTTGATCACTACCGGTAAGCTCGGCTATGCGATGCAGGATGGTTGTGTCGGGCTCTATGTGTTGGACGAGTTAAGTGGTGAAGTAGAGACACTCCGTACCGATGTCACTGTCCTCGCCACGGGGGGGTGTGGGAGGGTCTACCAGTACACGACAAACCCCAGTATTGCCACCGGTGACGGTGTCGCGATGGCCTGGCGGGCTGGCGCGGCGATCGCCAACATGGAGTTCATGCAGTTTCACCCGACCTGTCTCTTTCATCCGCAGGCAAAGTCCTTTTTAATTACCGAGGCAGCGCGCGGGGAGGGAGGGTTCCTAGTGGACGATCGGGGCAAGCGCTTCATGGGAAAATATGACAAGCGTCATGAACTTGCCCCTCGCGACATCGTGGCCCGGGCCATCGATGCGGAGATGAAGCGTACTGGGAAGCCTTGCGTCTACCTCGATATCTCGCATTTGAAGGCGGAATTCATCAGGGAACGTTTTCCTACCATTCACGAGACATGTCTCAAGCTTGGGATCGATATCACCCATCAACCTATTCCTGTCGTTCCAGCAGCCCATTATCAGTGCGGAGGGGTGAAAACCGATCTGAATGGAGAGACCTCCCTCCGGGGACTCTATGCCGTGGGGGAAGCCGCTTGCACTGGTCTGCATGGCGCCAACCGACTGGCTAGCAACTCACTTCTGGAGGCGCTTGTGATGGCGCACCGAGCTGAGGCCAAGGCTAGCCGCAACCATCATCGGCAGGGGATCGAAGTTGAGTTGCCGGAGTGGCGTCCCGGGAAAGTTCAGGATGTCGACGAGTTGGTTGTCATCTACCACAACTGGGATGAAATCAGACGACTTATGTGGGATTATGTCGGCATTGTTCGCACCGACAAGCGTCTGCAGAGGGCGGCCCACAGGCTTCGCAATCTTCAGAATGAGATTCAGGAATTTTATTGGAATTTCAAAATCACGGCCGATCTATTGGAGCTCCGTAACCTAGCCACAACGGCCTCATTGATCGTGGATTGTGCCATGAGCAGGAAAGAAAGCCGAGGTCTTCACTTCACCCTGGATTATCCCGGTCACGACGATGCAAGGTTCCTTAGAGACACCTTCATCAGGAGGTTTTAAGCTTCGCCTGCTCCCCTCTGCTGTTTGGTGAGAATAAGTGCGATCAGACTGATCGCTGACATCCCTGCGAGATAGAGGCCGACCGATCCCAGCCCATGCTCAATTGCCAGCGATGTTGCGAGATAGGGAGTCAGCGATGCCCCTAGAATCCCGGCGATGTTGAAGGTGATCGAGGCTCCTGTATAGCGGACCTCCACAGGGAAGAGTTCCGAGAGAAAAGTTCCGAGAGGGGCATAAGTGACCCCCATTAGTAGAAAACCGATCACGAGCGTAGACACCACGCCAGGAGTTCCAGCGGAGAAGATGCGGCCGAAGAATAAGCCAAAGAAAAAGATCGCGAGGGAAGCCAGAAGGAGCATGTTACGGCGCCCGATCCGTGAGGAGATCCATGCGGTACAGGGAATCGAAAGGGCGAAAAAGAGCACGCCGACAAGTTGAATGATCAGAAAGGTTTCTCTGGAATAGCCGAGATGCGTCGTGCCCCAGGAGAGCGAAAAGACGATCAGGATATAAAAGATCACAAAGGTTGCGACTGCGGCAAATGTTCCCAGAATGACAGTGCGGAGATGGTTGCGCAGAAGGTCGACCATTGGTAAGGCGACATGGCTTCCACGGGACGATGCTTCCAGGAAGGCGGGTGTCTCGGTGATATTGAGACGGACGTAGAGCCCCACGAGCACGAGCGCGCTGCTTGCGAGAAAGGGAACCCTCCAACCCCATGTCAGGAAGTTGGCCGCATCCAGGTATTTGCTGAGCAGAAGGAAAATTGCCCCGGAGAATAGGAAGCCGATGGGCGCCCCAAGCTGGGGAAACATTCCGTACCAGTCGCGCTTGCCCGAGGGAGCATTCTCAGTGGCGAGCAAAACAGCCCCCCCCCATTCTCCTCCAAGCCCGAATCCTTGTCCGAATCTGCAAAGGGCGAGTAAGCCGGAAGCAGCCAAACCAATCGATGCATAGGTCGGCAAGAGACCAATCAAGACAGTGGAGACGCCCATGGTCAGGAGGGCCGCAACCAAGGTTGCTTTCCTCCCGATCCGATCCCCAAAATGACCAAAAAAGACCGATCCAAGTGGTCTTGCAAAGAAGGCCAGGGAGAAGGTGGCTAGTGACTGGAGAGTCGCGGCCGTTGGGTCACCCTGAGGAAAGAAGAGTTTTGGAAAAACGAGGACCGCTGCAGTGGCGTAAATATAAAAATCGAAAAACTCGATTGCAGTCCCCGCAAGGCTCGCGAGAAGAACCCGGAAAACGGAGTTTTGGGAAGGTGAATTCATGGGCGGTACGTTAAAATCTTTTTTGCTGGGCTTGGGAAAACCAATCTCCTCCCGTGCCGGGTTTTCCAGAATCGTTGCGCATGTAGCGGCTCATGTCCTCTCCTCGACTGCCTCGAGCGTTACCGGGAGCTCCTTTGGGTTGACGCGGGGCAAGATCGACCTTGGTTTTGAGCGACAGGGCGATGCGCTTGCGCGAAAGATCTACCTCCATAACCGTTGCCTGAACCTTCTGACCAACTTTAAGAAATTCGGCGGGGTTTTTTACAAAGTCATCGCTGATCTGGCTGATATGAACGAGGCCGTCCTGATGGACGCCGATATCTACGAAAGCTCCGAAAGCAGTGACGTTCGTCACGATGCCGGGGAGCTTCATTCCGGGTTGCAGATCTTCCACCTTCTCCACTCCATCGGCAAAACTGAAGGCCTCAAACTGCTCGCGGGGATCTCGTCCGGGCTTGGCTAATTCGGCGACGATATCCTTAAGTGTGGGAAGCCCCACTTCGGGGGTCACATAGCTGTCTAACTTGATAGAGGTGCGTTTTACGGAATCCTTCAGCAGTTCTTGCACGGTGCAGCCGAGATCCGCTGCCATACGATCCACGAGTTCATAGCGTTCCGGGTGGACGGAACTCGCATCCAAGGGATGTTCTCCACCCCGGATCCGGAGGAACCCGGCTGCCTGTTCGAAGGCCTTTGGTCCGAGACCACTGATCTTGAGTAACTCAGCACGCGATTTGAAGGGCCCGTTGATGTCACGATGGGTGACAAGGCTTGCCGCCGTGCGGGAGTTCAGACCCGAGACATATGCGAGGAGATGACGTGAGGCGGTATTCAGTTCGACTCCCACCTTGTTCACGCAGGAGATAACGACATCGTCGAGGGAACGCTTGAGAGCGGCCTGATCGACATCATGCTGGTATTGGCCGACTCCGATTGATTTTGGATCCAGCTTCACAAGTTCGGCAAGCGGGTCCATGAGGCGACGACCGATGGAGACGGCTCCACGGACAGTAAGGTCAAGGTCTTGGAACTCCTCTCTAGCAATCTCGCTGGCTGAGTAGATCGAGGCACCACTCTCACTCACCACTACGATCTGGACGGAAGAGGGAAGGTTGAGCTTCTTGACGAAAGTCTCTGTCTCGCGCGAGGCGGTGCCGTTTCCGATGGCGATTGCCTCGACCTTGTGGAGGCGGACCATGTTCAGGATTGCTTCCGCGGCTTCAAGTTCCTCGCCGCGCCCCCTGCCGGGATAGATCACCTCATTGGCGAGAAGCTTTCCCTGGCGGTCAAGAAGCACGACTTTGCATCCAGTGCGGAATCCGGGGTCTATTCCTAGCGTGATCTTCTGGCCGAGAGGGGAGGCCAGCAAAAGTTCGCGAAGGTTATCGGCGAAGACGCGGATCGCCTCCTCATCGGCCTTTTTCTTGTAGAAGCCGCGGGCCTCCACCTCCATGGCGAAGCCAACCAGTCGCTTGAGGCAGTCCTCGCAGGCAAGTTGCACCTGTTTGGCGGCGGGGGATGTTCCCCTGACGAAGAGACCGAAGAGAGTTCCGAGCGCCTCGTTCTCGGGAGGGGTCAGGCGGAAGTAGAGAAATCCCTCTGTCTCTCCACGACGCATCGCCAGAATACGGTGGGATGGGGCCGTGGCGGCGGGTTCGCTCCAGTCGAAGTAATCCTTGAACTTGGCTCCCTCCTCCTCCTTGCCGGAGATCACGGTCGATTTGATAGTCCCTTTGTTCAGATAAAGACTACGGAGTTGGGCACGGGCGGTTGCATCGTCGTTAATCCGTTCCGCGAGGATGTCGCGAGCTCCGGCGAGGACGGTTGCGATGGTATCCACTGTGGAGGTCTTGGCGTCAACCGTGACGGTGTTGCCGATATATGGAGCCGCAAGTGCCTCAGGATCGGTTGTGGAATCCTGAGCCCAAAGGATCTCGGAGAGGGGTTCAAGGCCCAGTTCCTTGGCGATCGTGGCACGTGTTCGTTTCCTCGGCTTGAAGGGAAGGTAGATATCCTCGAGTGAGTTCAGGGTGGGTGCCGTCTCGACTTTGGCCCGAAGTTCCTCTGTCAGGAGCTTGCGTTCATCCAGTGAGGAGATGATCGACTCTCGTCGCTTGTCGAGCATCTCAAGTTGCTCCAGGCGATCGCGGATGGCCGTGATCTTGACCTCGTCCAGTTCACCCGTTCTCTCCTTCCGGTAACGGGCAATGAATGGAACTGTTGATCCCTCCTCGAGAAGGACTGCTGTTGCGGCGACCTGGCGGGCTTGCAAACCGAGTTCGTTGGTGATTTGGACGAGGTGTTTTTCGATCACGGCGAGTGGGGAATAGGTGATGGGTTATTGAAAACAGGGGTGAAAATCAGTGGCCTTTTATAGAAATCGGCAATTACTAATCTCAAATGGATCGGCCCGGAGAGGGATTTAAGATGCGGAACCAGTTGCCGAAATTCTTTTTCATTCCTTCCGAAAAGGAGAGATAGTTTTCGTTTCGATCGCCACCTCGGGGGATAGCATCGAGGAGGGCGGCAACGGTAAGTTCTGGCAAGTCGTAGGAGGTGGAGCAGATGCCAGCTGCCGAGGCATGGTGAGCATCACTTGCTGCAGTTCCAGCAAGTCCGCGACGGGAGGCATAAGCTGAGGCCTTTGCGTTGAATCCACGGAGAGTGACCGCCGCATTGAATGTCTCCAAGGCGGCGAGATCGAGCTGATCAAGGATTTTTTCACGGATGCCTGCGCGGAAAGAGTCGTAAGGGTGGGGGGCGATGCAAATCCCCCCGCGATCCTTCACTGTGTTAGCCACTTCAAGGGCAGAAGCTCCCTTCATGTTCGGGAGCGTTATTCCAAGACAGAGAAGATGTCCGTCTGCCGTGGAGACCTCCACCCCGGGAATGATCAGGAATCCGTCAACGGCTGCCCCATCCTCCCGGATCAGTCCGGCACCCTTAAGATGTTCGACTGCCGCACAGGTATTGTGGTCCGTGACTGCGATACCGCTCAGTCCACGCTGCTTTGCTGCATCAATCATGGCCTCGGGGGAGCCGCACGCATCTGCAGAGTAGTGGGTATGTAGGTGCAGGTCGAAGGAGTGAAGCATCGGCGACATTCTTGATGCGGAAGGCGGGGTTGCCAAGGGAAAGGAGAGATCGCCTTGATTTTTACTTTTTGACACGTTTTTTTGGGTTAAACAGATGTATGGCCATTGCATTCAAAGAGTGGGCTCTCGTTTGCGAAGCCCTTGGCAAAGGAGAGCAGAGCGTGATTCTGCGCAAAGGAGGCATTGCCGAAGGTCGGAGTGGATTCGGCTTTGAACATGGGGAGTTCTATCTGTTTCCCACCTGGTTCCATGGTCAGATTGACAAAATCAGAAAAGAGGATGTCGCACTGCCAGCCCAGGCTCCCGATAATGTCATGATTAGCTATGTCGCCACGGTCGAGTGGAGTGGGCGGCTCGAGGACAAAAAGGCCGTACACAGTCTGAAGGAACTGCATGTGCTTGATGCCTCGGTGATTGAGGAACGATTTGTCTACGATACCAAGTCCGCCTCCCTCGGCGGCAATGGAATCCATGTGGCCTTCGTCCGCGTCTACCGCCTCGAACCCCCTTCGCTCCTGCCGATGGAGGAGGGATTCGGCGGATGCAGATCTTGGGTGGAGCTTCCGGAGACTGATTTCGGAACGATGGTTTCTGTTCTCAGTGATGAGGAGCATGAGCGTCGCCGAGAGCTTTTTGCTCGGTTACTCGGGGTGACACTTTGAGCGAACTCCCTCTCTGCAAGGGACTCGGCGGGAAATCTTTCTCCTGCCGCATGGCCGTGCTGGATTTTCCTGTCCACTTCCCTAAGATACCTAACCCATGAAGTATATTTTCGTGACGGGTGGTGTGGTAAGTTCGCTCGGCAAGGGGCTTGCCGGTGCTTCACTGGGGACTCTTCTTGAGCATCGCGGCCTTCGTGTGACGCTCCAGAAACTCGATCCGTACCTTAATGTCGATCCTGGTACGATGAATCCGCTCCAGCACGGCGAGGTCTACGTCCTGGCCGATGGAGCCGAGACGGATCTTGATCTGGGCCATTACGAGCGTTTTACCAAGTGCACGCTGACACGTGAGAACAACCTGACGAGCGGACAGGTCTACGAGACAGTCCTTTCAAACGAGCGCAGGGGAGACTATCTCGGAAAGACGGTACAGGTTATCCCTCACATCACTGACGAGATCAAGCGTCGTATTCGTAGCTTCGAGCAGGTCGGCAACGCCGATATCCTTATCACCGAGATCGGCGGAACGACCGGCGACATCGAGGGGCTGCCGTTTCTGGAAGCGATCCGCCAGTTCATCCTGCAGGTGGGTCATGATAATGCGATCCTGCTGCACGTGACCCTTATTCCTTACATTAAGGCTGCGGGGGAATTGAAGACCAAGCCGACGCAGCAAAGCGTCGCCAAGTTGAGGGAGATCGGCCTGCAGCCCGAGGTGCTCATTTGCCGTACGGAGAAGCCCCTCGAGCCCGAGGTTAGGGAAAAGCTCTCCCTCTACTGCAACGTTCCAGTGGATGCAGTCATCGAGGCCAGAGATGTAGATAACTCGATCTATGAATTTCCCTTAATGCTCCAGGAGGAAGGATTGGATGATAAGGTTTGCAAGCTTCTCCGTTTAGAAACGCCCCCGGCAGACATGTCCGTCTGGAAAAAAACCGTCCATTCCATGATTCATCCCTCAAGCCGTATCACGGTGGCCGTGGTCGGTAAGTACGTGGAGCTTCAGGATGCCTACAAGAGCATCTACGAGTCCCTCTGTCATGCGGGTGGGGCCAATGATTGCGGGGTCGATCTCCAAATTGTCGACGCAGAGGAGATTGAGGCCGAGGGGGCTGAAAAGTACCTGACCGGGGTGGCCGGAGTCCTTGTTCCGGGTGGATTTGGAGACCGTGGCACCGAGGGGAAAATCGCTGCCGCACGCTTCGCCAGAGAGCACGGGATTCCCTACTTCGGCATTTGCCTTGGAATGCAGATTGCGACAATTGAGTTTGCGCGCAATGTCTGCGGACTGGAAGGCGCGAACAGTACTGAATTTGGTCCAACGACCGCCCACCCTGTCATCGCCCTTCTCGACGAGCAGAAAGAGGTCACCAGCAAGGGAGGTTCGATGCGCCTTGGATCATGGCCTGCGGTTTTGAAACCCGGTTCCAAAGCCCATGGGATTTACGCTCATACCGAGATTGCCGAGCGCCACCGCCACCGTTACGAGTTTAACAACGCCTACCGGGATATTCTTGAGAAGAAGGGAATGGTGATTTCTGGCACATCTCCGGACGAGGCCCTCGTGGAGATCATCGAACTCAGGGATCACCCTTGGTTTGTGGCTGTCCAGTTCCATCCGGAGTTCCTGAGTAAGCCCGAATCTCCCCACCCTCTCTTCAGGGAGTTTATCCGCGCCTCCATCGGACAAGGAGGATCTGATCATCCCGCCCAGTGATCCAACTCCGGAATTGCTTTCCCAAGACATAACCTGCACAACTAAAAACTAACAACAAATCGCATGAACCAACTCCAGTCTCTCAAACAGTTCACCACCGTCGTCGCCGATACCGGCAACTTTGAGGATATCCGCAAATTTCATCCTCAGGATGCCACGACGAATCCCTCGCTCATTCTCAAGGCCGTTCTCCAACCCGAGTATCGCACCCTTCTGGACAAGGCGATCGCCGACAACAAGGGATCAAGTCTAACGGGTTCGGCACTCTTAAAGAAAGTCATCGACGATACACTGATCCTCTTCGGTTGCGAGATCCTCAAGATCGTTCCGGGTCGCGTCAGCACCGAGGTGGATGCACGTCTCTCCTTTGACACCGAGGCCACTCTTGACAAGGCCCGTTATTTGATCGGCCTCTACGAGAAGGTTGGGGTTAGTCGTGAGCGCGTTTTGATCAAGATTGCCTCCACTTGGGAAGGAATCCGTGCCGCCGAGATCCTTCAGAAAGAGAAGATCAATTGTAACCTTACTCTCATGTTCTCGATGCCTCAGGCCGTAGCCTGCGCAGAGGGTGGCATCCGGTTGATCTCCCCGTTCGTCGGCCGCATCTACGACTACTACAAGGCCACCACGGGCAAAGAGTATGTCGGCATGGAAGATCCCGGAGTCCAATCCGTCCACAAGATCTATAACTACTTCAAGAAGTTCGGATTCGAGACACAAGTCATGGGAGCCAGCTTCCGCAACACCGGTGAAATCGTTGCCCTTGCCGGGTGTGATCTTCTCACGATCAGCCCTGATATCCTTGAGAAGCTTGAGGAGTCCAATGAGCCCCTTGTCCGCGTCCTCTCACCCGAGGCCGCCAAGGGAATGGAGATCGAGGAGATCCCCGTCGACGAGAAGAGTTTCCGTTGGTTGCTCAACGAGGATGCGATGGCCACGGACAAGCTCGCCGAGGGGATCCGCAAATTCGGTGCTGATATTGTCAAGCTTGAGGGCATGATTGCCCAGGCTTCCTGATTCCCTATCACCGGATTTACCTGCACTGATCCATGAAATATCTCCTCCCTCTCGCTTTTGTGCTTCTGGCCTTCACGGGTTGCTCCACTGTTGTTCAGAACCAGTCAGGTGCCGGAATGGTGACGGAGGGGCGCGGTGATGCCGGTGGAGGAGATGATCACCCTGGATCTGTTGCGGTCCTGCTGGGACTCGACCCCGTTAGGCAGGATCTGAAACTCTCCTCCCTTCAATGTGCGTTGCTTGATTCCCTTCGCTCCGAATACAAGTCACGTGCCCGCAAGATCACGGCGATCGGTATGGATGGCGAGGATGCAGCCCTGCGTGCCGGTTGGGACCTCAGGAAGCTCCGCCAAAAATACAACGAGCGCGCCCTTGCCGTGCTGAGCTCATCACAGCAGGACCGCCTCCGTCAAATCGAGCGTCAGCAACTCAAGGGGAATCTTCTGACCTCGCCCGCCGAGCAGCAACTGCTCGGACTCAGTGTCCAGCAGCAGCAAAAGATTGCCGCGATCTCAGTTAGCCAGAGTTCACAGATTACCGCAATCAACGCGAAGTATAATAACTCCATGGGGTCTTCTTTCCTGAAGGATCTCAGCCTTCACAATCTGCAGGGTCAGACTTCCAAGCAAATGCTTGCAGTCCTTACCGAAAAGCAGAAAAAGAGCTGGCTCATCCTTAGTGGTCAGAAAATGGGCCTCCCCAAGATCAAAGATCCTGATGCCCAGACCAAGAGCGTTTTCGAGGGGTATTAATCCATGATCGTGGTGGAGGTTCCCTTCTCCACCACTTTTTTTGCATTTTCGTCGCGCCGATTCAGTTCACGGTTGAAGGTTTCTCCCATGACCCCAATCGTTTTTAGCCATCGTTATTCACTCGGGTTGCCCTCGCTCGTATTGGCGATGATTTCCTTGACCGGTGCCCTTGAGACTTCTGCTGCCGCCTCGAATACTTTCTCCGCAGTGAACGCTGCAGCTGTGTCCTCTGGATTTGACACGGCTGGCATCACACTGGTTCCCGTCGTGCTAACGGGGGGGCATGATACCGATCCACAGGATCATGGTCGCCCGATTGACTTGGTCGCGGGTGCCCTTGGAGTAACTTCCGAGGTTTTTCGAGAGGCTTTCAGTAAAGTCAGACCCGTGGCTCCGGGCGAGAAGCCCGATGAGGCAAGGGCACGACAGAACAAAGCAGTGCTCCTGTCGGCCTTGGGTAAATATGGGGTTACCAGTGAGTTGCTCGACGCCGTTTCTGACCGCTACCGCTATGAGCCTAGAGATGGACTCATTTGGCCCAATAAGCCGGCCGAGATTCTGGCTGTTGTGAAAAAAGGTGAGATTCTTGCCTTCAAGGTTACCGATGGAGGATATGGTTACAGTTCTGCTCCGATTATTTCCGTTCCCGATGCAGGATGTGGTCCCGTGAGCATAAGGCTCTCCTTCGGGAAAGACTTCCAAAGCAACGGCTCGATTTCGTCGGTGGATTTCCAACAATAAGTTTTAGTCAGTGCTGTTTTTTGGGCTTGCCTGTCATTCGCTGTTTTAACGCTTCAACCCAACCCTCGCCTAGGTATGATCAACAGCCATGGCAAGCAAAGGGTGGTTCATCACTTTTGAAGGTTCCGAGGGGTGTGGCAAATCGACGCAGATTCGTCGCCTGTCCGGATTCCTGCAATCTATGGGCCGTGAAGTGTTTACCATCAGGGAACCTGGTGGAACACCGATCGGGGAGAGCATCCGCCACCTGCTCCAACATGATGCATCCGCCAAGGCCATGACTGCTGATGCGGAATTACTTCTCTTTGCAGCAAGTCGTGCTCAACTTGTCCGCGAGGTGATCAGGCCAGCACTCCGGAAGGGTGCCATCGTACTCTGCGACCGCTTCCTTGATTCCACGACGGTCTATCAGGGGGTGGCTCGTGCCTTGGATTCCAGGAATGTCGCAGCGATCAATGATTTTGCCGTGAGCGGGACGCTCCCCGATCTGACCCTCCTTCTTGATCTTCCCTCCGAGGAGGGATGTCGCCGTGCCTCTTTCCGGGAAGGGCCAGCGGATCGGATGGAGCAGGAAAATGCATCTTTTTACGAGGCGGTGCGTTCAGGTTACCTCGCCCTAGCACTCGAACATCCCGAAAGAATTACCGTTATTGATGCCGCTCCCGATGAGGAGTCCGTGGCCAAGTCGATCGAAAGAACCATCAGGGAGCGTTGTCATGGCCTTATCTAGGGAAGAATCCCTCAACCTTTTAAAAAAGGCCCTCGACGAGGGGAGGCTTGGCCATGCCTATCTGATTTCGGGAGTGCCGGGATCTGGGGTCAATCTGCTGGCCAATGAACTGGCTGGTCTGTTTCTTGGGGACGGAGCGATCCATGTGGAGAGTCTTCCTGACTTTCATGTCATCGAGCCAGGATCGAAGTCCCGCCGGCTTCTTACCGAGCAGATCAGGGATCTTGAAGCGGCGCTCCACCGGACACCCGAAAAGGGGAAGCGCAAGGTGGCTGTGATCCGCGATGCAGACCGGTTGATGCCTCAGGCTGCGAATGCCTTTTTGAAAACACTGGAGGAACCACCAGACGGTTCACTCCTCCTGCTGACCACGGAATTGCCGGAAGCCCTTCTGGAGACAATCCGCTCTCGCTGCATCTCCGTGGCTTTACGGTCCGGGAAGGGTTTGCCGGAGGATACCCGATCAACGAGGCTTCGCAACATCATGGAGCGCTTCTTTACCGAGGGTGCTCATACCGATGCGACGGCAGCCTTCGGACTTACAAGATGCTTCAGGGATCTCCTTGAAGAGTCCCGGGAAGAGGCTTCCGAAAGGCTTAAGGAAGAGCTCTCGGCTGAGAAATCACATTTTGGAAAAACCACTGAGACCGATATGTCCGAGAGAGAAGAGCAACTCAAGGCGGTGGCCGAGTCCGAGTCCCTCCAAGAACGCTCGCGCCTCCTCTCCTTGGTTGCAGATCATTTCGGGATGAGGATCCGCATGCTGCATGATGGCAGAACGTCACTCGACAACGACGAGTCACGCCGACTGCTCCGATGTCTTGAAGCGGTGGAAAAACTCCGCTCGTCCCTGGAACGCGGAGTTCAGGAGGGGCTTGCCCTTGAGGCGGGTTTTCTGGAAATCATGATCGCAGCTAGCGCAGAATAAAAAGTGCCCATGAAACAACGTCCAGTCGTCCTGAAATTCGGAACCGGTATCCTTGCCACAAAGGGGGGATGTTCCCTCGATACAGCTCAGTTCCGCCGTCTCTGTGGCGAAATCGCCTCGCTGATCGCCTTGGGTATCCCGTGCGTCGTCGTTTCCAGTGGGGCTGTCGCCGCCGGGGTCGATGCCCTCGGCCTGCCGGATCGTCCAATCGACTTGGCAGGAAAGCAGGCCTGTGCCGCTGTGGGCCAACCCCTCCTCATGGAGGCCTATGCCCGTTGTTTTTCCAAGTACGGGTTAAGAACCGCACAACTTCTCCTGACCCACGATGATATCTTTGATTCGGGACGTCGTCGCAACGCGAGCGTGACACTCGGAAAACTTCTCTCCTCGCCGGGCGTGGTACCCGTCATCAACGAAAATGATACGGTCGCCGTGGAAGAGCTTCGCTTCGGTGACAATGACCGCCTTTCGGCCGAAGTTGCGCAGCTTGTCAGTGCCCGTCTGTTGCTCCTGCTCACGAGCGCCAACGGCCTCCTAGAGAAGGCATCACATCCGGGTGGCAAGCCGGCCCGCATTCCCGTGGTTACCGACGTGGAGGCGGCATTCCGTCACGTGACTTCGGAGAAGGGGAAACATTCAACCGGAGGCATGGGGGCAAAGCTTCAGGCAGTCCGTACCGCTGTTGAGGCAGGTGTCGAGACCGTCATTGCCGACGGTAGGATGAAGAAGCAAATCACTGGCGCTGTTGCCGGAGAGGATGTAGGGACTCGCTTTCCAGCAAAGAGAGCAAGCAAGTGCTGATGAGCAGAAGCCTTTCGTCCTCGTCCCGTATTCTCGCCATTGCCGGGAACACATTTACCGACCAGGTGCGCCAGAAAGTTTTTTTATTCCTCCTGATTTTTTCGCTGATGGTGATCGGATGCTCCTCATTTTTGGCCAGGTTTTCCTTTCAGGAGGAGTTTCAGATGCTCAAGGATGTGGCCCTCGGCGCGATGTCCCTCTTCCTGAGCTTCCTAGCGATCCTTGCCGCAGCGATGCTCCTTCCCCGGGATCTGGAGGACCGCACCATCTTCACTATCCTCTCAAAGCCGGTCCCGCGTCACGAGTACCTCTTGGGCAAGTTACTGGGTGTTCTTGCCATGCTCCTTCTTTCCACTCTGGTCATGGGAGTTCTCTTTCTGACGGTCCTCCTGTTGCGGGAGCAGTCAGTTATTCTGGAGACACGGACCACACTCGCCGGATCTCCTCAGGAACTCGTTTCGGCCTTGGCCGAGGTCAGGAAATCAGCCTTTAACTGGAATCTCATCCCTGCCATGGGGATCCTTTTTGCGAAGGCGTCGTTGATCGCATCCTTGACCCTCATGATCTCGACATTCGCCACGAGCGGCATCTTCGCAATCCTGATGTCCGCCACCGCCTACTTCATAGGGCATCTGCAGGAGACAGCCCGTGAGTATTGGTTGGGGGGCGTTGATGTGCACTGGTGGTCACGGTTTTTTAGCGCCCTTCTGGCGCTTGTCTTTCCGGACCTTCAGGCATTCAACCTTAGCGATGATATCGTTGTAGGAAAGGGACTGCCCATGGATGTTTTCTGGCAAACCATGGCCTTGGGGGGCGTCTATACCGTGATCTATTATTTGGTTGCCTGTTTTCTTTTTCAAAAAAGGGAACTCTGATCATGACGGGACGCGTTAACCCACTCCGGGTTCTTTTTGCGATCCTCTTTCTGGGAATCGCGGGGAGCCTTATTCTGCCATGGTTGATCGAGTTGCAGCATCTTGATCGATCCGCCCACTTCAGGAGCGCGACTCTCGACCTCGGATTGCGCGAGCGTGTCGGTCAGGCCGGTTTCATCGCCGCCTTGAGCGGGTTCAGGGCACCTGTTGCCGCGATCCTTTGGATCAGTGCCCATGGCGCTTGGGAGAAGACCGAGTGGGGAAAGATGGCCGCGCTGTTCGATTCGGTCACGGCCCTCCAACCGCGCGTTCTTCTCTACTGGGATATCGCCGCATGGCACATGGCCTGGAACGCCAGGGCCTCGGCTCTCCAGGACCTTACGCAACCCAGCGAAGTGTTGCGCGAGCGTTCAGCAGCCCAGTACGTGGCACTGGGCAGAGACTTCCTTGAAAGGGGGATAAAAAACAATCCCGATCAGTATCTTCTCTACGAGAGTTTGGGGAGACTGGCCGGATTGAGGGAAGTGGATCACGGGGCGGCTGCCGATGCTTATGCAAAGGCGGCCTCTTTTAAGAACGCCCCGCCGTATTTGAAGCGTCTCGCTGCCTACGAGTCCTCCCAGACGCCGGGTAGCGAGAGGGAGGCCTATGACCGCCTCCTGTCGCTTTATCGCGAGGGTATGCAACAACGGGTGCCGACCCTTGTGACTCGTCTCCATGAGTTCGAGCAGAAGCTTGGGATTCCCAAGGATCAATGGATTGATGATTCCGCAACTCGCGATCCTTCAAATCCATTGAAAGCACCGAAGAGACTACCCCCATGAAGAGTACCCGACGCATGCGGATTCTTTTGATCAAACCTAGCTCCATGGGAGATGTGATCCATGCACTCCCTGTGGTCTCCGCGATCCACCGCCACTATCCTGATACCGAGATCAGATGGCTTCTACAACCCGCATGGAGGATGCTGGTCGAGGGGAATCCCGCTATTTCTGAAACGGTACTCTTCCCTCGTGATAAATTCCATGGACCTTCCGGTTGGTTACGTGCGATTTCTTGGTTGAGGATCCTTGGTGACTGGAAGCCCGACATGACCATTGATCTGCAGGGACTCCTTCGCAGTGCCCTCTTTGCAAGGATCTCAGGTGCCCCGAGAGTCATCGGTTTATCCGATGCGCGTGAGGGATCCACCCTACTCCATGGAGAGAGGGTAAAGGTAAATCGTCACGATCATGCGGTGACGCGCTATCTTGGTGTGCTCGACCACCTTGGAATCCCTCAACCTCAGGCTCCCGAATTCGCGTTACCTGAAAGTCATCTTCCCGCAGGGTTCGATACTACCTCTCCCTACGTGGTGCTTCATCCCTATGCCCGGGGCAAGGGCAAGAGCCTGGACGAGGGAATGATACGGGCTTTCATACGCGGGGTGACCGCCCAATCCGAGTACAGAGTCATCATCGTGGGGAGAGGGAAGCCGATCACTGATTTTCCCCAGAATGTCGAGGACTGGAGCAACCGAACCGACTTGTTGGAACTCATTGGCATTCTGCGCGCCTCTTCCTTCACGGTCAGTTCCGACAGTGGACCGATGCATTTGGCGGTTGCACTCAACTCCTCCAAGACCCTTGCGATTCATCTTTGGAGTGATCCGCTGAAAGTTGGTCCTTTTTTTGGAAGTTCGTTTGTCTGGAAAAACGGAAAAACTTCACCTGTCTCGGGGTTGGATGACTCGTGGAGAGGTATTGGGAGGCCTCCTACCCATCAGGAAATGAAGGCCCTGGGTCAGTTTGCGGTCGCTAAAGGCATGAATTAGCCGGACGGCTCATTTTACTACATCCTGAAGAATGAGGCTCTTCTTTCTTCATACTTAACCATTCCTACCTCATAATCCAAATGATGTCATTTTCCGCCGAGATCGATTCCAGACTTGTCACTCCCTCTGCGGAGTTGGCCGCTTTTCGCCGGCTGATCGACCCCTGCAGCGATGTAGTCCTGGAGTCCTTGGCTAGGAAGTCCGCTGCGGTTACAAGGCGGCATTTTGGGAGAACAATGCGGATGTTCGCCCCGCTCTACCTCTCCAACGAATGCATCAACTCCTGCGCTTACTGCGGTTTCTCCCGTGACAATGCCATCCTGAGGGTAACCCTTGAGATCGAGCAGGTGGCGGCCGAGGCAAAGCACCTCGCTGAGGAAGGATTTCGCAATGTTCTCCTAGTGGCCGGCGAGCATCCCAAGTTTGTCTCCGGGGGATACCTTCAGCGTTGCCTGGAGAGACTGACGGGGGAGATCCCAAGCCTCTCACTCGAAGTCGCCCCGATGGAGACTGAGGACTATCTGCCGCTCGTGGCGGCTGGTGCCGAGGGGTTGGTAGTCTATCAGGAGACCTATGACAGGGAGACCTACCGTGAACTTCACACGGCAGGCCCTAAGAAGGATTATGACTGGAGGTTGGATGCTCCGGAGCGAGCCCATGCAGCGGGATTCAGGAGGCTCGGCATCGGCGTTCTCTTCGGTCTTGCTGACTGGAGAAAGGAGGCTGTCGCCCTTGCCGCCCACATCTTTCAACTGCAACGCACCTGCTGGACGTCGCAGTTGACGGTCAGCCTTCCGAGACTCCGCCCTGCGGCCGGTTCCTTCGCTCCACGTTTCCCCTTCGATGATCGGGATCTTACGCAGCTGATCTGCGCCCTGCGCACCACCTTTCCCCAGATCAGTATTATCCTGAGTACCAGAGAGCCTGCATTCTTGCGTGACTCGCTTGCTCCTCTCGGCATCACCATGATGAGTGCGGGAAGCCACACGGAACCGGGTGGATACACCGGCCAAGGTGCTGATCAACTGCATCAGACCGTCGGGGGAAAGAGGATCGACGCGACCTGTGGATCAACCTCCGCGACCGAACAGTTCTCCATCAGCGACGATAGATCCCCATCCGAGGTGGCCGCGATGCTCAGTTCCCTGGGACTTGAGCCCATATGGAAGGACTGGGATGTCGCAATCCTCGGGAGTGCCGCGTGATGCGTCTCACGGTTAACGGCGAGTCCCGGGAGACCGATGCCGGAACCTTGGAGTCTCTTTTCAAGTCCCTTCAGCTGAACCCCTCACTCCTGCTCGTGGAGTACAATGGCAAGGCGCTCCTCCGATCCGAGTGGGGGGACGTCAGTCTTGGAGAAGGGGACAACCTGGAGCTGATGTCCATCTCGGCCGGAGGATAGTCACCCAAGATGAATTTACTTCAACTCATGCCCGAACTCCTTGCTCCTGCAGGGGGCTGGGATTGTCTGAAGGCGGCCGTGGCCAATGGCGCGGATGCCGTCTTCTTTGGCCTTCCTCGATTCAATGCCCGACTCAGGGCTGATAATTTTACTGAAGAGGAGCTCTCCGAAGTCGTCGCATTCTGCCACCGGTATGGGGTCAAGGCCTACGTCACGCTTAACACACTCGTCTTCACCGGGGAGCTTGATGACGCGGCCGAGTATCTCAGGCTGTTGAATCGCTCCGGAGTGGATGCCCTGATCGTTCAGGACATCGGGTTGGTGGAACTCGCCTCGGCCATTGTGCCTGAACTCCCGATTCACGCCTCCACCCAGATGACCCTCACTTCTCCCGAGGGGGTCGAGGTTGCGAGGGGACTCGGCATCACCCGCTCTGTCCTCGCCCGGGAGCTCTCGCTGCGAGAGCTTAAGCGTTTTGATCCGGAGCGCATGCCTCTCGAGGTCTTTGTGCATGGCGCTCTCTGCGTGGCCTACTCGGGCCAGTGCCTCACGAGTGAATCACTCGGCCAGCGGAGTGCCAACCGTGGCGAATGCGCGCAGGCCTGCCGCATGCCCTACGAGTTGATGGTGGACGGGGAAATCCGTGATTTGGGAGACAGGCGCTACCTACTCTCGCCGCAGGATCTTGCCGCCGTTAATGATATCCCGGCTCTAATAGCGGCCGGTGTGACGAGCTTCAAGATTGAGGGACGGCTCAAGTCTCCCGAATACGTGGCAGCCGTTTGCCAAGTGTACAGGAAGGCGATCGACGCCGCTATGGCGGGAGCCTTCGAGGGTGCCAGCAGCGACGATATTTACCAGCTGGAGATGACCTTCTCACGCGGTCTTTATTCCGGATGGATGCACGGGGTGAACCACCGCGAACTCGTGCACGCACGGTTCGGTAAGAAGCGTGGCCCCTTCGTCGGCAGGATTGCTGAAATCACTCCCGATTTTGTGGCCTTTGAGGCGGAGGCTCCCCTCAAGCCTGGGGACGGCATTGTCTTCGATACCGGAGCAGACACCGATCAGGAGCAGGGTGGGCGCATCTACGAGATCCGGGGGAACAGGTACTACTTCCGCCACGGTCACTTGAATCCGAAGCGTCTGAAAGTAGGCAACCGCATCTGGAAGACCGATGACCCCGAACTTGACAAGCGACTCCGCCAATCCTACGGAGGGCGCCTCGAATCGCGTCATCGCATTCCCTTTGACATCACCTTGTCTGGACGAGTTGGCGAACCACTCGTGATGAAATCCTCGGACGTGCAGGTTTCCTCGATCATCCTCCTGGAGTCCGCACGTAATGCCCCTCTCACGGAGGAAAAACTACGCGCCCAACTCGGAAAGACCGCAGAATCAGGATTCGAACTACGCTACCTGATTTTGAATCTGGAGGGGGAGGTGATCCTGCCGATCGGGGAGATCAACAGGATGCGTCGAGAACTGATCGGCAAACTTGTCATTGCCTCCGAGCGGAAGCGTCCCGAAGTCTGGGTCAACTGGAGGACCGTCCTCAAAAACGGATCACCTGAGTCATCTCCCTCGGAGAGCCCCACGGCTGTTTTCCTGCCTCCACCTTCGCTCAGGGTGCTATGCCGGAGCATGGAGCAACTTGGCGCCGCACTGGATGCCGGAATCAGTGAACTCTACGCCGATTTTGAGGATATTCGCCGCTACAAGGAGGCCGTGGCCCTTGTCAGGGAAAGGGGGAATGCTCGCATCCTGCTTGCCACACCTCGCATCCAGAAGGCCGCCGAGGAGGGATTCTTCAAGCTCATCGCGAATGCCTCACCCGACGGTGTCCTGATCAGAAACCTGGGCGCGATTACACACTTCTCCGGTTCCCCTCTCACCATGGTGGGTGACTTCTCGCTCAATGTGGCCAATCCGTTGACGGCACGATTCTTCATGATGCAGAACGAAGCGATGGGTAGGGGACTTGATCGTGTGACCATCAGCTACGACCTGAATATCGCTCAGGTGCTTGATCTCCTGAAGGCGGCATCACCCGAGTGGTTTGAGCTAACGATCCATCAGCACATGCCCATGTTTCACATGGAGCACTGCGTCTTTGCGGCCTTCCTCTCCGAGGGCAAGGACCATACCGACTGCGGACGCCCCTGCGACCGTCACCGAGTTCACCTCAGGGACCGGGTCGGGATGAAGCACCCGCTCCGTGCTGACGTCGGCTGCCGCAATACGCTCTTCAATTCTGTGCCCCAGACGGGTGCCGGATATTTTAAGGAACTCCGTGCCGCGGGCCTGCTTAATTTCCGCATTGAGTTGCTCGAGGAGACTACCGAGCAGACCGCAGCTATCTTGCTCGCCTATCAGAAACTCCTCAGCGGCGAAACCGAAGGTTCCCAACTCTGGCGCTCACTTCGTGCCAAGTCCCAGATTGGGGTCACCACGGGGACACTCGAGGAGAGGGACTGATTGATCCATGTCTGGGTGGGGATCCTTCAATGTGGGCATTTCTCTTTATTGATTGGGTCCCAAAATAGTGCAGTTTCATGAAGTCGTGAAAAATAAAGATCTAGTCAGCAGGGATGCCTCCTTCCTCTGGCATCCCTACACCCAGCATCGTTCCTCGGATGATCCCCTGTGCGTGGCCTCGGCCAAAGGGGCTTATCTTTATGATGGGGAAGGCAAAGCCTACCTCGACATGATCTCCTCGTGGTGGGTCAATATTCACGGTCATGGCCGCACTGAATTGGCCGCTGCAATTTCAAGGCAGGTTCTCAATCTGGATCACGTGCACTTCGCGGGAGTCACCCATGAACCGGCTGTCGCGCTTGCCGAAAAATTGGTGAAGCTTTCCGGTCTGGGGGATGGTACGCGTCTTTTCTATAGTGACAACGGCTCCACGGCCGTCGAAGTTGCGCTGAAGATTTGCCATCAATACTGGCGCAACCGCGGCCAGCACAGACCTCGGATCATGACGTTCCGGGGCGGTTATCATGGCGATACCCTTGGGGCCATGACCGTGGGTGAGAGTTCGGGATTCTTCGATGCGTTCCGCTCCTGGATGTTTGAAGTCGATAACCTCGAGGTACCCCATACCTGGAGGGGAGCTTCCGTTCGCGATGAAGAGTCTGCCTGCATCCGTGCCTTCAAGGAAAAATTGGGAAACATTTCCGGTGATGTTGCGGCCCTGATCGTGGAGCCGCTCATCCAGGGAGCCGCCGGGATGCGGTTTCATTCTCCCAAGTTCCTCTCCGAAATCTGCAGGCTCGCGCGGAGTGCCGGCATTCCGGTGGTCTTTGACGAGGTGATGACCGGTTTCTTCCGTACAGGAACGCTCTTTGCCTACATGCAGACGGATGTGCTTCCTGATCTTGTCTGTCTCTCCAAGGGAATCACCGGGGGCATCCTTCCGCTGGGTGCGACCTTGGTGAAAGGCGAGTATTTCTCAGCCTTCCTTGGGGATTCCTTCTCCGAAGCACTTGCCCATGGACACAGTTTCACGGGTAATCCGATCACATGTGCCGCCGCCCTTGCCAGTCTGGATCTTCTTGAAAAAGGGGGGGCTGCCTCCGTTGTCGGCAGGATTTCCTCTCAACTCGCGGATGGTATTGAAAAACTGGAGCGTCGCTTTCCCATTGAGAAAACGCGTGTCTTGGGCGGGATCGGGGCTTTCGAACTCAAGGGAAAGTCGGGCGACTATGCTGCCGGCGGTGGTCGTCCCCTTGCCAGATATTGCCAGGATCACGGTGTCCTTCTCAGGCCGCTCGGCAATGTCGTGTACATGATGCCACCGTATTGCGTGTTGCCCGAGGACCTCGAACTTGCTTTCGCTGTTTTGGAGGATTACTTTAGTGGGCATGGGATCTCCTGAAGTTTGGCCATTTCAGGAATAACAAGCGTGCATGGCTTGTTATTCAACAGACTCAACTTCTTTCTCAACTAGCATGTCAACGCGCCGCCACTCTCGACCTTTTGGTCTCTGGTTCTCAAACGGATATTGACCCAGCCTTGAGTTCTCCGCAAATTCCTATCTCTAGGCACCCGTAGCTCAACTGGATAGAGCGCTTCCCTCCGAAGGAAGAGGTTGTGAGTTCGACCCTCGCCGGGTGCACTATTTTTAGCTGACGAATCGATCCATCATGAGGAAAAACCGCCTCTTGCCGGATTCAAAGAGTGTTAGGTCGCTTAGGATTTCTTCAGGAGATTGAACAAAAGGGGATTTTGGAGGTGCGACGCCTGGTTCTGCCAAGGCATCGCGAGCCATTTGTTCGGTCCATTCCAAGTGGAACTGGAGTCCGAGTATCTGATTTCCGATTAGGAAGGCTTGTTGCTCGCAGGCGCTGTTTGTAGCGAGTTGAATGGCTCCCGGTGGAAGTGAGTAGGTATCACCATGCCACTGGAAGGCCATGAACAGCCCGCTTGTTCCAAACCATTCAGCTCCTTGGGGAAGGATTTCGATCGGTTGCCATCCAAACTCCTTGCAGGTGTGACGGAAGGCTTTGCCTCCCAGAGCATCAGCCAGGAGTTGGCAACCGAGGCAGAGTCCGAGGATCTTTTTTCCAGTCCTAGTAGCTTGCCGAAGATACTCTTTTTCGGTCCTTAGCCATGGGTGCTTTGATTCCTCGTAGGCTCCCATCCATCCCCCAAGGCTCACCATGAGATCAAAGCTCTCCAGCGGGGGAAGGGGAACATCCTGGCAGATCAGACAAAACGCTATGGAATGCCCCCGGGACTCGGCCCACTCCATCAAAGCACCCGGACC
>WBXH01000002.1 GCA_008933015.1 Verrucomicrobiota bacterium | reverse complement strand
TTCCGAATATGGTACCGCGCTCGCAGAAAAGCAGAAGCTACGTTTCCAGTACGGAGTTCTTGAACGTCAGTTCAGGCGCTATTTCGAGACTGCCCTTAAGACTCGTGGCGTCACCGGATTGATTCTTCTTCAACTTCTTGAGACCAGGCTTGATAACGTGGTTTATCGCATGGGCTTTGCCAAGACGCGCTCCGCGTCACGTCAGATGGTTGCTCACGGTCACATTAGCTTGAACGGTCGTAAAACCGATATCTCATCCGCCACTCTCAAGGTTGGTGATGTGGTTTCAGTCCGTACAAAGGATGGATCCAAGAGGCTTGCCCAGCGCGGTCTGGACCAGACCCAGATTATCGAGCCGCCTGATTGGCTTCTCGTTGATAAGGAGGCTTTGAGTGGAAAGGTCGTTAGGATTCCGACCCGCGAAGAAATCAACCCCGTTGTGAACGAGCAGTTGGTCGTCGAGCTCTATTCCCGATAGGCATCCACGATAGTTTCCCCGTCCTGATTCTATCCAGAGATTAAAAAAACATTTAAAGCCGC
Source organism: Verrucomicrobiota bacterium (assembly GCA_008933015.1). GTDB lineage: Bacteria > Verrucomicrobiota > Verrucomicrobiia > Chthoniobacterales > UBA6821 > UBA6821. Next base: position 57,923 of record WBXH01000002.1, on the reverse strand, counting down.
CCAGGTTTACCTGAGGCGGCTTTTTTTCTATCTCATTTCTATCTAGGGAATCTTGAGGTTTTCGGTAAACTGATAAGAAATTCGGGGCGGAAACTCTTTGAGATGAAAAAAAGGTTTTTTACCAATGCCCGTATGATACTTCCCGATCAGCGGGGGAGCATCCTTGGAAGTCTCGTGGTTGAGGATGGGATGATCACGGAAATCCGGAGTGGCTTACTGACAATAGGTCTCCCTGTAGCAGGCTTGGCTGGGGTGATCGACTGTCAAGGTGATTATCTGTTTCCCGGATTGATTGACCTCCACTGTCATGGTGCTGTCGGCCATGACGCCATGGAAGCGACGCCTACGGCTTTCGACCGCATTCTTCGTCACCATCTATCGCATGGGACTACCCTTACGGTTCTCTCCACCGTATCAGCACCTCTTGAAGGAATATTGAGTGTACTAATGGCTGCGGAACAATACATCACCTCGACAAGTGATGGCTTTCTAGCAGGCATTCATCTTGAGGGGCCCTATTTTGCAAGGTCTAGGAGAGGTGCGCATTTAGAGTCCTCTCTAAGAGAACCCTCCGATCAGGAAACAAGGGCTCTCCTCAAACATAGGGAGATCATCAAACGGATAACGATTGCCCCTGAAATACCAGGTGCATGTGAACTTATTCTGGAATTAAAAAAACATGGGATAACCATTAGTGCTGGTCATTCCGAGGCCTCGGATTCGGAGGCCAAAACAGGATTTGATCTTGGCGTGACGCAAGTAACACATCTTTACAACTGCATGTCCTCACAACGATCTCATCTTGGCACACGCACGACTGGACTGGCTGAAGCTGCATTGACGAGGAGGGGAGTGCTCTGCGAGTTGATAGCTGACGGTGTCCATTTGCCTCCAACCCTGCTTCGATTGGCTTGGATGGCAAAGGGGTGGGAGGAGTTGGTCTTGGTGTCTGACGCCACTGCTGGAGCGGGGATGGGGGAGGGAGCTCTCTTTGATCTTGGTGGAATTCCATGCCGGATTGCGAATGATGCCGCATGGACAGGAACAGGCTCGGGGAGGCGCTTGGCTGGCAGCACTGCATGCCTACTCGACGGGGTCAGGTTCATGGTTGAGTGTGTCGGAATACCTTTGGAGGAAGCTGTCGCGATGGCCACATTGGTTCCTGCGAAAGCCCTTGGGATAGAGCGCGAGCGGGGTTCCATAGATCGGGGAAAGCGCGCCGATCTGGTCAGGGTAAGCCCAGCATGGCAGGTCAATGGAGTTTGGTCCTCGGGGTTGAAGGTAGTGTGATTCCTGGATCGCGGATGGTTGGCGGGATTGCTTGCCCGTCCACCTGCTTCATGGGAAATATAGCTGATCGCAACTCACCGCTATAGTTGGGAGCAAAAGGAGAAAAGCCGGAAAAAACCTTGGTTTCGCCGGCTCTGGTTTTTTGCGTCCTTGTTTCTCATCGCGGCTTTAGGTTTAGCGATCTTGGCCGCCTACGCTTTTGTTGTGTCAGAGTTTGCAGCCAAAGCTGATTCCTTTGATCTTGAGAAAATGGAAAAGATGGAGTCATCCAGCATCATTTACGACCGTACGAGACAGCAATTGGGTAAAATCTTTATACAAAACAGGGTGCCTATACCCTTCGAAAAGATTCCCAAAGAGATGGTTAACGCAATCGTTGCCGAAGAAGACAATCGGTTTTTCGAGCATCACGGCGTGGATTATTTTGGAATTCTCCGCGCAGCCATCAGCAATTATCGCCAGGGAAGGGTCAAGCAGGGGGCCAGTACCGTGACCCAGCAACTTGCGAGGAATTCCTTTGAGATGAAGGAGCGGACATTCCGCCGCAAACTCCTAGAGATGATGGTTGCCCAAAGGATTGAGCGGCACCTGACGAAGGAAAAAATCATGGAACTCTACCTCAACCGTGTCTACTTTGGCAGCGGTTTCTACGGCGTGGAATCGGCGGCACGGGGTTACTTTGGAAAGCCAGCAAATGAACTAACCGTGGGTGAATGCGCGATGCTTGCGGGACTCCTCAAGAGCCCGAATGCACTCTCCCCTTGGAACAATCCCCAGGGCGCCAAAAAAGTTCGCGACTTTGTGCTTACACGCATGAGAGAACTCCGCCTAATAAGCCGGGAAGATTATGAGCGCTCTGTGGAGTTGCAGTTGACTGTGAGGAAACGAACAAATCCGAACAGAACATCCTATGCCTTGGAACTTGTGCGCCAGCAGGCCATTGCGGCGCTTGGTTATGACCGCGCCATGAACGATGGTGTGAGTATCGAAACCACTTTTGACGCCAAGCTTCAGCAGACTGCTGAAAAAGCACTCAAATCCCATCTGGAGGAAGTGGAAAAAACACCGGGGTACTCCCACGTGACCTTGGAGCGGTACCGTCAGATCAATCAATTGCTCGAGGATGCAGCGCAACGTGGGGAACCGGTCTCGCTACCAACCCCCGGTTACCTTCAGGGGTCTGTGCTGGCCGTTGACAATGCTACTGGGGGTATTCTTGCACTAGCAGGCGGGCGGGACTTTCTTCATAGTGAGTATAATCGTGTCTTCCAGGCGAAGCGTCCTGCCGGCACTATTTTCACCCCGATGCTAGCGGCGGCTGCTTATGCGAAGGGTATCTTTCCCGGTAGTCCCGTCGATGATGCCTGCATTGATAACCGCTTTGTCATGATCGGTGGGGAGTACGGGATCCTGGGCGAGTGGGGAGTGGAGCGTCCGGACAATGTGTACGAGGGCCCCATGCCCTCACACGAGGCTGTGGCTCGCGGGAAAAATGCTGCTGTCGTCAGGCTTGGATTCATGACCGGGTTGGAGGCTCTTCGAAAGTTTTGCGGTGATGCCGGAATCCGTTCCCCTTTGCGCGACGTTGCCAATGCCTACCTTGGATCCAGTGAAATGACCCTTGGAGAACTGACGCTTGCGTACACCGTCTTTCCGGATCAAGGCAGCCGTCCCTCCAAGCTCTTCACGATCACACGGATCACCGATCAGCAGGGAAATGTCCTTTATGAGAACCCCACATCCCGCCTCAATGTCATCCCATCCGAGGCATCTTTTCAGGTTCATGCCATTCTCCGGGACGCCCTTTTCAAAACGTGTGCGCCCGAGGCTTCTTCCCTTGGGCTTAATTCCGATCAACAGTTGGCCGGCAAATCAGGGACCTCCTATGATTTCACCGACACATGGTTTGTCGGTTATTCCAGTTCAGTGACATGTGGGGTATGGGTTGGCTTTGATAAGCCTTCCAAAATCTATCGAGGGGCCTTCGGGAAGGATCTAGCCCTTCCCATATGGGCACGTGTCATGAGTTCCTCGCTCCAGGAGTTTCCTAGCCGCCCTCTTGCTCCCCCCAAGGGATTACTCCCAGTTGAAATTTGTCGTCGCTCGGGTTTGCTCCCTGCTCAGGCATGTCGCAAGGATCCTACGCTGATTGCCACGGAATACGCCGCCTCGGCGGAGATGCCCGCACAACAGTGCGATCTCCACGGTGAAGGAATTCGCAACTACAACAAGGGGACTGAGCAGGAGGAGTGGCCGCGTGCAGCCGCAGCCATAGACCTCTCACTGATTCATCCTGTGACGATCGCCGCGCCGACATTGCTCGCACAGAACGATCTTTACCGCTCCGTGAATCCGGTAGGAAAAGCGAATGGAGAGGTGGGTGCGAGTATGAAGGTTGCCAGGGCCACAACCCCGGATGGAAAAGATCCGGGCGTTCAAGGCGCTCAAAAAAAAGTTACGACATCAGCTTTGACCGATGAAAAACCGATACGCCGCGCGGAGCCCGTGAGACCCATGGATCAACCAAGCGGATTACCCGTTCTTAGTCTGCCAATGCCGAATCCCGCGGAATTCTGATGCCACAAAATAGGACCACAATCGGAAGGCTTCTACTCCGGAAAAATTACCAAAGAGCCTGCACTGCCTTAACTGCAGGGCTGTAGAGGGGGTGACGCCCACCCCTAGCAAGTTCGGCCAGGAGAATCTCGCGTGTTTCCTCTCGCGCGGCACGGACCACCCTGCCCATTGAAGGGAAAGTGTCACTTTTGGCATTGGTGATGTAGAGGCCAGAACCCGGTTCGTGGGTGAGCTCAAACGTTCCCTTCTCGGAATTAAGAAGCATTCGCGTAATACTTGCCCCCTCTTTTTCGCTGAGGGTAACTCGAATGATTCCTTTCTTTGGATCCGTGAAGGTGGGGTTTTGCGATGCGTCCGTTAGAACCCATCCCAATCGGTCTGCAATCCACCCGATAAGCAAGAGTGCTGTGCTGCGGGATCCCGGTGCGTGATCGATATGGAGAGATCTGATGAGTTGCAATTCGGGAAGTGTCGCGGGGCTGTCGAACATGCCGGCGAGCGCCTGCCTCACGGGTAGTGATCTCGCCCAGTTAAGATCACAGAGTACTAGTTTGGTTTCCGTAAGGTTGGTGATCTGGGTAATGAGTTGGAACTGCACCGAAGGTTTTTTCCAATGGCGGCTGTCGAAGAGAAGACGATCGACCCATTGCCATAGTTTTCCGTCGATGGGAGGATGAAAATCAGCCTGCCACCAAAGCACCAGAGGAAGATCCGAATCAAGATGGGAAAAAACGACACTCTGCAGGGATCGTGCTGCTTCCCCTCCCAGTTGAAAGGCAATCTGCTCACTGCAAACCGATCCACCCTTGGACCCTCGGAGGTAGCAGTGCATGCTGATCCACGCTTCGGCCCTGCTTCCTGGTTGACTGGGATCGGACTCGATAAGAATCGCCCGCATCGCGTGTTCACCCGCAATTGCCCCAATGATGGCCGAATTTGCTTCGAGTGAACCCGGTTTTTCGTTGTAGATGGCAAGATTGATGAGCGAGGCACGGGTCTTCGCCGCACCGCTCTCCTCCCAAACACGTCCAAGTTCGCGCTCAATGGCGCCGATTGGAACAGCGATGCCGGGTGAAAAACTCACATCCGTCTCCATGTGACCCCATGGCGTGCCGCAAGTTCCGTTGCCTCGGTCGGTCCCCAAGATCCGGCTGCATGGAACGCAAGGTCGTCCGAGCGCGTCTTCCACGCCTCTTCAATCCCGTCAACAAAGGCCCACGCCTCCTCGACTTCGTCACAGCGTGCAAAAAGGGTCGCATCACCCGACATGGCATCGAGTAGGAGGCGCTCGTAGGCTTCCGGGGTTGCTTTCCCAAACGATGTTCCATAGTGGAAGTCCATTTTAACCGGTTCGATCCTCAGGCTTGACCCGGGCATCTTGGCGCTCATTCTGAGCGAGACCCCCTCATCAGGTTGGATGCGGATGACCAGCACGTTCTCATCAAGACTCTGGGCTGATTGATTGAAAAGTACACGGGGCACGCCCTTAAAGGTAACGGCGATTTCGGTGCCCCCTTTCGGCATTCTTTTTGCGGTACGGATAAAAAAGGGAACCCCAGCCCAACGCCAGTTGTCGATGTTCAGCTGCAGGGCAACGTAAGTTTCCGTTGTGGAGTCCTTGGAGACACCTTGCTCCCCACGGTAGGAGGCCACGGGTTGTCCGTTAATCAGGCCTTCGGTGTACTGTGCTCGCACCACATGACGAAAGACATCATCCCCGTGCAATGGTCGTAACGACCGGAGTACCTTCACCTTTTCATCGCGAATCGCATCGGCTCCAAGACTTGTGGGTGGCTCCATGGCCATCAGGGTCAGGAGTTGGAGAAGATGGTTCTGCACCATGTCGCGCATGGCACCAGACTTTTCGTAGTAGCCCGCCCGTCCTTCGACTCCGAGCGGCTCCGCCGCGGTTATCTGCACATGGCTGATGTGGCTTGAGTTCCATAATGACTCGAAGATGGAGTTCGCAAACCGCAGGACCATGATGTTCTGGGCCGTCTCTTTTCCTAGAAAGTGATCGATCCGGAAGGTGTCCTTCTCCGGGAACACTTCACCGACCAGTCCGTTTAGTTCTCTTGCTGATGCCAGATCCATTCCAAAGGGCTTTTCCACAATGATGCGGGCCCAACCTCCCTGAACGTCGTCGTTTAACCCGCTGCTTCTGAGATGACCCAGAATGATCGGAAACTGGTCGGGCGCGACGGCCAGATAGAAAAGCCTGTTGCCTCCGGTTCCTTTCGCAACATCGTTTTCCTGTATTTCCCTCGCCAGGTCGGAATAGCCGCGTGGATCGTCAAAGGCGCTCTGGTTATAGAAAATCGTGGCGGCAAAATTATTCCAGAGTTCATCGTTGACTGGGGTGCGGGAGAATTTCCGGGTCGATGCCTCCAATTCCTTGCGAAACTCCTCGGTGGTTTTTTCACGCCTTGCGAACCCTCTGATAATCAGGGAGGGTGGGAGGGCTCCTTCGGCAGCAAGGTTGTAAAGCGCGGGGATGAGCTTTCTGTGCGTGAGGTCTCCCGTAGCACCGAAGATCACCAACGTGCATGTTTCGGGAGTCAGGCGATTGGCAATGCCCTCCCGAAGAGGGTTTGCGGTGAGGATGTCATCCGGATTCATGAAGAGGATTGGAAATGAAAAGAAAGTCGCGCCGGTCAGTTCAAGGAAGCAAACCGGGCCACACCCTAGTCGGGCTGGTTTAAGGCAGAGGGAATCGTGCAGTGAAGGCTGTGACTTCGCGGCGTAGCGATGCAAGGGCTTCCTCGTCATTGCGCGCCTGGAGCCCTGCGTGGATGAAATCGGCCACCTGCATCATCTCCTCTTCGCGGAGCCCGCGTGTTGTCATGGCAGGTGTTCCCAGTCGGATGCCACCCGTCTTGGTGATAGGCTCCGTGTCAAAAGGGATCGCGTTCTTGTTCACGGTGATGGCGGCTTTATCGAGAGCCTCCTGAGCCTCAAGCCCATTGATCCCCTTGGAACGAAGATCGACGAGAAGCACATGGTTATCCGTGCCCCCGGAACTGATTGTGTAGCCGAGAACTGAGAGACGTGCGGCAAGAGCCTTTGCATTGTTCACGACTTGTCTGGCGTATTCCTTGAAGGAGGGCTGCAACGCCTCGTGGAAGCAGACAGCCTTGGCAGCGATTACCTGCATAAGAGGTCCGCCTTGTACGCCCGGGAAAACCTGTCCGTCAATTTTCTTTGCGTACTGCTCCTTGCAGAGGATCAGTCCTGAACGCGGACCCCGGAGGCTCTTGTGCGTGGTTGTGGTCACGAAATCGGCAAAGGGTACCGGATTGGGGTGAACTCCTCCGGCCACCAGACCCGCGATGTGGGCCATATCGACAAAGAGATAGGCCTCCACCGAGTCAGCGATTTCACGAAGACGTGCGAAGTCGATTTCACGAGGATAGGCAGAGGCTCCTGCGGTGATCATCCGCGGTTTTACTTCAAGGGCCTGCTTTGCCAGCGCATCATAGTCGATGCGACCATCGGCTTGTGAGACTCCGTAGTGGGTAACCTCGTAAAGCTTTCCGGAAAAGTTAGCCTTATGCCCGTGGGTAAGATGCCCTCCGTGCGCCAGATCCATGGTGAGAATCCTGTCTCCCGGTTTAAGAACGCTGAAATAGACGGCCATGTTCGCCTGGCTACCGCTGTGGGGTTGGACGTTGGCATGGTCCGCTCCGAAAAGCTCCTTAGCCCTCTCAATGGCGAGGGACTCAACGACATCAACATACTCGCACCCTCCGTACCATCGTCTTCCAGGATAACCCTCGGCATATTTATTGGTGAGGCATGAGCCCTGGGCTTCCATCACGGCCTGACTCGTGAAGTTTTCCGAAGCAATCAGCTCGATGTGTTCGAGTTGACGATGGTGCTCAGCGGCAATAGCTTCCGCAATCTGGGGGTCAGTAACGGCCAGTGAGCAAGAAAGTAAGGATGATTTGGTTGGGTTGTTTGGCATGGTGATAGAAGATTGATCCACAAAAAGGAGGATTTGTGCCAGCGCGCTTTTGATGACATCACGGCAGCGCTTGTAAGTTGCGGGTCCCTGTCCCATGGGATCCGGCACATCTCCTTGGCTTTTGGTGAAGCGTCCCACCAATTGAACCTTGTTCGAATGCGATGGGAAAAGGGACTCAATGAGGCGTTGGTGATTACGCGTCATCGTGAAGACATGGGAAGAGTTCTCCAGCAATTCCTCCGTAAGTTGCTGGCTTCTGAAGGAATTCAAATGAATGCCAAGTTCAGCAAGTGCGGAGGCGGCAAAGGGGCTGGCAGTAGCCCCCTTGAATGCACTGACGCCGGCGGAAAGAACGTTCCAATCCTTCCGTCCCTTCAGAAGTTCGCGCATCATCGCTTCAGCCATGGGGCTGCGGCATGTATTACCGGTGCAGACAAAGAGGATGGTTTTCATGAATGGCTCGTCGGTCAGTGTAAGAATGCCGACGCTATCGTGAAAATAAGGATCAAAAAAAACGAAGTCAATGCGGTCTTGCTATGCAAGTGACATCGATTTTTTCTAAATTAACATTTACCCTCGAAACCAGCATGAAATGCGTGGGCCATGTGGGATGGCGTTTTTTAGTGACACCCGTTATGCAATAGTGATAGATTTCAACATTGATATTTATGCAACGTAAAAGTGCTTTTTCCCGCAGGCTCCCCGATCTAGTCACCGAGGAGATTGTAACGGTCCTGATTGAAAACCGAAAGAAGCCACCTCTTGCTTGGGGTGTCATCTTCGAGTTGATGCACGCTAGGTTAAAGAAAAGGAATGCTGCCAGCGGTGGTGAGGAGATGCTCCGACTCCGTGGATACGAGAAGCTAAAAAACCTTGTTGATCAGAACATGGTTGAGAAATTGGGTGGAAAAATCCCCGGACAGGCGAAGTTCAAGGCTAAATCCACCATTGAAAACGCTCTTGTCACGATTGAACCTGCTCCTGCAGGTGTCCTCCCCGAGGTTTCCAAGGTCGATAAGCCCAGTGCGAAGAAAGTACCCGCAAGGAGCATCGCTTCCAAGGAAGCCAAACCTGCCACATCTTCTGTCTCGAAAACCAAGGAAGTCGCCAAAGCTAAGCTAGCAAAGCCAGTAGCCAAAGCAACAAAGGCAAAGCCAGCGCCAAAAAAAGCGGCAAAGGTCGCAGCCAAAGTCGTTGCCAAGAAGGTTTCGAAGGCTGCTTCCAAGCAGAAGAAATCCCGTTAATTAATAACGGTCGATTTTCATTCAACTTTTCGGATACAATTAGGTAATCACTTCATGGAACCTAACGGTAACTACATCTCATTGCTGATTCACATCGTTTCCGCGATAGGGTTTTCGCTGACGACTTGGATCGGCAGCCTGTTGCTTGGCCGTATTGGAAGACGCACGGGAGCCAAGGATTTCGCTTATGAGTGCGGGATGCTTCCCGAGGCGGGTGCACAACCACGATTCAGCGTGAAGTTCTATCTCGTGGCGATGCTTTTCATTCTTTTTGATATTGAGATCGTGTTCCTCTATCCTTGGGCTGTTGTTTATCGTGATTATCTGGTGCAGTACGGTATTGGCATTCTCTGGACACTGGTTACCTTCACGGCAATCCTTCTTGTTGGCTACATTTATGCCATCAAGAAGGGGGCCCTTGAGTGGTCTCGTTGATTTTTTCCTAATAGGGAACAGTTGCCTTTCAAGTGGGAGTTTCCCTCATGGTTAAGGAAACTTGACCTCAGAGTGCGAGCAGGTATGGTTCAATTCCCAGTTTTTAGGAAGGGTGGCTGAGTCCGGTTTAAGGCACTCGACTCGAAATCGAACGTGGGGTTATTCCCACCGAGGGTTCGAATCCCTCCCCTTCCGCCATATCATCGAAGAAGTTCATCTTGTATTCCGAGGGATGAGGAACCCAGGTTCGATTACCATGCCGCGATAAGCGGTAAATCTTGGATTGCGTAGCGCTGCTGTAGCACCTTGGCGGCGCCAAGGAAATCCCTCCTCTTCCGCCACTTTCCTCTTGATGCCACGGTGAGTAATGGGAACATCTCGCTTTTTATGATGCTGCTCTAAAGTCTTCCTGGGATGTGCGCCGTTTTCCAATTTCAAAACAAGATTTTCAAGTCGGGTGGTATGATCACAGCTCGTTCTCAGCGAGGCATTGTCAATCACGTCTGGGCCGGCTTTGCTCGTCATGAGATCCTGGATTGGTGGCGGAATCAGGGGGCGATGCTGCTTGATATCCATGCCGGATCATTTGCCGAAAGATCGGATCAGACACGACGTCTTATTTGGGATCTTGTTCCTGAAAATCGCGTTATTAGGGGAGTCCTTCATATTCAGTCCCCTAATTTGCTAATCAAGATAGTGACAAGGGCTGCCACCAGCTTGGAGGTCGAGCGTTTTCATCACCCTAGGATGCCGCTTCTCGCTGAGCCGCTTTTCGGTGTGAACCCTCCGGAAGTAGAGGGTCAGTATCCGATAGAAGGGTTGTTTTAGTTCTTCTGCCCTTGGCAGACAGGAGTTCGTTTTTTAGATTGTCAGCCATGAGTTCAAGAACAGTCGCCCCCTTTTTCCTGCTGATCGCCCTTTTGTTCTGCATGCTTTCCTGTTCCAAGAAAAAGGAAACGGGAATCCCTATCGGACAGTTTGTCTCCCTGACGGGGGCGCAGGCCACCTTCGGGCAGAGTACGGATCGTGGGGTGCAGATGGCTCTTGAGGAGATCAACTCCTTGGGAGGCGTTCTCGGACAACCATTACGACTTATTACCAAGGACAACCAGTCCAAGCCTGGAGAGACCTCGACGGTTGTGCGTGAGTTGATTTCCCGTGACAAGGTCGTGGCGCTGATCGGCGAAGTGGCATCGGGAAGGTCACTCGAGGCGGCGCCGATTGCGCAGCGGAGTGGTATCCCGATGATCTCCCCTGCCTCGACGAATGAGAAGGTCACCGAGACAGGAGATCATATCTTCAGGGTTTGCTTCATCGATCCCTTCCAAGGGACGGTCTGTGCAAAGTTCGCGCGCAAGCTTGGTGCGACCAAGGCCTCCATCCTTACCGATGTCTCCAAGGACTACAGCCTGGGATTAGCCAAGAGTTTCAAGGCCGAATTTCTCAGGGAGGGGGGAGTGATAACTGGAGAGCAGAGTTACAGCGGAGGAGACAAAGATTTCAGCGCTCAACTGACGGCGATCAAGGCAGGCAACCCAGATGTGATTTTTCTGCCTGCTTACTACACCGAAGCTCCGCTCATTATCAGGCAGGCCAGACAGCAGGGGATCACCGTTCCCTTCATTGGAGGCGATGGTTGGGACTCACCCGAGTTAGTGAGCGTTGGTGGGGCTGCGGTCGAAGGGTGTTATTTTTCCAACCACTTCTCCAGCCAGAGCAAGGTTCCTGAGATCGTTGCCTTCGTGGAGGGTTATCGTAAGAAATACAATCAGGATCCCGATGCAATGGTCGCTCTGGGCTATGATGCCCTTCGCTTGCTTGCTGATGCCATGAAGCGTGCAGGGAGTACTGATCCTGCAAAGGTCAATGAGGCGATTGCCTCCACCAAGGACTTCCCCGGAATCACCGGCAAAATCACCCTCGACGAGCATCGCAATCCCAATAAACCAGCCGTTATGCTCCAGGTGAAGAACGGTAAGTTTGTGTATGTGGAGAGCGTAGCTCCTTGATATTCGAAGGAGGGGTAGAGATGATTTTTATCAAGAAAACAGGATTCTTAAGACAAAGGGTTTTCTAAAACGTTCCGTTAGAAAGTCTCTTCATTTCATAAAATGAGGAGAAAGCATTACTAAAATAGGTAGCAGTCTATGGCACCGCCCACGGATTACGGTAACCCTTTTTTTATTGGGTTTAATACTTAGTTGACTCCTCAACCCGAACTTTTTGCCTTGGATTGTGCTACTTTCCGATCTGGCGGAATGACAGCGAGTCGATTGTGAGATCAAGCGACTTCTCGGCGACGCGTAGAAAGCCCTCTGAGGAATCCGTTAACACGATGTCCAGACGAGGGGCGGCGAGGTTACTGGCTGGAGTTCTATCTGGATTTTGAGTTTGTGAGGCAAGGAGTTCCTTGACGGCCAGTGCGCAGTTTTCTGCCGAGTCGACGAGTGTGACACTGGGACCGCAGATTCTCTGAATAACCCGCTTAAGTAGGGGATAATGAGTGCATCCCAAAACCAGGGTATCGATTCCCTCGGCTAGCATGGGATCGAGGTAGCGTTGGAGGATGACGCTTGTGACATCATCCTCAAAGAGTCCCTCTTCAATAAGTGGCACAAGCAAGGGGCACGCTACAGATGAGACCGTCATCTCGGTGTCCAAGGTGCAGATAGCTTTTTTATAGGCGCTGCTTCCAATAGTAGCCTTCGTGCCGATCACACCGATCATCTTGTTTTTCGTGGCCTTGACTGCGGCGCTGGCACCAGGTTCCAGAACGCCAATGAGGGGAACCTCAATTGATGGCGCCAGGGTTGGAACGGAAAGAGCTGAGGCTGTGTTGCAGGCCACAACGATCAACTTGGCACCCTCTGCGATGAGATGGTCAGAGATCTCACGACTGTAGCGGGTTACGGTCTCGGCACTCTTTCCCCCATAGGGAACTCTAGCGGTATCCCCGATGTAGAGAATCCTCTCGTGAGGGAGTACGCGGCGCAGTTCAGCCACCACGGTGAGACCCCCTATGCCCGAATCAAAAACCCCGATGGGGCGCGAGGATTCCGGGGAAATTGCCGATGGATGATGTGACATTACGGATGAGAGGCTGAAGACGATCGGTAATCGTAGGGAGTGGATGTAAGTGTTGAAAAATCAATTCTGTTAAATACAGGAATCGATCATTTCAATCAGCATCCGGTAGATGGTGATGCTCGTGATCCTGATGCCCTTTCCAACGCTCGAGGGACTCATCGTGGTAGTGATGCTTTATCACAAATCTGAGGAGCAGTCCGTAACGGGGGGAGAAAAAGTACGCACCTCCAAGGAAGATAGCCATCAAAAGGACAATGCAGGGGCCGGAGGGGATGTTGGCATAAAAGGAAAGAAAAAGTCCCCCGACGGCGCTGAGCGATCCCAGGATAGCGCCCCCCCAAAGCATACGGGAGAAAGAATTTGTCATGAGGTAGGCTGTGGCTGCTGGAAGGATCAGGAGGCCGAGTGAAAGAAGGACACCCACCGCTTGAAGCGAGGCCACCAACCCCAAGACGATCAGGACAAGAAGTCCCGATTCAAGCCATCCGACGCGGATGCCGGATGTGCGGGCGACGGTGGCATCGAACAGAGTTAGCAAGAGAGGGCGCTGAAAGAGGACAAGAGTCGAGATGGTTAGAAAGGTCGCTCCGTAGGCGATCCAAAGATCCCCATTGCCGACACCCAGAATATTCCCAAAGAGGAAATGGGTCAGATCCACCTTCACCTTGGCAAAGCGGATCAGCACGATACCGATGGCAAAGGCGATGATGTAGAGGGCGGCGATGGCCGTCTCATCCTTGAGTCGTGAATTGCGCGCCATGAGTTGTCCCCCAAGTGCCACGAGCATTGCGGCGATGAGCCCTCCCAGGAGTAGACCAGCGGGGGAGAGTCCGAGGAAAATCGCCGCGACGGCCAGTCCCGGAAGCAGTGAATGGGAGAGCGCGTCAGCCATGAGAGCCTGCCGACGCAGGATAACGAAGGTACCGAGAAAACCATTGGTAAAGCCGATCAGAGCGCAGGAAAGAAGCGCCCTCACCATGAATGTATAGGATAGTGGCTCGGTGAGCTGTGAGAGCAGGCTCATGGTTTTTTACCAGTTTGTTTTCCCGAATAAATAGCGGTTCCATAGGCGCATTCCAAATGTCGTGGTGAGAGAACCTCAGCTGTCGAACCGTAGGCTATCAACTCGCCGTTGAGCAGGATTGCGGTGTCAAAGATAGCCTCCGCTTCGGCAATGTTGTGATGGGAAACAAGCAGGAGTTTGCCGCAATCCCTCAGTGTGCCGAGCGCCGAGGACAGAGCTGAGCAGCTGGTGCGGTCGAGACCAGTAAATGGCTCGTCCAGAAGATAGAGATCTGCCTCCTGGGCCCATGCACGCGCCAGGAATGCCCTCTGTTGCTGACCTCCCGAGAGTTCGTTGATCTGACGGTGGGCGAGGGATGTGAGGTTGAAGAGAGCAAGGGCATCCTCGACTGCGACAGTGTCACGACGGGAAAAGGAACCACAGAGCCCCACCTGATGGTATCGCCCTGTCTCCACGAGTCCTGCGACCGTGATCGGAAAGTCCCAGTCGATGGACTCGCGTTGCGGGAGGTAGGCAATGAGCGGAGCGGCTCCTGACACATCGTTCCCACTGATCAGAATCTTTCCGGTCTCGGGGTGGAGGAGCCCAGCGATGGCTTTCAGCAGTGTTGATTTGCCGGCTCCGTTGGGGCCGAAAATCCCGACACAATGTCCGGCCGCGAGATTCAGGCTCACATGATGGATCGCCGGTACGCGATGATAACTGACAGTGAGATCCCGTAGGGTGAGCAAGGAGTCGCTGTTTTTGGAAAGATGATTCACGGCAGAAAAGAAGAGGGAATGGTGAGCGTGTCTTCAAGGGTGCCCTGCGCCCAGAAGCTCTTTTCCAATGTTTGTTGGTAACCGTGAACCAGTACCTCGGCCCGGATGGCATGGGGTTCCTCATTCCCCCAGGTGGCCCGGATCACAAGATCCATTCCCTTGACGAGTTCCACAGGTATGCGGTATTCGCCCGGTGAAACGAGGTTTTTTTCAGTCAGGATGATACGGTCGCCTTGGGTGACTTGGCACTGGTTCGGCATAGGGGAGGCGTGAAGGAGAAGTGTAGCTCTCAGAGTTGGCTTATTCGCTCGTAGCGAGGGAATAGTTGGAGGTAGGGATTGCTCCGGTGCTCCCTCGGTCTTCTGAAGGGGTGCTGAATTTGTGAGGCGGTAAACAGGCCAGAGCACGGCAATAAGAATCACCAAAACAACTCCCAATCGGATCAAAGGACTCCCCTTCATATGTTCATAATACTAGCTCCCTTTTGTGGAAAAGGGAAACCATGCCTTGGAACCTAGACCTCGTCGTCGGGATCCGTCATTCCCTTCGTGACGCCGCGTAACTTCGCCTCAATGAAGGCATTCAGGTCCCCATCCATGACACCTTGGACATTGCCGGTCTGAACACCGGTCCGGTGATCCTTCACCATCTGGTAAGGCTGAAAGACGTAGGATCGGATTTGGCTGCCCCATGCTATTTCTCCCTTCTCGCTGTACTGTCGATCAAGCTCTGCACGCTTCCTGTCGGCTTCGAGTTGATAGATCTTCACCTTGAGCATACGCAAAGCCATGATCCTGTTCTTGAGTTGGCTGCGTTCGGCCTGACAGGCAACGACAATACCCGTCGGGACATGGGTCATGCGGACGGCCGTCTCGACTTTGTTGACATTCTGCCCGCCCTTTCCACCAGAGCGGTAGGTATCGACCCTGATGTCCTTCTCCTCGATTTCAATCGGTGCATCCTCGATGTCTGGATTCACGTCGAGGCTGGCAAATGAGGTGTGACGCCTCTTGGCGGAATCAAATGGGGAGATACGCACCAGGCGGTGGACTCCGCGCTCTGTTTGGAGATAGCCAAAGGCATAGTCCCCCTTCACGGCCAAGGTTACCGACTTGATGCCTGCTTCCTCTCCTTCTTGGATATCGATGACGCTGGCCGTGAATCCGCTGCGCTCGATCCAGCGTTTGTACATGCGCATGAGCATGTCGGCCCAGTCGCATGACTCGGTTCCGCCGGCACCCGCATTGATCGTGATGAAGGCGTCGTTTTTATCGAATTCGTTGGAGAGAAGTTGGCGCAGTTCGAATTTTTCCAACTCGGCAGCTATGGAGTGATATTCCTTCCAGACTTCCTCTACGGCCTTGAGTTTTGCGGCGCCATCTGATTCCTCCATGGCCATTTCCTTCAGGATCACAAGGTCATCTGCACGCTGTTCCATTTGGGTGAGGGGACCAAGCTTGGCCTTGATTTGAGAGACCCTCTCCATATCTTTCTGGGCAGCCTCCCTGCTGTCCCAGAAACCTGGCTCCGTCATTCTGGCCTCTATGGCCGAGAGTTCATCCGCAAGTGCGGTGGAGTCAAAGAAACCTCCGCAGAGCGCCGAGGCGATCGGCGATGGCAGAGGCATCCAAAGTGGAGAGGTCGGAAGAGTCGGACATTAAAAAATCAGGTTATAAGCCCGCCTGCTTGATTCCGTGAATCAAGCGCGGGGATGCCCCGAGGTGGAGCTTAAACGAAAAATTGTTTCACCCGGCTTCATCATGTTGAGTTTGTCGCGGGCAATCATCTCAAGATACTCCCTATCAGTCTGCAGAAGGTGTACCTCCTGAGTTTTCTCCCCGGCGAGTTTTTGGAGTTCAACGAGATGGATTTTTTCTTTTGCAAGATCTCTCTTCATGTCGGAGAGACGAATCCATTCCGGGTAAAAGGTAAAGCCCGCGGTCAGAAGTAAGCAAAAGACAATCAGCGCTGAGACAACACGCGTCGCCGTGGGGAGCATTTCAGCTCCAGATCGACGATGCTGTTTCGTGGTACGAATGTTTTGGCTTCCTGTCATCCGAATTGGTTTTACCACTTAAACTTTCCGCCGTAAACAGCATCTTCACCCAACTGCTCCTCGATGCGTAGAAGTTGGTTGTACTTGGCGACACGATCCGTCCGGCAAAGTGATCCTGTCTTGATCTGCCCTGCGTTGGTTGCCACAGCGATGTCGGCTATGGTGGTGTCCTCGGTCTCGCCCGAGCGGTGGCTGATCACCGAGGTATAGCCGTTCTCTTTGGCGAGTTCAATGGCATCGAAGGTCTCGGTCAGCGATCCGATCTGGTTCACTTTGACCAGAATGGAGTTTGCAACGCCCTTGTCGATCCCCTTGCGTAGGAACTCGACATTCGTCACAAAAAGATCGTCACCCACGAGTTGCACCTTGTCACCAAGAGCCTCGGTCAGGAGCTTCCAGGTGGCCCAGTCATTCTCGGCACATCCGTCCTCGATCGAGATGATCGGGTACTTGGCGCAGAGTTTCTTGTAGTAGGCGACAAGTTCGGCACCGGTGCGACGGCTGCCGTCGGATTTTTTGAACACGTAGACCTTCTTTGCTGCGTCGTAGAATTCGCTGGAGGCAACATCCAGGGCGATCGCGATCTGAGCGCCAAGTTTGTAACCGGCCTTTTCAACCGCAAGCGAGATAGAGTCGAGGGCATCCTCGGCACCCTTGAGTTTCGGGGCGAACCCACCCTCGTCGCCGATTGCCGTGGATAGACCACGATCCTTCAGAACTGCCTTGAGTGCGTGAAAGACCTCGGTTCCAGCACGGAGAGCTTCGGAAAATGACGGGAGTCCCTTGGGGATGATCATGAACTCTTGGAAGTCGATCGGGGCATCCGAGTGGGCACCCCCGTTCAAGATGTTCATCATCGGCACAGGGAGCACCTTTGCGTTGGGTCCGCCGAGGTACTTGTAGAGTGGGAGACCGAGTTGTGCTGAGGCCGCCCTTGCCACGGCCATCGAGACGCCGAGAATCGCGTTGGCTCCGAGTTTTTTCTTGGTTGGGGTGCCGTCGATTTCAAGCATCACCTTGTCGATGGTGATCTGATCGAGGGCATTGTACCCCACAAGTTCCGGAGCGATGTGAGTAATCACGTTGTTGACCGCCTTGACTACACCCTTTCCGAGGTAGCGGCCTTTCACCCCATCACGCAGTTCGACGGCCTCGTGCTCTCCTGTGGAGGCTCCGCTTGGGACGGCGGCGCGACCGACGGCTCCGCCTGCAAGGTGCACGTCCGCTTCAAGGGTGGGATTGCCGCGTGAATCAAGAATTTCGCGGGCGTGAATGGCTGTGATGGTTGTGTCGTTCATGTCTGGAATTTGTTTTGTTTGCTGTGAATGGAAATTGAGTGAAACGATCCCGGGCTTGTTATCAGCTTAGAGTCAGTTAAGCAACTGTTGTGCCGAGAGCTTCGATTTCCGTGAAGGGGAGAATTGCGGTGATTTTCACCGAACGTTTGCCCTTATCGGCTGGGAGATCAACGGATTCGCCGATTTTCTTGCCGAGGAGAGCCTGACCAATCACGGCCTGATAGGACACCCACCCTTTTTCAGGAACCCCATCCCATGCCCCCAAGATGCTGTATGTCTCGGGTGAGCCTCCATCCAGAGGAGCCACCGTGACGACAGTACCGATTGAGACAAGTTCCGTATCAATGTTCTCGAAGTTGGTGCCGCGGGCGTTGTTGAGCATCAGTTCGAGTTCGCCTTTCTGGCGGTTTAGGACAGCCTGCTGTTCCTTTGCCGACTTGAACTCGAAGTTCTCACGCAGATCCCCATAGGATCTGGCCGTGGCGATGTCGCGGATATTCTGTGGGATGAGGACCTTTTCGATGTGTTCCAACTCTTCCTTGCGGCGCTGGAGACTTGCCCAAGAGACCACGAGGCTCTCGGATCGCTCGGTTGGTGTCTCCTGATCATTGGTGACGAGAGACTCAAGGCCGGGGTGAACCTTGAGAACCCTTGCCAGAAGAGAGCGGCGGTTGAGATCAGCAAAAACCGGACTGAGCATGATCTTGCGGATGGCAAGCCGCGCGGAATCATTCTCTGCCTTGCCAAGCAGGTCTCCAACAAGTTCTCGATCCTCGAAAAGGAACTCCTCGAGGCGCTTACTCTTGATGTCGGCGTGCAAGTCGGCTTCCATCGCCGCCAGAATGGCTGCAAAAAGTTCTTCGTCGACCAGTTCCGGTAGCGCCTTGTGACGGTCCTTGCAAAGCCAGAGAGTGAAGTCTGAGCTTGCGGAGCGTTCACGGATCATTCTTCGCGCATGGTCGGCAAAGGCCTCTCTTTTTTCCTGGGCCACGAAGAGTTTGAGAATCTCGCTGCTGAGGCGTGGTTCTGAAGTGCGGGTTAGTCGGAGAGCCTTTTCCTCCCAGTTCTCTGGAAAAGCAGCAGGGAAGGCCTCGAGGACCCGCCCGTACTTTGCAGCCGGGATTTCACCGAAGATATCTCCCAACTTGTAAGGGGAGTCGGAAAGAAATCCCCCCACGCTTGGAGCGTCTGAAGCAGGCTTGAGGGATTCATGACGCGAGCAGATCTCGTCACGGATGATGAGAAGTTCGATGGCCTTGGCCACGTGGATCTTTCCCCCGCGCTTGGCGGCCTCCTCGACTTCATTCGCAAGGGATCGGAGTTCTTCGACTTCCTTGGCAAAGTCATTGAGAGACTTCAGTGCGACATCGAGTGCTGCAACCTGATCCTTGGGATGACGGGCTGCACGGAACTGCTCGATCAGGCGCTCGTGGGGATTCTGCGAAGTGGACTGCAGGACGATTGGATCACCTTTTTTGGTCGGGATTTGGAAGTGACCATCCGCCTTAAGTTTCTTTTTTGTCGCGTCGAACCACTTTTTGAATCCAGCGGCATCAAATACCGAGGGTACAAGGGCGGCGGCGATCTCATCGGCCGTTGCCTCTCCTCCGTGATCGGAGAGGATTGCACGGACGAGTCGCACGGGATCTGATGAGGCCTGAGATTTCACTTCAGCCGCGTCCGAGGCCACGCGGGCCAGAATGTGGCCGGAAGGAATGAATGAAAGCGTCTCCGCGGCATACTGAAGCTGCATCGGATGACCTTTCTTGGTGACGAAATCGATGGTGATCTGACCCGTGATCAACTCCCATGAGGCGATCCGGCCAAACCCCCAACTGCGATGGGTGCAAAAGGCTCCCGGAGAAAGTTTGGAAAGGGATTCTGCTGCGGCCGGAGTAATCTTGCCGGCTTCGATGTATTGGTTTAGTTCGTCGCTCATTGGAGCTGGGAGACTAATCGCCGCTTTCGATCTAGGGAAGCGTTGAATGGAAACGATTTGCCGGCGATTCCCCCGAGGTCGATTATTTCTCAAGATTTTCAACCAGAAAATAGCAAAGAGCATCACGATCCTCAAGGTGGGTGAGGGATCCTGATTTTCGAAGAACGCCGAAGCCTGATCCATAAGAAGGGCCATTCACCACGCAGGCATGAGTCCCGTATTTGGAGATTTGCGAGGCGCCTGCGGCCAGGGCTTGCTCTTTTGATGAGAGAGCATCTTTGCCATCCTGAGTACCGGAAGCTTCGAATTTCCAACCCGTGACCAAGGCCTTGGGAAACCAGCCTTTCATTAAGGGGAGAAGTTTTGGTGTTGTCTCGAGGGATAGATGAAGGGATCCGTTGCTTGTTGGGATTTTCCCGCTCCCTCCCTCCGGTAAGTAAAAGTCACTGATGGCTGCTGTATGAAAAACGGCATCGATGGATTCCTCCCCCGCAAGCTTTGTGAGTTGGAACCTCAGATCTTCCGTCGTTGTAAACGGGATAACGCGCCCACCCCTTTCAAGGAAGGAGTTGATTTGGAAAGTTGAGCCGGTGCCTCTTAGGGCAATTACATGATGTCCGGATTCCATCAAGGTTAATGCTAATTGGGTTCCCAGTTCTCCCGTCGATCGATTGGTGATGATCCGCATGGCGTCCAGCGGTTCTTGGGTGGGGCCCAAGGTGACAAGAGTATTCATGAATTTTTGGTCATTTTACAGAAAAACGGACATGTTGTCAGTTTTAAGGTGTTGGCGGATGCGATAAATAGTACTCGGATTCTTCCAAAGCGCACCTCATGGCGCTATAACCAAAGTGCCCTTGGGGCACTTCCCGATATCGGGCTCCACCCCAAGTTGCACAGAGGGATTTAAGTGATTTTGAAGGAGATAGTTGGTCATATCTACCACCGATTACAGTGATGCGATGAGGGGCCGTTAAGGGAGTTAGATGAGCTGGTGAACTAAGGTGGGCGTGTCGGGCTATAAGATCAGGATAAATTTTATTTCTAAGAAGTAAATTGGACATCGTGGAGCTTGCCGGACTTTCGAAGGTGGCGTGCCGGACATCGGCCACGGGCTGCAAGAGGATCGTGAAGTCGGTGACTTCTAGCGAGAGGCTAAGGGAGGCGACCCAAGCTCCATAGCTAGTGGCTAGGAGAGCAATACGACTGGAACCTTGTTGGCGTGCCCAAGCCATGATCTGCCTAAGCTCGATGACCGATTGTCTCAGAGTCTCTGCATTTCTTATCAGATCGGAAGTGATGGTGAGAGCACCGTTCCCATACCCTTTCGCTCTCCGGCTGTAGTGGTAGGGGAGATGAGGAAAGAAAACATTCCACCCAAGCTTGTTAAAACGCCCCGCAATCCGGCGATATCCAAAGTCATTGGCCGACATCAAAGAATGAAGAAGAATGAGTGTTGGTGCCCCTGATAGCTTGGGGGCCTCATAAAGGCGTGCGCGTGCTGTATTATTCTCCGAGTGAGGGCCTTCCAGAGGGGAGTTCCAGGAAAGGAGGTCTCCATCCCTTCGCCATGCAGGAGGCTTTAATGTCCGATTCTCTTCTGGATTTGCATAAAAACCATTATGATCCTGCGGATCGCACTCCTCCAGGTAAGCGTGAAGCTTTTCCAGACTCACCGTGTGATGGCGCAGATGCCATTGAGTACGGTTCATCATGGCACACATGATGGCATCCATTCCCGCGTGTGCTATTCTGTTGGTAAGCGCGATCATGGGTGCTCCCCTTTCCTGTGCTGGGGGGACTGCGGTAAATCCTTTGAAGATATTCCGAATCGCATCACAGCCTCCTCTTTCATCGACGTGAAGGCCTTAGCAAGTTCCGAGGCAAAGCGCTCCTTTGCACCTGTTTGGAGTGCATCTTCTTTCGGTGGCTCCACAGCTTCACCAATGAGCAGGTAGATGGAGGTACGATGCAACCAATTGGCCGGCTTATAGAGATGGTCACTTCCGATCAGCACGCAGGGAATCACGGGAATCCCAGAGTGCATGCTGAGAGCGGCGAGGCCAGGTTTCATTGGTGCTCCGTTGAGAATCGACCACTCCCCCGTTCGCAGTCCCCCTTCGGGAAAGATACCTATGACCCGATGATCTGCCAAGCGGTGAAGGGCATTGCGGAGAGCTGTGCGATCCGATCCATTGCGGTTCACGGGAATACAATTCAGCCACGTGAAAAAATGCTTAGACCAAAAGGAGCAAAAGATTTCCTCCATGGCCAGCCAGTCGATGCGCCGTGGGAAGAAACCACTGATGATTGATGGGTCGAAGTGGCTGATATGGTTCGAGGCCATGATAAGGGCCCCCTGTCGGGGAACAGGGGCTATTTCAACCACATGAACCCTGCAGATCAGCAGGAACAGCAGGCGACCAGTCTTGATGACGATCCAGTGAAGGATTGAGCGCCATATCCGTTCGGGAAGGCTGCCGCAGGAGTGGCGTCGAGCAGATTTTCGGAGCGTGGCTACTGTTGCCGGAGGGGTCGCCACGGGAGTCAGCGGTTGGAGTGCCGAAAAATGAAGTGAAGTGGGCCCTCTAGGATCCTAGGCCCTCTCTAGGAAGTAGGAGCGCTGCTTCTCACTGATCGGACGGCCCAGTTTCTCCAGAACAAGGAGCATGTCCTCCCAAACCTTCCGTTTCTCGGCGAGGGTCTGGTTCCGAAGTAGGTAAGCCGGGTGGTAGGTTGGCATCAGGGGGACGCCGCCATAGTCAAGCCACTTTCCCCGCACATCGCGCATGGTCTGCGGTTCACCGAGGAGGCCCTCCACAGCAGTGAGGCCTAGGGCCACGATCACTTTCGGCCTGATGAGTTCGGTCTGTTGCTTGAGCCATGGCAGGCAAGTGGCCATCTCGGCAGGTTTTGGCTTCCTGTTGCCCGATTCGCCCTCCGGCATGTCGGGACGGCATTTCAAGACATTGGCAATGAAGATCTCCTCCCGCGTATATTCCATCGCGCTGATGATCTTGGTGAGAAGTTGGCCGGCCTTCCCTATGAAGGGTTCACCCTTGAGATCCTCTTCCTCTCCCGGGGCCTCCCCGACAAAGAGAAGTTCGGCGAAAGGGTCTCCCACCCCGTAGACCACCTGGGTCCTGCTTGCCACGAGGTTCGGGCAACGCATGCAGTTAAGGATGTCGCGTTTGAGGATTTCCAGTTTGGCCAACCGTCCGTCATCTCTGGAGGCTGGCAGGATCCGCGCTGTGGCAATCGGCTTCAGGACTGCTGGAGTGCTTGGTGCGGTGCTCTCAAATGAGGCGGGAAGGATTGCCTGGAGTCTTTGGAGGCTTGCCTGCGTGGCTTTCGGAGGCCGACGTAGATTTTTTTTCATGCCATGAAGGATCGGTAATGCCGTCTCTAGAGCTGCCTTGAATTCTTCTGCATCAGCACTCATGAACGTGATCTTGCCTTCGGAGGGGGGAGGGGAACGAGCCCAAAATCGGCCGGGAGCGGTGCCTCGAAGATCATTGATTCGCCGGTGCGGGGATGGACGAACTCGAGCTTCCAGGCATGGAGGAGGTGGCGCTTGAAGCTGTCTCGTTTGCCGTAGAGAGGATCCCCGGCAATGGGGTGGCCCAAGTGTTGGAGATGCACACGGATCTGGTGGGTGCGTCCCGTATGGGGCATGCAGGCGATCAATGTCCATCCATCTCGGGTTGCAAGCAGTTCGTATTCCGTCAGCGCATCACGCCCCGAAGGGGGGCGCCTTGGTGTCATTTTCTGACGCTGGACCGGGTGTCGGCCAATTGCTAGGTCGATGGTTCCTTTCACGTGACGGGGTCTTCCACGAATGATGGCCAGGTAGGTTTTTTTAACCTGTCTGTCTGCAAAGCACTGCGAGAGGGACGCGTGCGTCTGATCGTTCTTGGCCACCACAATGCATCCCGAAGTCTCCTTATCAAGCCTGTGAACGATTCCGGGACGATGTTCCTCCGAGCCTGCAGAGAGAGTTCCTCCGTGATGGAGTAAAGCATTCACAAGCGTGCCCTCCTCGTGGCCTGCCCCGATGTGAACAACCATGCCTGCAGGCTTGTTGACAACCAGGAGGTCTTCATCCTCGTGCAGGATGTGCAGGGGAATGTCCTCAGGGTGGGCTCCCGCGGGTGGCTTGTACGGCTCCTCCTCCACACGGAACACATCGCCCGGGTTGACTTCGTCACTGCTGCGTACGGGAGCGCCCTGCAGGGTCACCCGTCCGGTTTTCACAAGGGACTGGATTTTGGAACGGGAGAGCTGAGGAAGACGTCTCACCAGCACCATATCGAGTCGTTGACGTCGATCCTCCTCGGTGGCGGTGATTTCGTGGACTGCTGGATCGGTCATTGTATAGGCGGTTGCAGGCTGGCGTTGGCTGAGGTTTCTTAAAAGGATGGCTCCTGCGGGGAACATGGTCAATTGATGTCGTCCGCCTTGTTTCAGAACTCTTGATTCCCGTCCGGCTTGATGAAAGCCTATTAGCCGTGAATTGTTCCCTCTTCAACCGCATGCAACCAAGTCATCAATGAGGCTGATTAAATCCACCCTGTTCCTTGGCATTCTGACGGGCGTCATCTTTTCCCTCCTTTATTTTTCGGGAGGTCTTGAGGGGCTGAGTAGTTTTTGGAAGGGCTTGATGCAATCCCAGTGGCAGGGCATTGGCAGAGGAATGCTCTTTGGGACCTCTCTATTTCTGGAAATTGCCGTGATATGGATCGCCCTCCAGTCATCCCGTCAGGAGACGGTCTCTGTCGTGATGGCGATTGCGATCCTGCTGCTGGGCGCCTCTCTTGTTGCTAATCTCTATAGCTCTTATTTCACTCCTGTTCCGGGAGTTGTTGCGATCCTGCTCGCGTTGGTATCCGTCTTGATTTTTGAAAAAACCGACACCGGATCCCGTGAGCCGGTATTACGCAGACTCTTCGGTCACCGCTTGCGCGCCGATATTTTCAGGCGTCTGGTGGATGGCGGTCTTAATGTTGATTTTTCTGGGGAGTTGCACGAGGCATCCGTACTGGTCTGCACCATTCACAACCATGTCGATCTCATGGAGTCGTTAAGCGCCTCAAATTATGTCTCCCTGATGAATCTCTACCTGCGTACGGCCTCTGACTTTCTGGTCGATGTGGGAGGCTATCTCGACGAATGTTCGGGAGAGAGCCTGCGCGTTATCTTTGGCGTGCCCCTACCGGTGGAGGGTGCCTCCAATCACGCCTGCAAGGCGGCACGAGCCGCTCTGGATCTGGTCTCCCGTTTGGAAGATCTGAACCGCGAGTGTGATGCTCATTGGCAGAAACGACTCGATTTCCGGATCGGTCTGAACTCCGGAGGAATGATTGCGGCTGCCTACGGTGGTGGCCGCATGGGACGCTTCAGTGTCTCCGGTCCCGCGGTGGAGTTTGCCCGCCATCTTTCCGCAGCCTGCGCCCAATACGGATGCAGGATTCTCAGCGGCCCCACGACTTACGAGTTGGCTTCCGAGAAGTTAGAAGGCCGTCCGATCGATTTACTTCAGCGTGCCGAGAGTCGCAGGCGGGTTGAGTTGTATGAGTTCCTTGCTGCCAAGAACGCGCTCTCCCCGGAACGAGAGCGCAGCCGTGATCAATTCTGGAAGGGGGTCATCTTTTTCCGCGAGCGGAAGTGGCAAGAATCCATCAGGGCCTTTTCCTCGGCCCGTATCCCTGGCATTCCCGACATGGCCCTCGATCATTATCTGGAGAGAGTCGAACGCGCGCGCCGTGGTGAAGATGAGCCGACCCCCGAGCAAGCTCTCCTGGCGGAAGCTGTTTAAGGCACAAGGCTTTTAAGCGGAATTGCTTACCTCTTCCTGTTTCTTTCAATCTGGTTTAACAGCCTCCAACTTAAAGCGTCAATAGCCCTCCGATCCCGTGCCGCTCGACTATCCCGACTCCTTCCGCGAACTGGTCCGTCAGTTTCGACGCCTTCCTGGCATCGGTCCTCGAAGTGCCGAGAGGATCGCACTCTGGGTCCTTCGTTCTCGGGATGCGAAGCCTGAACAACTTGTTTCTGCGATTTCCTGGGCTCATGAAAAGCTGACAATGTGCAGGCTTTGCGGTTTTTTTGCCGAGCAGGAAGAGTGTCCGCTCTGCCTTGATGAGGGGCGCTCTGGGCGTGAACTATGCGTTGTTGAATCACCCACCGATATCCTTCCCCTTGAGCGCACGGGAGTCTTCCGTGGGCGTTATCACTCACTGGGGGGTAAGCTCTCCCCATTGGATGGGATCGGTCCCGAACAACTCAGGATCGCCGAATTAATCGAGAGAATCGGTGAGGAGCGTCCTTCAGAGGTGATCCTCGCACTGGGGGTGGATGTGGAGGGAGAGGCTACTTCCCATTATCTTGCCGAGATGCTTGCGCCGACCGGCGTCCATGTCACCCGCATCGCCCAAGGTCTTCCCGCTGGCGGGGGCGTCGAGCATGCCGATCAGATCACTCTTCACCGTGCCCTTGCGAACCGTGGCGTGTACGGACAGCGTTAAAGTCATGATTCCGGCCCGATTGTTTTTGTTTTGCATCTGCCTCTCCCTAGGCTTTCAGGCGACGGTTTTTCCCAGTCGCGCGATGGCCGCAGTTGATGATCGTCTTAATCCGCTGGTGACCCTGATGATCCAGAGACTACAACTGTCGCGTGAGGTGGCCTGGAGTAAATGCCGGGCGGGTATTCCCATTGCGGACCCTGCGAGGGAAGCCCGAATGCTGACGGATCTAAAAGGAGTTGGCTCGTTGGATGGCCTCTCCGCCTCAGAGGTAACAAGATTCTTTCTCCCTCAGATTGCAGCCTCGCGCTGCTATCAGGAGGAACTGATTGCGGGATGGCGCTCGGGAGGAATCGACGTTCCCAAGTTGAAACCGCTCGACCTGACAACTGAGATCAGGCCCAGGTTAGACAAAGTGAACCGCGAAATGCTCCGCCAGTGGAGGCTTGTCTGTCGCACCTTTCTTGACTGGGCCGACCGGGAGGAAGCCAAGAGGATGCTCAGTGATCGGGGAATTCCTATCGAAGTGGCACGGATTGCTGTCCGCCCCCTAGGTAGTAAATAGGGGGCAGTAAATAAGCTTCCATTGATTATTTCGCAGAGGCTCTGAGATGCCGAAAATGATTCTTTAAGGGGGTTCCCACAGAGTGAATTTTTTTCTCCGTTTTCAATCTGAAAGTTTTAAGATGTTGCTTCATGGCTATTCCGAAAATTGATCCCTCCCTCCATCAGGAGCGCAAGCCCGACTGGATCAAGGTTCGCCTTCCTTCCAACCCTGTTTTTTTCTCCACCAAGGCGATGATCTCAGATCTCCGCCTGCACACTGTCTGCGAGAGTGCGCAGTGCCCGAATCGCTGGGAGTGCTGGAGTGGTGGTACGGCAACCATGATGATCGCGGGTGACCGGTGCACCAGGGCCTGTGGCTTCTGTGCCGTCGACACCGCCAAGCCTTTCCCTCTTGAACACGATGAACCGGAGCGCGTCGCCGAGGCCGTCCGTCGAATGAAACTCAAGCACGTCGTCATTACGGCCGTTGCACGTGATGATATTCCGGACGGTGGCGCGGAGCATTTTGCCCGCACAATCCAAGCAATTCGAGACATGGATGGCTCGATTATTATCGAGATTCTTACTCCGGACTTCAATGGCAAGGACTCCTCGCTCCATACAGTCATCGATGCGGCGCCGCATATTTTTAACCACAACCTTGAGACCGTTGAGCGGCTCACACCGATGGTGCGTTCCCGTGCGAAGTACCGCCTCTCGCTCGACTTCCTTAAGAGAGCCCGCGAACTTGGCGAGGCAAAGAGATTAAAGATGGTCACCAAGAGCGGTATCATGCTCGGTCTTGGTGAACAGGAGAATGAGATCTTTCAGGCTATGGATGACCTGCGTGAGGCCAATGTGAGCGTCCTTACCATGGGGCAGTACCTGCGACCCAGCCCCCAACATCTTCCTGTCGTGGAGTACATCACTCCCGAGACATTTTCCTTGTATGGCGAGATCGCCAGGAAGAAGGGCTTCACTCATGTGGCGAGTGGGCCGCTCGTTCGTAGCAGTTACCACGCCTCGGATTTCAACCCGATTGAGTCGTTGGCTGAGCAGGAAGGGTTGAATAAATAGGTTTGGGATTTGCGCACCAATGAGGAGTTAGTCTTCTTGGTGTAGGATTTGTTTTTTGGTCGATCCTATTTCATTGGGATCCAAGACCGCCTTCTGGTTCTCCCTGATCATTACGGGTGACTGCTTGATGAATGGAAGATTACCCTGATTTTGTAAAAAACTCCTTGTGCAGGTCTTTAATTTCATATACCGAACAAATGATCGGTATATGAATCTAACCCTCCGACAGTCTCAAATTCTCTCTTTTATCCGCGACTCCGCGGAGGAGTGCGGTCGGATACCCTCCGTGCGGGAGATCATGGGTAAATTCGGATTCAGTTCCCCGGCGACCGTGGCGAGTCATCTTGATCTCATGGAGAAGAAGGGTGCCATACGTCGTGAATCGGGGCGCTCTCGCAACATCGTGCTACCCGATTTTAAGCCAAGGCCAGAGTTGGTAGAGGTTCCGGTTTATGGAATGATACCCGCAGGAATTCCCGAGGGGCAGGTGCAAGAGTCTGACCGGTGCGTGATGATTGACCCTGCGATCATTCGTCTTCCGAGGGGTGCCAGAACCTTTGCACTCGAGGTAAGGGGTGATTCGATGATCGGCGCCGGGATCCTGGAGCGCGATATTGTCATTCTCGAGCACTCCGAGCCAAGGCATCGCGACATCGTCGCCGCATTGATTGACGGCGATGTGACGCTCAAACGTTACCTCATCGAGGGTGACGCTCCCTTTCTCCGGGCAGAGAACACGATGTACCCCGATCTGATCCCAGCGCGTGAACTGATTATCCAGGGGGTTTTCCGAGCACTCATCCGCAGCAACCCGCAACGTTAGCACCTCATCACCCAACTCATGAAAAGCGCCATCAAAACACCGATCCGTTCCTCCGACGAACTCTGGCAGTGGGCTGCCCTGAAAAGATTCTCAGATCTTGCCTCCAAATACCCCGAGTTAAAACCTTCCGCTCGTAAGCCATCGCTTATGGCCCAAGGAATCATGGCTCGATTTTACGCTATTCTCCGATCCACGATCAGCGGTTCCCTGCGTTAGTATCAGTTCGACTGGTCCACAGGTTCTTGATCGGGCTTCATCGTGGAGTCGCTCTGACTACTGGGGTTGGTGGAGTTGGTGGTATCTTTTTGGTCCGCCGGAGAGATTGGATCTTTCGTTTCCTTTACTCCGTAGACCTCTTGAAGAACTTTACCGATGAGCGGAGCCGCGTGACTCCCTCCGTGGATGGTGTTGTCACCCGGTTCCCCCTCATAGACGGCTGCAAAAGCATACTGGGGATGTTCTGCTGGAACGAATCCCGCGAACCATGCGGCGGTGCGTTGTTTGTTCGTAGGGCCCCACTGGGCAGTGCCCGTCTTGCCGGCCACTGTGGTTCCCTTGACTTGAGCATGATGGGCGGTGCCCTGACCGTCTTCGGTGACTGCGATGAGGGCCTTGCGAAGTGTTTCCATATCCTCGGACTTGATCTGAATATTATCGCGCAGGCGGTCGGGATAGGCTGAGAGAACCTTGTTATCGAGTCCTTGGATCTGCTTCACGAGACGGGTCTGGTGAAACTGCCCTCCTGTGGCGATAACTCCGTAAGCCTGTGCCATCTGGAGCGGGGTGATCACGATATCTCCCTGACCAATACTCATGTTGGCCACATCCCCTTTAAGAATTTTCCGTTTTTGAACCCGGAGCATGTAGTCATCGTTGGGGATGTTGCCTTGGGCTTCCCCTTTGAGCGGGATCCCTGTTTTCTTTCCAAGCCCTACGCGGTTGGCCCATTCGATGATATTCGGAGCCCCGATCTTGATACCCGCCTGAATGAACCACGTATTACACGACTGGGTCAGTGCCTCGACGAAATTAAGTCGGCCGGCATCGGTCTTCTTCCAGTTGTGGAAGGTGAAGTTACCGATGTCGATGGCAGTGGGGCCGCTGTAGGTATCATTGGCTGTCAGTTTACCCGACTCGAATCCCGAGAGACCGACGAATGTCTTGAAAGTTGATCCGGGTGGATAAGCTGAGCGGAAAGCCCGGGGCAGGAGTGGTGTGGAGGGATCCTCACTGAGTTGTTTGTAAATATCGGGATTCAGAATGGGAACGAAGTGGTTGGGATTGTATTCGGGCCACGAAGCCATGGCATGGATCTCGCCCGTCCAGGGATCTATGATTACAATGGCACCCCGCTTGCAGTTTTCCTTCAGCACTTTTTCACAGATGCGTTGGAGGTTCTGATCAAGGGTTGTGATGACATTTTCACCGGGAATGGGGGGCTGGGCGATCCGCTCGGAGGTTTTCTTCCCATCGGCGTCGTAGGTGATATGAAGACTCCCCGGTTGGCCCTTGAGTTGGTAGTCAAAGGTTTGCTCGATCCCCTCGCGACCTTGGCTCTCGCTGAAGATCAGGTCGTTGTTCTCGATGGGGCGGATGGAGAGAGGGGCCTCCTTGCCCGTGTATCCGATCATGTGAGAGGCGAGTTCCCCGTTCGGATAGAAGCGAGCGTAGACCTCCTGCAGCACCAGGGCGCTGGTGAGTCCCTGCTGGGCCATGGCGAGTTCTTCGGGTTGCAGGTCCTCAAGGAGGATCAGCGGAAGGAGTCCACGGTTGTGGTAATGATTCAGAATCGCCCGATCGCTGACCGAGATGTTGCGTTGCAGAAGTCCTCTGGCAAACGTGATTTGCTGCCGTGCAAAGGCAATAACCTTGGCATTATTCCAAGTCAGAGGGGAGGGGAACTGGAGCGCCAGATTGTAGCTCAGTCTGTTCTGGGCAAAGGGATACCCGTTGCGGTCGGTGATCTGTCCCCTTGGTGCCGGAATGCCTAATTGGAAGGTCCTTGCCTGCTTCTGGGTCTCCCATGTTGGCTTGGGATTTTCATCCATGGGGGCATTCGTTCCATTGTTCATCTGGGCCCCGCACGGGAGGCAAGCAAGAGTTTGCAAGAAGACTGGTATCAGGAATCGTACTCTCATTGGAGGGAGGCTCGGGGCATCGTGATGTGGGGAGGCTTCAGGTAGAGCGGTTCCGGAGTTTCTGTCGGGCCACAGGGATCTCCTTTTTCGGCCAAGATGGCAAGCCGTCCGGCATCGGGGAAAGCGATGATCAGATCCGTAATGCCATCGAGGGGAGTCGACGAGAGAATCGGGAAGCGGGGCCTGGAATGGAAATGACCAACGGCCTCGAGTGGAGAAAGAAGGCGGGGCCTTTCCAGAAACTCCCCGTTCTCAATGGCGGCCACCCAGTAGTGCCCACCACGGGCATCACCTGTAGCCCAGAATCCAGAATCGGGTCCGGTTATGGCACCCTTTGCTCTCATAGCCAACGGGGAGGGGTAGGCATGGAGAGGTACCTCCCCAGCGGTTGCAAAAGAGCGCGCGGTTGCAATACCGGCTCTCAGGCCATTGTAGGATCCGGGCCCCAGTCCCACGCAGATGGCATCCGGTTTGCCGCATTTTGTCACAGCGGCCTGCAGGCTTTGAAAGAGTGACGAGGAGTCGGAGCGTGCGTGCGGTGTGTCGCAACGATAGCCCGTCTCGGCGGCTCCGTTTTCACAGATTAAGAAAGCTACCGAGGTCACCCCAGTGGACGAGTCTAGGGAAAGAATCTTCACGCTACAGGGATCCTTCTAGGTGTTTACTCCAGCGAATCATCCTTGAGTCATCGGAATGAGGCATGATTTGAATCCGCAGAGCACCAGGGGGGAGAAGTTCGGGAAACTTGTTCCCCCACTCAATGAACATCACTCCTTCACCGTAATACTCCTCCAAGCTGAGTGCCAGCGCTTCGGCAGCAGAATCCAGGCGATACCAGTCGGAATGATGGAGTTGCTGATCCCCTGAACCGTAGCTTTGTAAGAGAGTGAAGGTGGGGCTGGTCACATCCTCATTGATTCCTAAGGCGCGTGCCGTGGCTTTCACAAAGTGGGTTTTTCCTGCTCCCAGAGGCCCCTCCAAACTCACAACTCCCGCTTTCAGCATCAGCGGGAGCAGTTCCTCGGCAAGGGAGGAGGTCTCCTGGAGAGAGCAGGCAAGGCGACTTTCCCCTTCCAGTTGTGGGAAGGTTTGATCTGTGGCGGGATTGTCAGTTGCCATTTGCCCTTCATTTTAGTTGGCTT
This sequence comes from Verrucomicrobiota bacterium, assembly GCA_008933015.1. Taxonomy (GTDB): domain Bacteria; phylum Verrucomicrobiota; class Verrucomicrobiia; order Chthoniobacterales; family UBA6821; genus UBA6821. Next base: position 26,001 of record WBXH01000002.1, on the reverse strand, counting down.
CTTCTGACTGGCAACTCCTGCAGTTGCTCCAAGGATCGAAATATTCCCTCCTCTTAACCCTAAATCTTAACGCGCATGTCCAATCCCACCCAACTCCCAGCATGGAAGGCTCTTGTAGCCAACCGCGACCAGATCGCCAAAACCACCCTCAAGGAACTCTTTGCCGCTGACCCTTCGCGCGGTGAGCGCCTGAATGCCGAGGCCTGCGGGATCTTCCTCGACTACTCCAAGAACCGAGTTACCGACGAGACCCTCAAGCTCTTGGTTGACCTCGCCAAGGAGTGTGGCCTTGAGGCCCATCGCGACAAGATGTTTGCCGGGGAGAAGATCAATATCACCGAGGACCGTGCGGTTCTCCATGTCGCCCTACGCGCTCCCAAGGGTGAAGTGATTAAGGTTGATGGTGTTGATGTCGTTCCCGAGGTGCACAAGGTGCTTGGGGAGATGGGAGCCTTCGCGGATCGCATCCGTAGTGGTGAGTGGAAGGGGCACACCGGCAAGAGGATCAGGAATGTCATCAATGTAGGCATCGGCGGCTCCGACCTGGGCCCGGTGATGGCCTATGAGGCGCTCCGTCATTACAGCGACCGGGCGATGACCTTCCGCTTCGTCTCGAACGTCGATGGTACCGACTTCGCCGAGGCCGTCCGTGATCTCGATCCTGCCGAGACACTTTTCATTATCTCCTCAAAGACCTTCACCACGCTGGAGACCATGACCAATGCGCACACCGCACGTGACTGGTCACTGGCTGGCCTTGGTGGTGACGTGAAGGCTGTCGCCAAGCACTTCGTCGCTGTTTCGACAAACGCTGCAAAGGTCTCCGAGTTCGGCATAGACACCGCTAACATGTTTGGTTTCTGGGATTGGGTCGGCGGTCGCTACTCGATGGATTCCGCCATCGGTCTCTCGACCATGATCGCCATCGGGCCGAGGAACTTCTCCGACCTCCTTGCCGGCTTCCATGCCATGGATGAGCACTTCCGCGCGACGCCCCTCGATAAGAATCTTCCCGTTCTCCTCGGCCTTCTGGCCGTCTGGTACAACGATTTCTTCGGTGCCCAGAGCATCGCCGTACTCCCTTACGAGCAGTACCTCAAGCGCTTCCCGGCTTATCTGCAACAACTCACTATGGAAAGCAATGGCAAGTCCATCCGCCTAGACGGCGAGCATGTCTCGGCCGACACGGGTCCGATCTACTGGGGCGAGCCTGGCACGAACGGCCAGCACTCCTTTTACCAGCTTATCCATCAGGGGACCCGACTCATCCCGTGTGATTTCATCGGCTTCTACAAGGCGCTGAACACACTTGGGCACCACCACAATTACCTCATCTCGAATATCTTTGCGCAGGCCGAGGCGCTGGCCTTTGGAAAGACGCCGGAGCAGGTGAAGGCGGAGGGGACGCCCGATTGGCTCAACCCTCACCGTGTCTTCGAGGGGAACCGTCCCTCGAATGTCATCATGGCGGATAAACTCGACCCGCATACGCTCGGAACTCTGGTGGCTCTCTACGAGCACTCCGTCTTCACGCAGGGTGCCGTCTGGGGAATCAATTCGTTCGACCAGTGGGGCGTCGAGCTTGGCAAGCAGCTTGCACAGCACATCATCCCCGAACTGGAGTCACCCACCGAGCCGGATCTCAAGCATGACAGTTCCACGAACGCGCTGATCCGCCGCTACCGGGCGAATAAGTAAAAGACATCAAATTATTGTCCCATGGAGATCGAGATTCTTGCCAACGATGATGCAGTAGCCAAGAGAGCGGCCGTAGTGATTGCCGCCGAGGCGCGTGCTGCCGTGGCAGTGCGAGGAGTCTTCACTCTTGCCGTGAGCGGTGGGAAGACCCCTTGGGCCATGCTCAAGGATCTTGCTTCCGAAGAGGTACCTTGGGACCACGTCCATGTCTTCCAGATCGACGAACGGATCGCTCCCCAGGGGGACCCCGACCGGAACCTGACTCATCTCCATGAAAGTCTCTTGGGTAACGCCCCGATCCCGAAGGCGAACATTCACGCCATGCCGGTGAATGCCGGCGATCCGGCGGAGGGTGCCAAGGAGTATGAGCGAGTCCTGCAGGAGATCTGCGGTAATCCACCCACATTGGATATGGCTCACCTCGGTCTAGGTCCAGATGGACACACGGCCTCGCTTGTTCCGAACGATCCTGTTCTAGGAGTCACAGATCGTGATGTGGCGCTCACGGATCCTGTGCACCGCTATCAGGATCGCCGTCGCATGACCCTGACCTATCCGATGATCAATCGCTCCCGTAAGATCCTTTGGCTTGCCACGGGTGCCGCAAAGATCCCGATGATCGTGAAACTCAAAGCTGCTGATCACTCGATTCCCGGTGGGAGAATTGATCAAGCGAATGCGCTCTTACTCACGGATACTGCCGCCGCGTCAGGGTTGTAGGGGCTTTGTGAGAATTGGTGGATAATAGCGTTGGCTATCGGTTGCCATAGGACTACTACGCCTTTCCTCGCGGGCCTCATCCTGCGCTCAAGCTTCCAAACCTAGAGCGTGATTGCTTACTCTCTTGGCCTTAGATTCGGAGACGGGTTTTGCGTCAGTAGTTAAACGCCAATTAATGCTATCTCTCCACAGAGAGGAAGCGTTTAAAAAAACGATCGTTTTTGCTACAGGGACAAATATGACCATCCCCAATGGATCGTGAGTCCTACAAATTTTGAGGGCATCGATACCGGAAACTGGGATCTCAAGCACCAACTAAAGGCAATTCCACTTCGGGAGGGCGTTTCCAGAAAGTGGTTACATTCTGGGTTGCACTGATTTTGAATCGGCTCTAGAGGACTATTTTATCAGCATCTAGAGGTGGATCGGGTGAAGGGAATTGAACCCCGTCTCAGGCTTCTTCGACCTTGTTTTAAGCCCGCTGTTCTAAAGGAGTAACGATCTTGCCGACTGCCGGGCCAACGTACTCGCTGAGGGGTCTGTAGAGGCGGTTGTCGACGAGTTGCTCCAGAATATGAGCCGTCCATCCCGAAGTGCGGGCGATCGCGAAGATCGGGGTGAACATGTCGGTCGGTAGGCCTAGCGAGTAGTAGACGGTGGCCGAGTAGAAATCGACGTTCGCATTGAGGCCCTTGCGCTCCTTCATGAGTTCAGCGATACGCTCCGACATGCGGATCCACTTTCCTTCGCCGAGTTGTTCACAAAGTTGAATGGCCATGGAGCGGAGGTGAGGGGCGCGGGGGTCAAGTGTCTTATACACCCGGTGACCAATGCCCATGACCTTCTTCTTGGTCGCGAGGGCCTGCTCGACCCATCCATCGACTTTCGTCTCATCACCAATCTCCTGAAGCATGTGGATCACACCCTCGTTAGCTCCCCCGTGAAGGGGGCCTTTGAGGGTGCCGATGGCCGATGTAACGGCTGAGTAGATGTCGCTCAGGGTGGCGATCGTGACGCGTGCGGAGAAGGTGGAGGCGTTCATGCCGTGGTCGGCATGGAGGACATAGGCGACATCAAGCGTCTTCGCGGCTTCTGCGGTCGGTTCCTCACCGTTGAGGAGATAGAGGAAGTGTGTGGCCTCACCGAGGTCCTTGCGGACAGGGGGAAGGTCCTTGCCCAGTCGTGCGCGATGGTAGTAGGCAGCAATGACGCCGATCTTGGCGGTGATAGAGGCTGCGCGGTGGCGATTCTTTGCCGGATCGATCTCTCCCGTCGGGACCTTGTCATAGAGTCCGAGCATGGAGATGCCGGTACGGATGACATCCATGGGGTTGGCGTCCTTAGGTGCCGTCAGAATGAAATCAATGACACCTTGGGAAAGTTCGCGCAGAGAACCAAGTTCCACATGGAGGGCTTCAAGCTGAACCTTGTTGGGGAGTTCTCCGTGCCAAAGCAGGTAAACAACCTCCTCGTAACTGACCTTTCCGGCCAGTTCATTGATGTTGTAACCAGCGTAGATTAAAGTTCCCTCATCTCCTCGCACATCGCTGAGTGCTGTGGAGTTGGCGATGATACCTTCGAGTCCTTTGGCGATGACGGTCATGTGAGTGGGCTTTTTGGCAAGTAGTGGATTGGTTGGAAAATGATGACTAGCGCTTTATCCGACGGATGAGTGCATCCGCCATGTCGGAGGGAGTCTCGGCAATTTCAATGCCAGCTGCTCGGAAAGCGGCGATCTTCCCTTCTGCTGTTCCCTGGCCCCCACTCACAATGGCTCCTGCATGGCCCATTCGGCGTCCTTCGGGGGCGGTTGATCCCGCAATGAATCCTGCGATCGGCTTCTTGCAGTGTTGGGCAGCCCATGCAGCGGCCTCTTCCTCGGCCGATCCCCCGATCTCACCGATCATGATGATAGCCTCTGTTTCCGGGTCCTCGTTGAACATTTTCAGCACATCAAGGTGTGAGGTGCCGTTGATCGGATCCCCACCGATGCCGACGCAAGTGCTCTGTCCATAGCCGCGTGTGGTGAGTTGCCAGACAGCCTCGTAGGTAAGCGTGCCGGAGCGGGAGACGACGCCGACGGATCCCTTCTTGTGGATGTATCCGGGAGCGATGCCGATACGGCAGCCGCCATGGGACTTTTCACCCGTTCCGGGAGTGACAAGTCCCGGGCAGTTGGGACCGATCAGGCGAGTCTTGGAGCTCTTCATGGCCTCCTTAACACGCATCATGTCGATGACTGGAATGCCTTCGGTGATGGCGACCACGAGATCGAGGCCGGCATCGACCCCCTCCAGGATGGCATCAGCCGCGAATGGAGGTGGAACGAATACAGCGGAAACGGTGGCACCAGTCTCACGGACAGCCTGGTCAACGGTATCGAAGATCGGGACTTGGTTTTCAAAAAGTTGCCCCCCCTTGCCGGGAGTGACTCCGGCGACGACCTTCGTGCCGTAGTCGAGGCTAAGTCTGGCATGACGGGCTCCGAAGCTTCCTGTGATGCCCTGGATCAGGACTCTGGTGTCGGGAGTTACGAGGATGGACATGAGAAGAGTAGTAAGGTGAAAAGTTAAAAAGTGATGAAGAAGGGATCAGGCGTTCACGTTCACTGCGGCGACAATCCTGCGCGCCGCATCGAGGATATTCTCGGCACCCTCAAGCTTGAGGCCGCTCTCGGCTAGGGTCTTCTTTCCTGCCTCGACATTATTTCCCTCAAGGCGGACGACCAGCGGTATAGCAAGCCCCGTCTCTTTTGCTGCCTCCACAATACCATGTGCAATGACATCACAGTCCATGATTCCGCCAAAAATATTGACCAAGATACCCTTGACGCTCTTGTCAGCCAGGATGATCCGGAATGCAGAGGCGACCTGCTCCCGGGTGGCACCTCCCCCGACATCAAGGAAGTTGGCGGGACTGCCTCCGGCATGCTGGATGATATCCATCGTGGCCATGGCCAGTCCGGCACCGTTGACGAGGCAAGCAATATTTCCGTCCAGACCGATGTAGTTAAGGCCGTGCTTGGAAGCCTCGACCTCACGCTGGTCCTCTTCGGTGACATCACGCATGGCGACGATCGAGGGTTGGCGATAGAGGGCGTTGTCGTCAAAGTTGAACTTCGCATCGAGTGCCAGAACATGTCCGTCGTTTGTGACGACAAGGGGGTTCACTTCCACCATCGAACAGTCGCGCTCGGTGAAGAGACGATAAAGATTAAAGAAAAGCTTGGAGGCTTGGTTCATCAACGGGCCAGTCAGACCAAGTGAGGAGGCAATAATGCGTGTCTGGTACGGCATCAGACCCAGAAAAGGATTAACCGGAACCCGGAGGATCCTTTCCGGAGATTTTTCCGCAACGGTCTCAATATCGACCCCTCCCTCGGTGCTTGCGATCACAACAGGAACTGAGGTGGCCCGGTCGATGAGGATTGCGAAGTAAAGCTCCCTCGCGATATCGACAGCCTCCCCGACAAAGATTTTACCGACCTCCTTGCCATCCGGACCTGTCTGGTGAGTCACTAAAATCTGACCGAGCATCTTGGAGGCGAGATCTTTTGCTTCAGTTGGCGTGTTGCAGAGATGCACTCCGCCTTTGAATCCGCTTTTGAAAGTTCCCTTGCCGCGGCCGCCGGCATGGATCTGGGCTTTGATGACCAACCTGTCTCCCGATAGGCCTAAGGCAACTTTCTCAGCCTCTTCAGGAGAGTGGGCAACCTTACCGGGTTGTGTGGCGACGCCGAATTCGGCAAAAAGTTCTCTGGCCTGAAATTCGTGGATATTCATGAAGTATTAGTTTTCTTAATACACAGGCTCCATTCAGAGGAAAAGAACTCCTTCAAAAAGGGCTCAAAAAAGCAATTAGAGCAGCGGGCCTGCAGCAAAATGATCCGCCGCGGCGGACTGGATAACATCGACCCAAATGGGGAGGGCGAGTTCTGCACCATAGCCCCCATGCATGATCGTCTTGGGGTGGTCGAATCCAACCCAGACCCCGCAGGTGAGTCCCTGAGTGTATCCGAGGAACCAGGCATCGACGAAGTGATCCGTTGTCCCCGTCTTCCCGGCAGCAGGCTTTTTCAAGCCGAGTGTGCTTGACCTTGCCGCGGTGCCTCTTGTCAGGACTTCAGTGAGGAGAGCCGTTGTCGTTCTGGCGGCTGTTGGATCGAGAGTGGGGATACGACCATGGGACGCCCGATAGAGAATCGTGCCTTCCGAGTCGGTCACTTGTTCAATCAGGTGCGGTTGGAGTTTTCTTCCCCCCGTTGCAAGCGCGGTGTAGGCCGTTGTCAGGTTTCTGAGCGTCGATTCGAAGCTACCGAGGCAGATTGAAGGGTAGCGGGGAATATGTTCAGCAAGTCCAAGGTGCTCCATGGCGCCGGCGATATCGCCCAACCCCGTCTTGACACCAATGCGCACGCTCATGGTGTTACGTGAATGAACAAGTCCCTCCTTGGCGGGAAGATAGCCTCCGAATGTGCCATCACTATTCTGCGGGTTATAGGCCCTGGAATTAGGGGGTAAATCGGCAGAGTTGAGTGGAGCATCGCTCACCGGAGTCTCCGGAGTGATGACTCCCTTCCGGAATGCCTCCTCGTAGACAAATGGCTTGGCTGAGGAGCCGACCTGGCGCATAGCCACGAGTGCACGATTGTATTTACTCTTTGCAAAATCTCGTCCACCCACGATGGCCGTAATGCCCCCCCCGGCATTGTCGATCGCCAGCAGGGCACCTTGGAGTGGTTCCTCTGGTTCGGCCCCCTTGGCAACATGATGCTGAAGGCGGAACTCCTTACCCTGTTCCACTTCATGAAGCCTTTTTGAAAGGGATACTTCTGCGGCACGCTGAAGTCCTGCATCGATCGTCGTGTCGATCTTTAGCCCGCCCGTGTCGATCCTATCGAGAGCCACGACCTGCTCAAGTTCGTGAAGGATGGCATCCACAGCCCAGCTGTTAAGCGGATTGACGAGATTCTTCTGGCTTGGGGTGATGATTTCCTCCTCCGCTTTTTCCAACTGTGCCCGGGTAATGGATCCGAGTTCGACCATCCTGCCAAGAACCACGTTTCGCTGTGTGATCGAGGCATCCATGTTGTTAAGCGGTGAGAATCTGTTCGGACTACGGATCAGTCCCGCCAGGAGTGCTGCCTGCGAGAGATCCATGTCCGAGGCGGGGCAACCAAAGTAGGACTGGCTTGCGGCCTCCACCCCGTACAGTCCCGATCCGAAGTAGATCCTGTTCATGTAGAGTTCGAGGATCTGCTCCTTACTCATCTCCATCTCGATTCGAAAGGCCATGGCTGCCTCCAGAAACTTGCGGTTAAAGGTCTTCCCTCCAAGAGGGAAGCTATTGCGGGCCAGTTGCTGGGTGATGGTACTGGCACCCTGCTTCATTCCGCCGAAGAGCAGATTGCGAATTGCGGCCCTTGCAATGCCAAGGGGATCGATCCCGTGATGCTCGTAGAAGCGAGAGTCCTCCCTGCTGATCAGTGCATTGACGAAATTCGGCGAGACTTGATCGTAATGAACGACAACCCTGTTTTCCCCAACCGTCCTACTATAGAAGGTTCCGTTCCTGTCATAAATTGAGGACCGCTGAGGCATCTGACCGATTGTCGAAATATCGAAGGTCAGAGCCCAGAGGTAGTAGAACACGGCCACCATGATCCAGAGAAGCAGGAAGGCCAGGCCAAGCTTGATCAGTGTCACCAAAAAAGAACGCGAACGTCTTAGGCGGACGGGTTTTTTTCTCCCCTTGGCAGGAGCTGTATTGCGACGATTATTCACAAGAGTTGGACGCTAGGCTTGCAAGACTACGCCTTCATGCCCCTTCATTGCCAGTCACCACTCAAGCGCCCTTGAAACATGATGATTGAAATCCAAATCCTGACACCGATTCCCGCAATCGCCGAGAGTGTTCTTGCTGAAAGCATCCTCGGTCGTGCCAGGGAGGCCGGACTAATCACGATCGAGGCTGTGGACCTGCGCCGTTGGACGAATGATCGTCACCGCACCGTGGACGATGCGCCCTATGGTGGGGGCCCGGGCATGATCATGAAGATTGCACCGATCGCCGCCGCTCTTGCCGAACTCCGCAGACCCGAGAGCAAAGTCATCTTTCTGACTCCTCAGGGGAAGCCTCTGCGCCAGACAATCGTGCGTGAATTCGCCCGGGAGCAGCACCTGATCCTTCTCTGCGGTCATTACGAGGGAATTGATCAGAGGGTCGTGGAGCATCTGATCGACGAGGAAATCTCAATAGGTGACTACATCCTGACCAATGGGGTGCTCGGGGCGCTCGTGCTCAGCGATGCCATAGCGCGCCTCATTCCGGGAGTGCTGGGAGACGATCAGTCCGCAGTGACCGAGTCCTTTGAGACGGGACTGCTTGATCATCCCCATTACACGAGACCTGAGGAGTTCAACGGATGGAAAGTCCCCCCCGTCCTACTCTCGGGAAACCATGGGGCTGTTGCCACATGGCGTGCCGAACGGGCGATGGATGCCACTAAAAAAAACCGCCCTGATCTGCTAAGATAGTAGGAAGAGGTGATTTCGCTCCCGCCGGAGCGTCTTGAGGCTCCATGGATTCTATGTGCCAATTTCTCCACAAAAAATTTATTCCCTTGATGGAACGCGAATGTTTTTGGGTAATACACGTGATAACCACAATCACATGAAATCACTCCACACACTCACCCTCGCTCTTGGAATCTCCGGACTTGCTGCAATGGCCACCGCCAATGCGGGAACAAAAGCTCCGAATCCTGATGCAAACACCAACACAAGTGCCTTGACGGCCGTAAAAAACACATCCGTGCAGGCAGTGGGTACTGTTGCAGGTACTGCCGAGAATGCCGGCAATGCAGTTATTAACGCAGGAACAGGGGTTGCCGGTACCGTGGGCACTGCGGCGGTAGGCACCGTGAAGACGGCAATTGTCGCGGGTCAGACCGTTGTTGGTTCGGGCAGCGCCCTCATCACCAATAATCCCGTCAAGGGAGTCGAGAACTCCGTGCAGACAGCTGCAAAGGGGAGTGTTCAAACCGTCGATCAAGGTGTGAAGGCCGTTGCGGAAACCGCCGGAACAGCAGTTGCCACGACAGTTTATGCCGCTGGTGATACGGCAACCACGGCAAATGGAGCCGTTGTGGGGACGGTGAAGACCGGAACCAATACTGTTGGCACCGTCGTGACAGCCGGAAAAGAAGGCGTACAGGCCGCCCAGGATGCGGTCGCGAAGTCCTCCCCATCTCCTGCCAAATAAAGAGAGTTCGGGATCTCTAAAACCAAGTTGTTTTTAGAGGAGGAACGGCCGCCTTGCTCAAACATCATAGGCGGCAGTTTTTTGGTTTAGAAAACAGGATGACTACTCTATCGCAGCAGCATAGGGCACCTAAATTAGTCTCATGGCAATAAAGTCATACTACTGTGTTGGGTATGACCCCTGGAAAAGCAGGGAAGGCCCTTGATTCAGTTTTTAGCCTCCAAGTCACTATTTTTTGAGTGCGGGCAATAACGGACAATAAAAAAGGCGACCCTTTTAGGGGTCGCCTTTTTAAGAAAGATCTCTTCCTAATTACTTCATCAGGAGAACGTTGCGTGAACGCTTGATCGCTTTGGTGATCTTGCGGTGGAGGTGTGCTGCCACTCCGGTCATGCGTCGGGGAAGAATCTTGCCACTCTCGGTTGTGAATTTCTTGAGGAGGTCAGGGTTCTTGAAGTCGATCGCATCCGTAGAGATGTCGAGACGACGGTGGGGCATGGCGCGGTTGGCGCGGCGGAAGTTGGACTTGCGCTGGGGTGTCTTTGGCGTGCTCATTGATAAATAATTTGATAAATATCCGTCTGGGAACTACTTGGTCTCGCGGTGGAGAGTGTGGCGGCGAAGATTTGGATTATACTTTTTCTTCTCAAGACGGCCAGGGGTGTTGAGGCTCTTTTTGTTACGTGTCGTGACGTAACGGGAAACGGGCTTTCCCTCGGCAACGGCTTCGGTGCACTCCAGAGTGATGATATCGCGTGGCATAAAAGTAAGTGGTTGGTTGATCGGCGTATTAGCTGGCTTCGGTGGTTTCTTCCTCTTCGCTCTCAGTCTCCTCCTCAGTCAAGCCGAAGAGAGAGGTGATTTGCGGCCTTGCACTGTGATGGTGCTGGCGCTTTTCAAGCTCAGCCTGACACTCCACCGTGTAACGGGTGAAAGGAAGGGCCTCAAGGCGGTCGTGTCGGATCGGCTTTTCGCAGGTCTCACACACACCGTACGAACCATCTTCGATCCTTTTGAGCGCCTCGTCAATCTCGTAAAGTGACCCTTGCTCTTTGGAGAGCATGCTCAAGGCGAAGTCACGGTCGTAGGCATCGCTACCGGCATCGGCCTGATGCATGCCGAAGGCAGACGTTTCAGTACCCGCATGCAGGTTGTCCCTGGCCACTCCTCTCATGGCATCAAGCAGAGTATCCTTGAGTTCAAGGAGACGTTGACGTTGTTTGATAAGGAAAGGGGTGAGCTTGAGGTTCTTATTGCTTAGGGGTTTCCTGATGAATTGCTGCGCCAGAACCCTTTCGTTGGAGGAAAAGGAAGGAGTAATTTTTTTAGCAGAAGTCTTGGAGGTTTTCTTTGCGGAGACTTTGGCAACAATCGGCTTCTTTGGCACAACAGCCTTGACTGATTTAACAGCAGGCTTGGTTTTAGTCGTCGCTTTAGCAACTGGCTTCGATTTGAAAGTCTTAACTGGAGATTTCTTGGGAGCCAATTTCTTGGGGACCGGCTTGCCGGTTGGTTTGGCTTTCGCCTTGGCGACTAGCTTTACCTTGGATTTCAAAGCCTTTGCGGGTGCTTTCTTGAACGGTTTTGGGACCGTTTTTTTGATGGGTTTTACAACCTTCTTTTTAGCGGGTGGAGCTGATTTCTTGGCCATATCGGTATCTGAAAGTAGTTTTCTGTTAGTGGGAAGGGGAACTTAGGGGAAGGGCTTGTTATCTGTAGCAATTCCATCCCGCAAGAGAAAACATCCCCTTTTTTTTAGAAAATCTTCCCCATGCCAAGCAGGACACTGAGAAGAGCCAACCTCAGGGACCAAAGAATAGTCCTAATCCAGTTGCCCGAGACCAGCAGATCCATCGTGTGAGGGTCAGCCCGTAGGCTGAGGATGCCGTGGAGTGGAATCTGAATCAAAAGAGTACTTAACCAGATCAGGAGAAGGCAACCCAGTGCAATCAGATGCAAGGGATTGAAGGCCATCCTGTATCCCAAAAGGATCAGGGCGAGCGCCGCGCCGATTTCCGCAAGCATGATCGGGCCCACGACCCATCCGGTCCGTGTGGTGTTGCAGTTCTCATAGGCTACGAATCCCTCCTTGGGAATCTTTTCGAAGAGTGGGTAATGGGCGACCTGAACAAACCAGATGATCCCTGTCATCATGGCGGTTGCCAGTATCTGGATGAGGAAAAGATGTTGAGGGGAGGGGAGTCTGACATTCATGAGAAGATCTTAAGGGAGGAAGTTGGAGGATTGAAATTGGAATAAAGATTGGCGATTGGAGAGTTGAAGAGAGAGGAACGATCCCCTAGTTTTTGACTTCTGCTTCATTTCATGAAAACCCTACCCGGCTTCCGCGATCTCTTTCCCGAAGATTTTGCGCGTCGCCGGTACCTGACGGGCCTCTGGAGAGATACTGCGCGGCGCTACGGATTTGTGGAGTTCGATGGGCCTACTCTCGAGTCGGCCGAGCTCTATAGAAAGAAAAACAGCGGAGGAGAAATTCTCGGCCAGCTCTATGAATTCACAGACAAAGGTGACCGGACCGTGGCTCTCAGACCTGAGGTCACGCCGACGCTGGCCCGTATGGTGGCCTCAAAGCACCGTGATTACCCCAAACCGATTCGATGGTTCAATGTCGGCACCTGTTTCCGTTACGAGCGCCAACAGAGGGGAAGGCTACGCGAATTCCTGCAGTTCAACTGCGACCTCGTTGGGGACGCAACATCGGCGGCCGATGCCGAGGTGGTGGCACTTTTGATCGACCTGCTCCGATCCTTCGGTCTGGGCCCGGAAGATTTTGCAATCAGGTTGAGTGACCGTTCCGCATGGCATGACTTCCTGACCCTCCATGGCGTCGAGCATGACCATGCCGGAGAATTTCTCAATATCGTGGACAAGATGGAGAAAATGCCTTTTGAAAAAACGGAGGAACTTCTCGCTCCTTTCGGTATCCCTCAAGCGACGATTCAAGAGTTTATTTCCACCGGGAGGATTCCAGCCCTTGATCCGTTGCTTGCCGATCTGGAGGCCCGCGGGTTGCGTGCGTACGTCCGACCGGACCTTGGCGTGGTGCGCGGACTGGCCTATTACACGGGAGTGGTTTTTGAGGCTTTTGCGCTGCAAGGCAATCTCCGGGCCATTGCCGGTGGAGGAAGGTATGACCGTCTCCTTGCGGACCTTAGTGACGGCTTGGCCGATCTCCCTGCCGTCGGATTCGGTGTCGGCGATGCCGTACTCCTCGAGTTGATCAATGAGATTCCTGCTGCCAAGTCACTTGAGGCCTCCTACCTCAAGTCCGAGCCCCCCCTGCAGGTCTATCTTGTCATCGCGGATGAGAGTCACCGGTCTAATGCTCTCGCTCTCGCCCAGCAACTCCGCGTCACCGGATGGCGCGTCGGATTCCCGCTTGGTCAGGAAAAAGTCGGCAAGCAGTTCGGGACGGCGGAGACTCTCGGGGCCTCCCATGCGGTCGTGATCGGAGCCGAGTGGCCAAACGTCAAAGTAAAACGACTTTCCGACCGTATGGAGCAGGAGTTGGATCACGCCACTCTTGCCATCTGGCTCGAGGAGCATGGCGCTGCAGTTTCCTGAGATAGTCTTTTTCACCTTTTACCTTTCGGCCTTTACCCAGTTAACCTTTCCACTTTCCTATGCACTATCGTGACTGCCTCTGCGGCGCCCTGCGCCCTTCTGATATTGGACGTGATGTAACCCTTAGCGGTTGGGTCGCCTCCCGCCGTGACCACGGCGGGGTGATCTTCATCGATCTTCGCGACCGCGAGGGGATCACCCAGATTGTATTCCGTCCCGAGCTTCATGCTGATGCGGCCATCGCCGCGCACAGCCTGCGCTCCGAGGATGTGATTACCGTTGTCGGACAGGTGGCAGCTCGACTGGTTGGCACTGAAAACCCAAAACTTGCCACAGGTGCCGTGGAACTGATTGTTTCCTCGCTAACTGTGCTGAACCGTTCCGAGGTCCCTCCCTTCCCGATGGACGAGAAGATTTCCAACGAGGACCTTCGACTTACCCACCGATTCCTTGATCTGCGCCGTCCTGCCATGGCGGCGAACCTTCGTCTTCGTCACCGCGTCACCAAGTCGATCCGCGATGCTCTCGACACCGAGGGGTTCTGGGAAATCGAGACGCCGATTCTTTCCAAGAGCACCCCGGAGGGAGCTCGCGACTTCCTTGTTCCCTCGCGGCTCACGCCAGGTTCCTTTTACGCGCTCCCCCAGGCACCCCAGCAGTATAAACAACTCCTCATGGTAGGCGGTGTTGATAAGTACTTCCAGATAGCCCGCTGCTTCCGGGATGAAGATCTGAGGGCCGACCGTCAACCCGAGTTTACGCAGGTCGACATCGAGGCCTCCTTTATCAAGGCTCAGGATCTTCAGGATCTCATTGAGAGGATCTTCCGGCGTGTCTTCCGAGAGGCGCGCGGCATCGAGATCCCGGTGCCCTTTCCCCGCATGACCCATGCGGATGCGATGAACCGCTATGGCAGCGATAAGCCCGACACCCGCTTCGCCATGGAGATCAGCGATGCGGGTGACATCTTTGCACAGAGCCAGTTCAAAGTTTTCCGTGGAGCTCTGGATGCTGGTGGTGTGGTCAAGGCGATGAATGCGAAGGGATTCGCCGGGATAACCACCGGTCAGATCGAGGAACTCACCGAGATGGCCAAGTTGGCAGGTGCCAAAGGACTCGCTTTTATCAAAGTTGAGAATGGCGAATGGAAGTCTCCGATTGTTAAGTTTTTCAGCGAGGAGGAGAAAGTAGCCCTCTCAGCTCGCCTCAATATGCAGGAGGGAGATCTTGTCCTCTTCGGAGCCGATGCATGGGAAACGGCTTGCACCGTTCTTGGCCGCGTCCGGCTCCGTGTCGCAGAGATTCAGAAACTGGCAATCGACCCCCTTCAGCTGAATTTCCTATGGGTCGTTGATTTTCCAATGCTTGCCTTCAATGCAGAAGAGAACAAGTGGAACGCCGTGCATCATCCCTTCACTCGCCCCAAGGAAGAGGACCGTGATCTGCTCAAAGATCCCGCCAAGCTTGGAGAAATCCGTGCCGAAGCCTATGACATCGTTCTCAATGGCGTCGAGATCGGTGGCGGCAGCATCCGAATCCATGAGGGAGACCTTCAGTCCGAGACTTTCTCTGTGCTTGGGATCGGAGAAGACGAGCAGGAGGAACTCTTTGGACATCTTTTGAGAGCTTTCCGCCACGGAGCGCCACCTCATGGAGGCATTGCACTCGGACTTGACCGTCTGGTGGCCCTGATTGCTGGAGAGGATTCCATCCGCGAAGTCATTGCCTTCCCGAAGAACAACCGTGGCGTAGAACTTCTTACCGGATCTCCTGCCGTTGCGGAGATGAAGCAACTCAGGGAACTCTACATCTCCTCGACTGTGAAACCCAAGGGGCCCACTCCAGGCACTCCCGTCGCCTGATTCCACAACCGCCCGACAGATGCAGCCTGAACTCCTTCCGGGATTTGAGGCGACCGTCGACCAGGTGGTTTACGATCCCGAACTTCCGGCT
This sequence comes from Verrucomicrobiota bacterium, assembly GCA_008933015.1. Taxonomy (GTDB): domain Bacteria; phylum Verrucomicrobiota; class Verrucomicrobiia; order Chthoniobacterales; family UBA6821; genus UBA6821. The sequence continues at coordinate 10,782 of WBXH01000002.1, read as the reverse complement.
TCACCCGATCAACCTCACCCCTTCGTCTACCATATCACCATCCGTAACGAGAGCGACCGCACCCTCACCGTGAAAGGACGCAAGTGGGTGGTCCGTGCAGAAAGCGGCGAGGTTACCGCTGTCGAGGGAGATGGTGTTGTGGGATGCTTTCCTCGACTGGAGCCGGGTGAGGAGTTCTCCTACAACAGCTACCACACCACCGCGGGTCGTGCCATTGCGGAGGGATCCTATCTAGCACTCACTGAGGAGGGGAATGTGGTCCTAGCCAAGATACCCGCATTTCATCTGATCCCTCCGGGAGAGTAGAAGCGCAGACTCCTTTCCTGATTTTTCGGGGTGAAAGCGGACTCAATGTTATAAAATCCTATTTAGGTGAGCAGGAGCGTGTTAAAGATTGGAAATAATGAGAGCCTCCTTTCATCATACCCATGAGTTCGGAGGGTTCCGAATGCGCTACGGCCATGCCCTTCCTTACGGAGCGAGTCATGTGCCGGGTGGGGTAAACTTCTCAATCTTCTCTTCGCACGCAACCAGTTGCATGCTGGTTCTCTTCCGAAGGGGTGATCCCGAACCCTACGCGGAGATTCCGTTTCCGCCCGAGTGCAAGATTGGTGATGTCTATGCAATGATCGTTTATGACCTCGATTACGAGGAGATGGAATACGGCTTCCGGATGGAAGGCCCCATGGATCCAAAAGCGGGGCTTCTCTTTGATCCCAAGAAGATCCTGCTTGATCCCTTTGCCCGTGAGATCGCTGGTCGCGACATCTGGCTCTCGCCTCCACCCAAGGAGGAAGTTTATCCTCACCGGGCTCGGATGCCCTATGAGGACTATGATTGGGGACACGATCGTCCAATCAATCTCCCGGTACAGGATTTGGTGATCTACGAGATGCATGTACGTGGATTCACTCGGCACCCTTCCTCGGGAGTCAGGCATCCCGGTACCTACGAGGGAATGATCGAGAAGATTCCCTATTTGCAGTCCATTGGTGTGAATTGTGTCGAACTGATGCCGGTTTTTGAGTTTGACGAGTACGAGAACAAGTTGGTGAATCCGCTCACTGGCGAGCCACTCTGCAACTACTGGGGATACAGCACGGTGGGATTCTTTGCACCCAAGGGAGGATACGCCGCCACGGGACATCATGGAACTCAGGTCTCGGAGTTCAAGAATCTCGTTAAGTCTCTTCATTCGGCCGGTATCTCGGTGATCCTGGACGTTGTCTTTAACCATACGGCCGAGGGGGATCTGCGCGGTCCAACCATCTCCTTTCGAGGGATCGATAACCAGACCTACTACATGCTCAACCCGGACGGGAACTATGCAAACTACACGGGGTGTGGAAATACCCTTAATTGCAATCATCCCGTGGTCCGTGCCTTTGTGCTCGACTGCCTTCACTACTGGGTCTCGGAGTTCCATATAGATGGGTTCCGCTTCGATCTTGCCTCGGTGCTTGGCCGTGACCGTAACGGGCACCCGCTCTCAAACCCACCACTGCTTGAGGCGCTTGCCCTCGACCCGATTCTGGCGCGATGTGATCTGATTGCAGAGGCGTGGGACGCAGGCGGTCTCTACCAGGTAGGTAATTTCCCAGCGTACGGACGCTGGATGGAGTGGAACGGTCACTATCGCGATGCTGCCAGGAAATTTCTGCGCGGTGATGCCGGCGTGGCGGGAGAAGTTGTGCAGGGGATCCTTGGTTCACCCAATCTCTATGCCGCCGCGGGCCGCAAACCGACCGCTTCCGTGAATTTCATCACGTGTCATGATGGCTTCACTCTTCGTGATCTCTACTCCTACAACGAGAAGCACAATCTGGCCAATGGTGAGGGAAATCGCGATGGGGCAAATGAAAACTTCACGTGGAATTGCGGCGCGGAGGGTGTCACGGAAGATGTGGGCGTCAATGTCCTGAGGGCAAGACTGCAGCGCAACGCAATGGCTCTTCTCTTTCTGAGTCAGGGTGTGCCCATGCTCTCGATGGGTGATGAATTGGGGCGTACACAGAACGGTAATAACAACGCCTACTGTCACGACGAGGAGTGGAACTGGCTGGACTGGAATCCTCCGGAGTGCGGCGGTGGCTCGGGCGAGGGACTCAGGCGTTTTGTCTCCTTGATGGCCGATTTTCGTCACCGGCATAGCCAATTACATAGGGCTGAGTATTTCACCGGCGGAAATACCCGTGATAGCGGATATCCCGATATCAGTTGGCACGGAGTGAGGGTTGGGGTGCCGGATTGGGGGGGCGAGAGCCGTTCACTGGCCTTCATGATTGCAGGAGACAAAGCTCAGTCCTACGGGCCTGAGGGGGACTTTATCTACGCTGCTTTCAACATGTGGCATGAGCCTTTGGCTTTTGCTTTACCCGTGCTTCCCGCGGGCCTGCGCTGGAGGCGTGTCGTCGACACCGGAAGAGCATCCCCCGATGACTTCTTTGAATCCGGCTCGGAGCAACTCCTTTCTGATCAATCGCAGGTTGCGCTCTCGGGTCGAAGCGTTGTTGTCCTGATTGGAAATTTAGCCGGCAGGCTCGGTTGACCGCAAAGGCGGTCAAGCCTTACTTAGGAAACGAACTTCTGAAAGACCACGTTGGCCTCGATCAGTGTTTCCTTGCTCCCAATATCGAACCAAGTGCCGGGGACATCCCAGGTGCCGACCTTGACACGTGGGTAGAGCCATTGGATAAGGCGCCCGGGTTGGTCTGGATTGTTTCCTTCCGCCATGTAGGTATCGATGAGGGGAAGGACGTCGGAGCGGTAATAGTAGAGGGCGATGCCGGTCTTCGTAGTCGTGGGATGTGCCGGTTTTTCCTCAAAATGAGTGATGACACCATCCGCGTCGGTCGAGACATTATTGTATTTGCGGATCGCTTCCAAATCACCGACGTCGTAAAGGGCAAGCGTTGCCGGGTGGTTCTTTGCGGCCACGGCAAAGTCGGGAACAGGCTGGCTGAAGAGGTTGTCACCGGCCACTACCAGAAGATCCTGATGGGAGATGTTCTGCGACTTGATGACATGGTGAATATCGCCGATTGCACCCAACTTATCGGCGTCGCTGGTGGATCCGTCGTTGACGATCGTGAATTCGAGTCCCGCATGTCGCGTCTTGTAATCGGCCGCCCACTCCTCGAAAGAGGCGGCAAATTTGTTATTGGTGACCACATAGACTCGGTCGATATCGGGAATCGGGGCGAGATTGTCCAAAACCCACTCGATCATCGGCTTACCGGCGACATCGAGGAGTGGTTTTGCTTTGTTTTCCGTCAGTGGGTAGAGGCGAGTGGCATACCCGGCGGCAAGAATGAGGATGTTCATAAAATGGAGTGGCCTTTACTAATGCAACCAGTGTGAATGCGCCAAGCCTTAATGGAAAATGGAAATAAATCACCCGGCCTGATGACGCTGCCCCATCCATCCCTTGAGTTGGTCATAGCCCGCCATGAGGAGGATCTGCGTTGGCTAAGAAGAGTGCCAACCTCCGTGCGTCTGACCATTCTGAACAAGGGGGATTCTCCAGCCCTGCCCGCCGGTTTTTCTGTTCGGGAAGGCCTGTCCATCATTTCCCTACCCAATGTCGGAAGGGAGGCTCATTCCTACCTAACCCATCTGATCGACCGCTACGATTCATTAGCTGAAGTGACTGTTTTTTGTCAGGGACATCCCTTTGACCATGCCCCCGATTTTCATGACCGTTTGCAGGCACTCGCTGATGGAAGAGAGCGGCCGGATCCCTTCCATTGGTATGGCTTTTTGGAGGAAACGGATGACCCTCTGGGGAGGCGTCTCTTCGTTCCCTGGAGTAAAAATCCAGATCGCAGGGAACTTCCCACGGGAAGGCTTTTTACGGAATTGTTCCTTGAGGAGGCTCCCGAGTTTTTTCATTTCCGAGGAGGGGGGCAGTTTGCCATCTCACCCGGAGCCGTGCATGGCAGGTCGATCGCCTTCTATCGGAAGGCGCTTGCCCTCTCAACTTCTGTACCTGATGCCGCGCATTGTTTTGAGAGGTTCTGGGATCGTCTTTTTGGGGAGCCGATCATCGATCCCTCCAGTCTAGGGCCTGATGGGGTGAAATATCTCAAGAGAATCAAGAGATTGGAGGAGCGTTGAAGCCAAGAGAATCGATGGCATTTAAATACCGTTGACACACCGGCCTTACTCGGAGTCGATGGAGTGCGACCAAGCCGTTTCATGCCAAATTTTTCCTACAGTGCCCTTGATGCCGGAGGCCGTCCCGATCACGGCCGTATCGAGGCGCTTTCTGGAGCCGATGCCTACCGTAAACTCCGTGAGAGGGGGCTGCAGCCAAGCAAAGTCCTCGAGGAGGGGGGATTGGCGGCCAAGACGGTCAAGGGGCACGAGGGCTGGTTGGTCAGTTTGGTGTCTGGATTTTCAGGAACAGGGAATGCTGCGGTAACACATAGTGGTAGTAGTAAAAATACCGGCTCCATTGCATTCAGCGGTCCGGGTGAACTTCCCCGTCTGACAACTCCCCAACTTCTGTTCTTCACGGAGGAACTTGCCGAACTTCTCGATGCGGGACTACAACTGGAGGGAGCCCTCAAAGTCATCGAACAGCGTCAGGAGCGTTCACCGGTAAAGACCGTGGCTGCCCATCTGAGGCAACAGGTCCGAGAGGGGGTCAGTTTTTCAAAATCACTCCGCAGCTGTGGAAGAACCTTTGATCCCCTCTATTGCAACCTTGTCGCGGCAGGAGAAAGCGGCGGGGTTCTGCCCCAGATCCTGAAGAGGCAATGCGCCCATCTGGAAATGGTCGGGGAGCTCGGTAAAAAAGTCACCTCTGCGCTTGTCTACCCGGCGATCGTCTTCTCCTCGGCCATTATGCTGATGTTTATTTTCCTGACGTTTCTGGTGCCGCAGCTTTCCGTTCTATTGGGAAAATCAGGGCAGAAGCTTCCGGCCGTTACCCAGGCTCTCATTACGGTGAGCCTTTTCTGCGGGCACTGGTGGTGGGCAATCCTAGCTTTTATCGGTGTGGTTGTACTGGGTGTAAGATTTGCTATTTCGACTCCTTCGGGGCGTCTTTGGTGGGGAAAAAAACAGCTTTCCGTGCCGGTCGTAGGACCGGTTCTCAAGGCGCGTTTCTATGCCGAGGTGATGCAGAATCTCTCCACGCTTGTTTCCAACGGAGTGACGATGCTCTCCGCGATGGATCTGATGAGGGCGGCCACGGGGAATGTCTACCTCAAGGGACTCATGGAAGAGGTGGCCGACAGGGTGCGCGAGGGAAGTTCCATCGCATCAGCGATGAAGCGCACCGGTTTTTTTCCACCTGTGCTTCTTGATATCCTCGCCGTCGGTGAGCAGACCGGTGATCTGGCCGGATCTCTTGCCCGAGCCGCAAAACGCTACGATCGCGAGCTGACCTCCCGGATCGGTCATCTCACGACTTTGATCCAACCCGCCGTGATCCTCATTGTTGCCCTCTTCGTAGGGTTGGTGGCCTATTCGATGATTTCAGGGATCCTCACCAGTGTGAACGCCCTGAAAGCCCGATAGGGCTTTGCCATGGGTATTTCGGAGTTCCTTTGAAGGATGGTTGAGGAGACGGTTCTAAAAATCCTTCAAACCGAACGAGTTTGCCCTCTTGACTACCCTTATTTGGGTAGTGATGCAAAAAATCCGATTGCCATGGACTTATGAATCACGCTTTTCTCCAATTTCTCTAACCCTATTCCCCCGATGTTTTTACCTCTCCTCCTTGCAACCGTTTTGACGACTGCTCCGAACGCCGGCGCAACCAATGCCGTCAGCATTGAAGCTCCTTCCGCCACGCCGCCACGAAAAGTAATATCCGTTCGAATGCCAATGCCATCGTTCATCACTCCAGACGAACAGCTCAAGTTCGACATACCCTACCAAATTCCCGAACTGAATTGGGGTAATCAGCGCTTCTGGGATCCGTACCGCACTGCCCATGATAATACTACCAACTGGTTTCAGTCCGATTACGCAACAAAGAACTGGTTTGGCTTTCGTGATAAACTTGCCACTAATGGACTAGATATCTCTGCCTCATACACGGCCAACCTCGCCGGTAATCCTGTTGGTGGAAAAAGCTCCGGATTCACTTACTGTGATAACTTCACCCTTGACCTGGAGTTCCAGTCCAAGCCCCTGCTTGGATATGACGGCGGCACGCTGAGCGTGATCGCCCTCAACCGCGACGGGAACAACCTCTCCGCGCAGCACATCGGCAACCAGTTCACCGTCCAGCAGGTCTATGGAGGCACCGGAACCATCTTCTATGGCCTCGCCTACAATCAACGCTTCGACGACGACAAGATCAGCTTTAAATTCGGGCGTATGGCCGCGGGTGATGACTTTGCCTCGTCACCCCTCTACTGGCTCTACATGAACAATGGCATAGACGGAAACCCTCAGGCCCTACCTGTCAATGGCTCCTTCTCTACCTATCCTTGGTCTGTCTGGGGTGCCCGACTTCGAGCACTGCTGACCAAGGAAACCGAGGCGATGCTGGGCATCTATCAAGTAACTCCTCAGGTTTCCCAGTCCTACATGCATGGCTTCAACTGGAACATGAATCCGGGCGATGGAGTCATGCTTGTCGGTCAGTACGGATGGGCGCCGGAATTCTTCAAGCCATCCCCGTCTGCTGCTCCAAAGACCTCGGATGGCAAATCGGTTGTATCAGTAAACAATGACGGCAAGACCTTCTCTGTGCCGGCATCCGACGCCATTCCCCACGGCCTGCCTGGTCACTACTGGATGGGAGGCTATTACTCCACCTGGACCTATTCGCAATTCGGCAGTACCCAAGGCCAACCTGGCGCCTATGGCCTCTACTGGCACTTCGATCAGATGCTCTACCGCATGGATCCTTGCAAGGACACCGGTCTTACCGCCTGGAGCGCCTTCGTGCTCTCTCCCCAGCAGAACACGGCGAAGGTTCCCTTCCAGTACAACGGAGGTTTGGTCTACACGGGCATGATCCCCGCGCGTCCACGTGACATCTCCATTTTCGGTGTCGCCTACGGGAATTTCAGCTCCAACTACGCTCAAGCGAATCAGGCATCCCTTGGGGGGTATGCCACCTATGAACTAGCTTATGAATTCGGTTATCGTATCAATCTGACCAAGTTCGCTTATGTCCAGCCAGATGCTCAGTGGATCATCAATCCAGGCGGCACGGGCAGTATCCCCAACGCCCTTGTCCTAGGCGCTCAGATCGGGGTGACGTTCTAGGAAGACAAAACCTCTCTAGGAGGTGTTTAGGCTGAAGTTCGGTAGACTGTTAGGTTAGAGCAAAAATCAGCGAAGTAACTTCTTCGTGGATTCCCAGATGACCATGCTAAAATTCTAAATTGATAATTGCCTGCCCGCTTTCAGCTGGCTAACGCCCTTAAGGCGTGCCTTACCGTCTCGGCACAGGCTTTTGATGCTGAGAATTCGACAAACTTTGCGAAGTCGATATGCGCGCTTCCATCTGCCGAGTCGGAGATCACGCGCATTACTCCAAGAGGGAGGTCCGCGGCGCGGCATACCTGGGCAATGGCAGCCGACTCCATATCGACACAGCAGGCCCTCGGAATGGCCTCCAAGACCCTGGAGCGGGCTTTGTTACTGGAAAGAAACTGATCCCCACTGGTCACGAGTCCCTCGAAGACAGAGGATTCCTCGAGGCCCGGGGGGCGTCCAGAGGCCAGCATCTTGCGTGCTGCTAAGGCAAGAAGATGACGCAGTTCCGGTTCCGATTCGATCACCGAGAATCCCTCAAAGGGAATCTCATGATGAGGAAAGAGGGGGCGCGCATCCATGTCGTGCTGTACAAAGGAATCCCCGATCACGATGTCACCCACCTTCACCCCCTCAGCCAGTCCGCCCGAGATGCCGGTGACGAGGATTCTGGAGACCTTGGCATGGCAGGCCAGCAGGGTGGCCGATAGAGTTGCATTCACCTTGCCGCAGCCGCAGAGGACGATGGCCACGAGTTGATCCTCCAGATGACCATAGTGAATTTCCCTACCTGCGATCTTCTCGGTGCGCTCGTGTTGGAGGTCTTTCGAGAGATCTCGGAGTTCGGATTCCATTGCAGCGATGATCCCCGTACGATTTTTTGGTGAAGTCATGGAAGCAGTCCTAGCAGGCCAAGTGAAAGGCTGCCAGCAGTGAGCGCGGAAGTGAGATTACAAGGCGATGCTTGACGGAAAGACTTTCCACTATAGATAAGGAGTCTAATACAAACCCTCAACAAAGGAACAATCACTATGCGCATCGGAATGGTCGGTCTCGGAAGAATGGGAGCCAACATGGCTCAACGCCTCCTCAAGGCAGGTCATGAAGTTGTTGTTTGGGACCGTAGCGAGGCTGCGATCCAAGATCTCGCTTCCAAGGGAGCTATTGCTGCCAAGGATCAGGCTGATCTCGTCAGCAAATTGACGGGTCCAAAGGCAGTTTGGATGATGATTCCAGCTGCTTATGTGGATGATACAATCGCCACGTTTACTCCCCTTCTCAGCAAGGGAGACATTCTGATCGACGGGGGCAATTCCTACTACAAGGACGACATTCGCCGTGCCAAGGAACTCTCCGCAAAGGGTATCGAGTATGTAGACGTCGGCACCTCAGGTGGTGTTTGGGGTCTCGAGCGCGGTTACTGCGAGATGATCGGCGGCTCCAAGGAGACTGTCTCGTACCTTGATCCCATTCTAAAGGCCCTTGCCCCAGGTAAGGGGGATGCTCCGGTGACACCGAGTCGCACCCGTCAGGGAACCGCAGAGGAGGGATATCTTCATTGCGGTCCCAATGGTGCCGGCCACTTCGTCAAGATGGTCCACAACGGCATCGAGTACGGCATTATGGCTGCCTATGCCGAGGGCCTGAATATTTTGAAGAATGCCAATGCCGGTAAAGTTACCCGTGAAATCGATGCCGAGACCACTCCTCTCCGTGATCCCGAGAATTACCAGTATGACCTGGATCTTCCTGAGATCACTGAAGTCTGGCGCAGAGGCAGTGTTGTCGCGAGTTGGTTGCTTGATCTCACCGCTGACGCCATGGCTGGTGACCCTGAGCTTTCCACCTTCGGTGGCCGCGTGAGTGATTCCGGAGAGGGTCGCTGGACAATCCAAGCAGCAATTGAAGAGGGTGTACCGGCTCCTGTTCTCACAACGGCGTTGTATGAACGATTCTCGAGCCGTAACTTGGGACTCTTCGCCGATAAGATTTGCTCGGCAATGCGCTACGAGTTCGGAGGTCACCACGAAAAGCCAGCTGATTCCAAGTAATTCACGGCACCTCAAAAAACCCTTTCAAAAATCATGTCTGCACTCAAAAGCGACGCGCTCGTCCTCTTCGGGGCGACTGGAGACCTGGCTCATAAGAAACTCTTCGACACGATCCAGGCTCTCTATCGTCGTGGTGTGCTTGAAGGGCCGGTCATCGGTGTCGCTAAAAGTGGAATGACTCGCGAGCAGCTCATTGACCGCGCCCGCGAAGGAATCGTCACTTATGGCCGGGGTGTGGACGAGGCCAACTTCAAGAAGTTTGCAGATCAATTCCAGTACGTCGACGGGGATTACGGGGATGCAGCTACTTTTGAGGCACTCAGAAAAGCCCTTGGCGGCGCCCAGCGTCCGATTCACTACTTGGCAATTCCCCCTGTTCTTTTCGGAACCGTGACCAAAGGGCTCAAGGCGGCCGGATGCATCAACGACGATACCCGTGTTGTGGTTGAGAAGCCGTTTGGACACGATAAGGCCTCGGCTGAGGGTCTCAACAAGATTCTCCATGAGGTGCTTGACGAGAAACAGGTCTTCCGTATCGATCATTACCTTGGCAAAGAGGCGACGCAGAATGTCCTCTATACCCGTTTTGCCAATGCATTCCTTGAGCCGATCTGGAACCGCAATCATATCAGCAATATCCAGATCACCATGGCCGAGTCCTTCGGAGTGGATGGACGGGGTGCCTTTTATGACGCTACAGGATGTCTGCGTGATGTGATCGAAAACCACCTTATGCAGGTCGTTGGATTCCTTTGCATGGAGCCTCCTTATTGGCCCGACAAGGAGCGCGTCCGTGACGAACAGGTGAAGCTCTTCCGTTCCATCCGTACTATATCGCCCAACGACATCGTCAGGGGACAATTCGAGGGGTACCTTCAGGAACCGGGAGTCGCTCCCAACAGCACGACAGAAACTTTTGCTGCTGTTCGTGTCTTCATCGATAACTGGCGCTGGCAGGGTGTTCCGATCTATATCCGAGCCGGTAAGAATCTACCCGTCTCCGCAACTGAAGTTCGCGTTCAGTTTCATCGTCCACCCCAAGTTGTCTTCCCTGATGAGCAGGCCCCAATGCACAATTATGTGCGATTCCTCTTCTCACCCCGGATCGAAATCGGCCTCTGCATGCAGGTCAAGATTGATGGCGAGAGGATGGTTGGTGAACCTATGGAAATGAAGGTTGTCGATCAGCAACCCGACGAGATGACCCCTTACGAGCGTCTTATCGGCGATGCTATACAAGGAGATCAGGCCCTCTTTGCACGTCAGGATGTGGTGGAAGAGGGATGGCGCATTGTTGAGAAAATCATTGGCAACTCAGTTCCCGTTCATCCTTACAAGCCGGGAACTTGGGGGCCGGATGAGGTCAACGATGTCGTTCTGCCTTCCGGCGGATGGCACGGCCCGCAGGTCTAAAAAACAGCGTTAAGGCTAAAAGTTGCGTAGGCTGACAGAATGAAACGCTTCGGGCTAGTTTCTCTGGCGTTGCTTCTTTCTTTGGTCTCCTGCA
>WBXH01000001.1 GCA_008933015.1 Verrucomicrobiota bacterium | reverse complement strand
GGAAGGAGACCTTTCCTCGGGCCAGTTCACCCATGAGTCCCGGCATAAAACGGCGCTGCATGATCATGATCATTCCTGCCAACGATCCAATCTCCTCCACACAAAGCGAGGGATTTAGCTGATCAGATGGAGATGGGTTTTTCATTTCAGGGTGAACTGTTAAGATGCTTAACAAAAAGCAGATTCGGGATAAGCGGGATCGGAGTCAATCCTACACCTTGGATTCGCTGGACTTAGGGATCACTGCTGGACGGTCTGACTGGGAACAGGGTTGCCGTCGATAATGTCGGCGATAAAATAGGGAAGTTGGAGTTCGGAGACTTTGAGGTGGGCTGGTCCTCCCGCTGCACCGGTGACCAGCAACTCGCTTCCCGAGGTCACCAGAACACCGGGTTCCAGTTCCACGATCACGTAGCTTCCATCATTGGAAAGAGTCCGTATGGTTCCGATCCTTCGGAGAGCGAGCGCCTTAGGAGGAGGTGTTTTGCGGGGAGGAAAAAGGTGAAATTCCTCAAGGGGATGCATAATGAAATGAAATAACCCGTTTTTTTTGCGTGGAGCGGACGATTCTTCGGATGAGGTCGTGGTGGGCCTTGGATTATTGGTGGGAACCAAATTTTCCTGCCCGGTTGGGCTTCCGCTTGGGGTGTGAGAATATAGGAGCGTGCAACTGCTCAGCAGTAGACCCCCTAGTGTCACGGAAAGAATACGGAGGAGATTCATGCGGTTAATCACACGAGAGTAAATGATCCCAGATGACAAAAAAATCAACTTATGCTCGTTTTACCTCTCATGATTTTGCGCCTCTTCAAATTCCAAGCGCTCGGAAGCTCTTGCTCACAAGCGCTACAAGCATCATAAATGCATCAGACATGCCATCTTTAGCATCCGCACCCGTTGCCTATCTCGGGCCAGAAGGGACTTTCTCCAACCTTGTTGCTGCACGTAGGTTCCCCAAGAGTCCAGGACTTGCCTGCGCCACCATTACCGAGGTGATCCATGCTATCCGCTCAGGAGTCGCTGCCTGCGGGATTGTCCCGATCGAGAATTCATCGGGAGGTACCATTACGGAGACCGTCGACCTTCTGATCGAACAGGCAGGCGGTCTCTTTGTCCGCGAAGGACTCACCCTTGATGTGAGGCTCGCGCTCCTCGGGCGTTCCGGTACGGATTTCAAGAAGATCCGGTCACTTTATTCACATGTCATGCCTCTCCGGCATCATCGGGAATGGATCCGGGAGAATCTCCCTGGAGTCAAGATGATCGAGAGTTCAAGCACCGCTGAAGCAGCTAGAAAGGCGTCTCTCTCCCCGACCTCCGCGGCCCTTGCGGCTCCTGGAGCTGCAGCGCTCTACGGACTCTCTATTCTTAAGTTTCCCGTACGTCCGGAGGCTCTCAATGTCACCAATTTCTTGGTCCTTGGCACACACCCACTCATAGCCAAGACATCCACTTCCGGACTCATCAGGACCGCGATTGTGGCCGCCTTGCCGCAGACCTCGGGCAGTCTCCACGGCTTTCTTGGACCCTTTGCCCGCGCCGGGGTCAATCTCTGCAGGATTGTTTCACGTCCCGTTCCGGGTGCTCCGGAGACCTATGTCTTCTATCTTGAGATCGAGGGCTCAGCAGAGGAGGCCACGGTGAAGAAGGCCCTAGCTGGAGCAAAGCGTCTTGCTGCCAGTCTCCAGATCCTAGGTTCCTATCCCGTAAGGGCGCGCTACCGCGCTCTCAACCGCTAATTTTACCCCAGCCACGACTTGCCAAAAAACGCCCGATGTTTCAGAACGATTTTGTGAACCTATGAACAGACGCCATCAACTTCTACCACTTAGTGCCCTATTCATCCTCTTTGGAATCTCCCTCCTCAATGCTACAGAAGCCCCGACGATCACCGTCCGTAAAAGTGATGCACTGAATATCTCTTTCAGCGGCATTGGGGGGAGTGAGGGTGCTTCCGCAAGCAAGGTCGTTCAGAACGATCTGAGTCTGGCGGGATGGTTTTCGCTTGTTCAGCCAGCCATTGCCACATTCTCGATCAGCGGAACCTTTGCCGGGGGAGTTCTTCAGGGCAAGGTGCTAAAGGGAGGAGAAGTTGTTCTGGAGAAGGCTTATCAGGGGAGTGCACGTTCTGCCGCGCATCAGTTTGTGGACGATATCGTGCAGACACTCACCGGACACAAGGGGATTGCTTCCAGCACCCTCGCATTTGTTAGTACCCGCACGGGTCACAAGGAGGTTTATCTTGCCGATTACGACGGGGCTAACGGCCGTCAAATCACCCATGACAACACCCTGAGTGTCTCCCCCGCTCTTAGCCCGAACGGACGCCGTCTTGCCTACACCGGCTATCAGGCCGGCTATGCCGATATCTACGTAATCGATCTGGTCAGCGGATCGCGGGTGCGTCTTGTGAAATTTCCGGGAACGAACTCAGGAGCCCGCTTCTCACCGGATGGTAATCTGATCGCCTGCACGATCAGTAAGGATGGGAATCCCGAACTTTACGTCGTCGGATTGGGCGGAGGAGCCCGACGTCTTACCCACACACGCGGGGCTGAGTCATCACCAACGTGGACACCTAACGGGTCGGAAATCATCTATGCCTGTGATGTAGCAGGAGCGCCCCAACTCTACCGGATCAGTGCCGGCGGCGGATCGGGGAGTCTTGTTCCCACAGGTTTCGGATACTGTACTGAGCCGAGTTGGTCACCGGATGGTCAGCGCCTTGCTTTTAATGTTCGATCTGGCGGCGGCTTTGCCATTGCCGTTATGGATGTGAACGGAGGAGGTGCTCGGATTGTTGGTCAGGGCGAGAATCCTGTCTGGGGTGCTGATTCACGGCACCTGATTTACAGCACTGGAAGCACCATTTCCCTGCTTGATGTGCCGACGGGTAAATCCGTTCCGGTTATCTCGGGACTCGGTAAGGTCACCGAGCCTACTTGGTCAAGATAGTAGCCTAATGAAGGATCTTCGTTTTGAGAGGGTCCTTTTTTAGAACTGCAATCCTTGATCTTTTTGCCGGATTATCCCTGAATATGACCATGCGTTTCCAACAAGTTACAATTCTCTCACTTTTTGCCCTGCTCGCATTCTCCGGATGCGCGAACAAAAAAGGTAAACAATACGCCGGCGTCGATGGTGATTACGTGAACGGAACACCTCTTGGCGAACGTAGCGAAGGAGCCAATTTCCTCGGGGCCAATGTCCAGCGTGGCCAGTATGCACCAGTTCAGTTCGGTTACGACAGTTCCTCCGTTTCGCCCGATCAGGAGTCGAAAGTTGCAGCTGTCGCCTCAGCCCTCAAGGGAACGGGTAAGACGGTCATTGTCGCCGGCTTCACCGATGAGCGTGGTACTCAGGAGTACAACCGCAGCCTCGGCGAAAAGCGTGCCCTTGCCGTTCGTGAAGCCCTCATCGCCAAGGGCCTCCAAGCCAACAATGTCCAGACCGTCAGCTTCGGAGCCGAGATGCCTGTTGATTCCGCCAGCAACGATGCGGCTTGGGCCAAGAATCGCCGTGCCGAGTTCGGCATCGTGAAGTAAGGCTCACCCTTTTCCGCTCCGTGCCAGTCCCTCTCTTTGACCTGAGCCGACTCGGACCTCAGGTCGACGAGGCGGTCCGCGATGCGGCACTCCGCGTCCTCGGTCACCGGGGCTATGTCCTCGGCGCCGAAGTTGAAGCCTTTGAGAAGGATCTCGAGGCCTATCTGGCCCAGAATCGTGAGGAATGCCACGCCGTCGGGATGTCCTCCGGAACCGATGCGCAACTAGCTCTCCTCATGGCTTTGGGGATCGGGCACGGCGATGCTGTTATTTCCACCCCCTATACCTTCTTTGCCACGGCTGGGTGCATCCACCGTACCGGTGCCGAGATCCTCTTCTGCGACATCAATCCGTCCACCTTCATGATGGATCCGGAAAGTTTGCGCTCACTGCTTGCCTCGCTCCAACGGGGGAGCGATGGATTCCTCCATTCGCCGAAAGGCAATCGTGTTCGGTTGATTGTTCCGATCCATCTCTTCGGAGCCATCTGCGATCTGGAAAAGATCATGGCGATCTCAGCCGAATTCGGGGTTGAGGTCCTTGAGGACGCGGCCCAGATCCTTGGAGGCGAATATCTTTGGAAGCAGGGTACAAAAAAGGCCGGCATCATCGCGCCGACCTCCTACGTAAGCTTCTACCCGAGCAAGAATCTTGGTGCCGCAGGGGATGCTGGAGTGGCCCTCTGTCTTGATGCAGAAATGGCCGAGAATCTCCGCCGTATCCGTAATCACGGAATGGAGCAACGTTACTATCACAAGGTCGTCGGTGGGAATTTCCGTATCGACGCCATTCAGGCAGCCGTCCTTCGAGCCAAACTCCCCTTCCTGGACGGATGGAATGCCACACGCCGCGCGAATGCCGCCGAATACCGCGCCGCCTTCACCGCCGCAGGCCTTCTGGATCGGGTCACCCTTCCTGCCGAACCGCACCTATCCAGCGGTCTGACCAATCACCACATTTATCACCAGTATGTGATCAGGGTGAAAGATCGCGGCGCCGTCATGGCCCGTCTGACCGAGAAGAAGATCGGATGTGCGATCTACTATCCGGTGCCGCTTCATCTTCAAGAGTGCTTTGCCTACCTCGGACACAAGTCCGGAGACTTCCCTGTCAGCGAGTTGGCAGCGAAGGAGTCGCTGGCGTTACCGATCTTCCCAGGCTTACGCCAAGATGAAATCGGGGAAGTCGTCGCTGGAATTCGCGAATCCATTGCTTAAGCTTGGGGTTTTCGCTGTCCGCGTTGTTCTGCGGCGCTCGCAGTATAAGTTACACATCTTTGCTTGCAGGCCTGGCGGGTGCATCAAAAACTTCCTGAGCCTTTCGCGGGAAAGGCACTTCAGTATCCTAACTGTCTTCCGTCTGAAGACGCTAAACTTCTTCCGCCGTTAGGCGGTGAGCGCTTCCCGCTCATTGCCCAACGCCCCGACCTTCTCCAGGAAGTCATCATAAGTACCGAGATGAGGAGTCACTTTGCCGTTGTTCACATGAAGAACCTTGGTGGCGAGTTTACGGATGAAGTGAACGTCGTGGCTAATGAAGACCAGTGTCCCCTCATAGGCTCCGAGCGCCATGATGAGCGACTCAACGGTGTGGATGTCGAGGTGGGTCGTCGGTTCATCCATGAGGAGAAGGTTAGGGGGATCGACAAGGAACTTGACGAGATTGAGGCGGGTCTTCTCACCCCCGCTCAAGACAGCGGTCTTCTTGTAGATGTCATCCTTGCGGAAGAGGAACGAGCCGAGGATGCCCCGAGCGTCATTCTCGGAGAGTTCACCGTTCGCAGCCCTGACCTCTTCGAGGACGGATTTGTTTGAGTCCAGTGTGGCGGCTCGATGCTGGCTAAAGTAACCGATCTTTGCGTTCGGGCCCTCGATTCGCTTTCCCTTCTGAAATTCCAACTGGTCGGCGAGGATCTTGAGTAACGTCGACTTGCCCGCCCCATTGGGTCCGACAAGGACGGTGCGCTCTCCCCGCTCAATGGTGAGGTCGAGTCCCTCGTAGACGGGACGCGTTGCCGCCGTAGTGGACGAGCTGGGGTAGGCCATGTGGATCCCCTCGAGGATCACGGAACGCTGGCCGCCGCGTGGAGGTTGGGGAATCTGGAAACGGAACGGCTTGCGGGGAGGCATGGGCTTTTCAATCAACTCCATCCGCTCGATCTGCTTGAGCTTGCTCATGGCCTGGGAGGCCTTGGAGGCAACCTGACGGAATCGGTCGTAGAACTCCCTTAGCGAGGTGATCTCCTTCTGCTGGTTCTTGTAGGCGTTATTCTGCCGTTCGTAACGTGCCTCACGCTCCTCAAGGAATGCAGAGTAGTTCCCGGAGTAGGAATGGAGGCGACTCTCGGAGATCTCGTAGACAGTCTGGATGATCTCATCCATGAATTGCCTGTCGTGGGAGATAAGGAGAATGGCCCCCGAGTAGGTCTTGAGATAGTTCTGCAACCAGAGCAGGGAGACGAGGTCGAGGTGGTTGGTCGGTTCATCCAGCAGGAGGAGGTCCGGTTCCATGACAAGGAGCCTGGCCAGATGGGCACGCATGACCCATCCGCCACTGAGTTCCTTGGCCTTACGTTCAAAGTCCTCCTGTTTGTAGCCGAGTCCCACGAGAATTTTCTTCGCCTTGGCCTCGACCTTGGGATCGCTGAGAGCGGTATGTTTCGAGGAGGCCTCTGCATACTCGGAGCCATCCACAGTGCCGGCCTCTTCAAGTTCCTTTAGAAGTTTTTCCAGAGCGGGGATCTCACCGGCTCGTCCTGTGGCCACATCAAGCACGGTTTCATCACCGATCGCTTCCCCTTCCTGCGCAAGGTGGCCGATCATGGTCCACTCATCGCGTTCAATGGTTCCCGAATCCGCCTCATCTTTCTTGAGAAGGAGTGAGAAGAGTGTCGATTTGCCAGCACCATTGGGTCCCACAAGGGCGACACGTTCACCGTAATTCACCTGCATGTCGGCCTCTTCAAAGAGGGTGCGTCCGCCTAGGGTTTTCTTGAGTTTGCGAATGGTCAGCATGGGAAAATGAGGTGAGTTAACATGTAAAAAAGTTAGAAGCGTTAAAAAATGAAGGATGCAAAGAGAAGTGCATTTTAACCTTTTAACGGTTCCACGGCACTCAGTGATTCTTTAACAGTAGCAGTCACCATCTCCACGGTAAGTTCATTCATGCAGCGGAAGTCGATGGGGCACTCTCGAAGGTAGCATGGATTGCACTCGACCTTGCGCCGCAGAATGCGGTGAGGAGGGACGGTGACACCAACCGGACCTGTCAGGTCAGGTTCCGTGGAACCGAAAAGCGCCACCACCGGGATTCCCAGCAGGTCGGCGAGATGCATTGTTCCCGTATCGTTGGTCAGCAGGAGTTGGAATTTTTTCAGCTCTACGATGAGTTCGGAAAGGGTGGTCTTGCCGCAGAGATTTTCCACCTTGCCGGAGAAATTGCGTGCCAGTTCTGCACCAAATGGCTCGTCTTTGATCGTTCCCACGATGACCCACGTGATGTCGTGATCCTTTGAAATGTCCTCAATGACGGATCGGTAGCGCTCCAAGGGCCAACGCTTGGCTGATCCATACTCGGCACCTGGACAGAGTCCGATACGGGGAGTCATGTTCGATACGTGTTTTTTATTAACACAATCCGAACCGCTGGAGCGGATTGTCCGTGGTGTTGGTGCTGATCCCCCCAACTGGCGGACGATGGCAAGCAGGTCCTCGGATTGATGAATTGTGGGGTGGCGTTGATGCTTGCCCGTCATCCGCTGATTGATGAGTTTGCCACCTCGGTGGATCATTCGGCCAACTCGACGGGGAATCCCTGCAAGGCAAACCTCAAGGGCGCTACGGATTGAGTTAGGTAAGAGGAAGGCTGCGTCGTAACGCCCGGATTTCCTGATCAACTTGGCAACGCTCAATGGTGAGGCCTTGGCCGGAATTTCGAGAACCGCATCGACCTCCGCAATCTCATGCCAGAGTGAAGCTAACTTTGCCGGTGAAAGAATCGTGAGATGCATGTCGGGGCGTCCTTCCTTTAAGGCGCGGATCGATGGTGCGGACATGCAGGCATCACCGAGCCAGTTTGGTGAGCGGACAAGGAGTCGGAAGGGTTGGAGATCCCCGGAGGATGTACCTGGCGGTAGATAAACTCCCCGCTTGGCTTCTTTTAGTAAAAAATTGGGATGGGGAGTTTTCCAACGGTTGTGAACCCAGAACCAATCGGAGGGAGAATGCCTGACCTCTTGTTCCAGAAGATGGTTAAGATCCATGGTGATCTCTTCAATCCCGCGACCCTCGGTCTGTACCGGACTGCTGGTGTGGATAACCCATCGGGCAAGGCCGACGGTACGCACGCTTACCTGGACAAGCAGGGAGTCGGTCCGCTGGGCAAGGCTTGCGGCGAGCGGGGAGGTGGAGGCAAGTTTTCCGAAAAGAGGCATCCATATTCCGGCATTTCCCGCATGCTGATCTGTTAAGACTCCAACGACACCACCGGCCTTCAGCAGGGTAGCGGCTCCCTGCATTTCTTTCTTGCGGTCGAAGGTGTGGACCCCCCTGCTGCGGCGGTCGCGGTTCACCAAGTCATCCATGAGGGGGCTTCGCAGGGCCTGATAGACACATCCAGCCTGTCGAGGTTTCACGAATTCCGCGATCTGGGCGTTGATCTCCCAGTTCCCGAAATGACTGAGGGCAGCCACGGTGCCATGGTCGCCTGCCTTGGCACCGACGACCCAGTCGATCCAGTTCTGCTCCTGATCGAAACCGAGGCGGGAGCGTAGTTCTTGCTCGCTCAGCGCAGGGATCTTGATGGAACTGACGATATTGGCTCCCAGATTCACAAAATGTTTTAGGGTGATGAGGGAGGTCTCCCTGTCACTCATTGAGGAACCGAAAGCTATGCGGAGATTCTGTTTGGAGAGACGGCGGTAGCTAGGCAGAATGACCCATATGAAGAGTCCGAGGAATTGACCCGCCACGAAGCAAACCGTGATGGGAAGAATCCGGATGAGTGTGACAAGTCCCAGTGCCAGCAGATAAAGGAGACGATCCATGAGAAAAAGCGAAGCCATTATAGATAACGGACAGGGGGTAACTCCGAAAGAGAAAACCCCTTCGATTACAGGAGCTTTTTTACCGGGTGCAACGCTGGGCATTCTCGGTAGCGGTCAACTTGGGAGGATGTCCGCGATGGCCGCCAAGAGTCTTGGATACCGGGTGGTGGTCTATGATGAGACGCCCGAGGGGCCTGCCGTCTCCTGTGCCGACCTTGCTATCACGGCTTCCTTTAACGATCCGGTGGCGCTGGTCCGCTTTGCCAGCGAGGTCGACGTGGTGACGGTTGAATTTGAAAATATCCCTGTTTCCGTGCTGGAGTTCCTTGAGAAAAGAAAACCTGTCAGGCCCTCCTCCCGGGTTGTGCTGATCTGTCAGGACCGGATCAGGGAAAAAGAGTTCCTCCTCTCGGTGGGAATCGCTGTAGCTCCGTTCCGAGCGATCACCTCGGCATTGCAACTCAAGAAGGCACTGGCTGCCTTAGGGGGGGATTCGATCCTGAAGACGGCGGCTCTTGGATACGATGGCAAGGGGCAGATCAGTCTGAAACCCGGCAATGATGTCACTGCAGCCTGGGAACAACTTTCCGCACCGCTTGCGGTGCTTGAGCAGAAGATTGCTTTTCAATCCGAGGCTTCTGTGATCTGTGCCCGTTCAGTCAGCGGAGAATCTCTCTGCTTTCCCGTCCAGACGAATGTGCATCGCGACGGCATCCTTGATGTCACCACCGTGCCAGCCAATCTTCCTGAATCGGTGGCATCGAAGGCCCGTGCGATTGCTTCTGACATCGCGGAAAAACTCGGGGTGATAGGCCTTATCACGGTCGAGTTCTTTGTCTTGGCTGATGGAAGTCTACTCGTGAATGAACTAGCTCCACGCCCCCATAACTCAGGGCATCACACCCTTGAGACGACGATGACCAGCCAGTTTGCGCAGCATATCAGGGCTGTCTGCGGCCTCCCCTTGGGGCCTGTCATGCTTCGTTCCCCAGGTGTAATGATTAATCTCCTGGGGGATCTCTGGAAAGCAGGGCAACCCGATTGGAAGTTACTCCTGAGGGAATCCGGTATTTTCCTCCATTTGTATGGCAAGAAAGGGGCCAAGCCAGGGCGCAAAATGGGGCATTTTACTCTTCTGGGGGAAGGTGCGACCGTTCGGGATCGGGCAATCGGACTTCGGACTCTCCTGAGTCACTCCGAATCCTGAACAGGTCTTGAAACTTTTTTTGAACAACGAGGATTCTCTCTTGTCTCAGTTTTCGCTGACCCGTATCAGCAACGTCATCACTTTTTCAACATAACCAAACAGACTCACATCCCATGAATCCAACCGTTCAAGAACTAGACCGCCGCGTCCAGGAAACCAGCACTTGGGTCAAGCCTCTCTCTCAGGAAATGAGTCGTGTGGTGATTGGGCAGCAGGGATTGGTGCGCAGTCTTATGATCGGTCTCCTTGGTAATGGACACGTCCTCTTGGAGGGAGTTCCGGGACTAGCCAAGACACTGACAGTCCGCACTCTTTCCTCCTGCATTCATGCAGCTTTTTCCCGTATCCAGTTCACTCCTGATCTCCTTCCGGCCGATCTTGTCGGTACTTTGATCTACAACCCTCGGGAGGGTGTCTTTACGACCCGGAAGGGGCCGATCTTCGCCAATCTGATCCTGGCTGATGAAATTAATCGTGCTCCGGCCAAAGTTCAGAGCGCGCTCCTTGAAGCGATGCAGGAGCGGCAGGTGACGATCGGCGACGAGACGTTCAAGCTGCCCGATCCCTTCCTCGTACTTGCAACGCAAAACCCCCTGGAACAGGAGGGGACCTATCCGCTTCCCGAGGCCCAGTTGGACCGTTTCATGCTCAAGGTTGTGGTCGGTTACCCCAGCCGAACCGAGGAACGTTCGATTCTGGACGCCATGGCGACCTCCTCTCCCCGGCTTTCGGTCGATCCTCTCGTCACCACGGAGCAGATCCTAGAGGCCCGTAAGGTCGTCAACGAGATCTATGTCGATGACAGGGTGAAGGACTACATTGTCGATCTTGTCTGGGCTACCCGCGAACCATCCAACTACAATCTCAAACTTGATGGTCTGATCCGCTACGGAGCTTCGCCCCGTGCCACGATCTATCTGACACTTGCCGCGAAAGCACATGCCTTCCTGAATGGTCGTGGCTATGTCACCCCCCACGATGTAAAATCCGTTGGTATTGAGGTGATGCGCCATCGTATCGCTGTCAGTTATGAAGCCGAGGCGGAATCAATCACCCCAGAAGATATCGTGAAGCGGGTCTTTGAGGGGCTGCAAGTTCCCTGAATCAGGTGAGTTCCGGTAAGAGGAACGCAAGTGTGCGCCCTCTCATCCCGGGCAGCCGCATGATGCAATTCCACTGATGAACGACACTCGCGAGATTCTCCGTAAGATTCGACGCCTTGAGCTGCGCACCCGGCGACTTGTTGCCTCATCCTTTGCCGGTCAGTACCAGAGCGTGTTCAAGGGAAGGGGGATGAATTTCGAGGAGGTCCGTCCCTACAGTCCGGGCGATGAAATCAGGGCGATCGACTGGAATGTGACCGCTAGAACCGGGGAACCCTACATCAAGAAGTTCACGGAGGAGCGTGAAATGACGGTGATGATCGTGCTTGATGTGAGTGCCTCCGGAAACTTCGGCAGCGTGGAGGAGAGTAAGAGGGAGCTGGCTGCCGAAGTGGCGGCGATTCTGGCCTTCAGCGCCATCACCAATAATGACAAGGTTGGCCTTCTTCTCTTCAGCGACCGGGTGGAACTATTCATCCCTCCCAAGAAGGGGCGACTCCACATCCTAAGGCTGATCAGGGAGATGCTTTTTTTCCGCCCGAAAGGAAAGGGGACAGATCTTTCGGGAACCCTTGAATACCTCAATAAAGTGGTTACCCGGCGCGCCGTGGTTTTCCTCATCTCCGATTTTCTCACGGGTGATTTTTCCAAGCCCCTGACCATCTCTGCAAAACGCCATGACATGGTAGCCATCCCGGTCATTGACCCCGCAGAGGAGATGCTACCCGACGTGGGGGTGATCCTGTTGGAGGATCCGGAGACGGGTGAACAGATCGAGGTCGATACCTCGCGCCGAGTTCTTTCCAAAGGATATGCCGAGATGGCTGAAAAGCGCTCCAAGGAACTGTTTTCTCTCTTCGGAGCCCGCAGGATCGACACACTTCCCTTGAGGACCGATAAGGATTACCTCCCTGTGCTCCGTAGTTTCTTCGATCGTCGAGGGAGGAGGATTGGATCATGAACCAGCAACCCGGAGTCAGCTTCGCTCCCCTCTCTGGAGGGGCTCCATCGACTGCAATCGGCGCCCCGACACCGGCTCCGATCCACGACATTATTGGCCCTCTTCCCTTTTTTTCGGGGCCTTTATGGATCATTGGCGCTGTTTTTCTCGGAGTGGCTTTTGTAGGGGTGCTACTCTGGTGGTTCCTGGGTAGGAAGAAAACAAAGGCCCCGACACCTGATGTGACTGCGCTTGCTGCCCTGCTACGGCTGCGGGAAAAAGTTTCCGAGGGGGGCGACCATGATTTCGGCGTGGGAGTCTCTGATGTTCTGAGGAAATTCCTAGGAGAAGCTCTGGGTCTTGCCGCACCGAGACAGACCACCGAGGAGTTTCTGACATCGCTGAAGGGATCACTCCGCTTCCTGCCAGCCGAACAGGAAGCGCTTTCCGTATTCCTCCAGCAAGCCGATTATTTGAAATATGCCCGCGGGGAGGCGACTAGGGAGCAACGTTTGGCGCTCATTGAAGCTGCTGAGTCATTTGTTCTCAGTGGACGTGAGAAAGCTTTGGAACCTTACCAAGCTGAGTCCGATCAATCACCCAATTTATCCATCCCGCCAACATTGCCGCAGGAGATTCTCTCAAAGAGTTCCAAAAAGGAGGGTGTATGAGTGGAATTTTCCAACTTCCTGTGATGCTTGCCTCCGGAATATTCTTTTCCTTCCTTCATCCTTGGATGCTTTTGGCCCTGATGGGTCTTCCCCTCCTTGCGTTGCTCAAAGGGAGGATAGGGGGAACTCCCGGCATCCTCTTCTCCTCCACCCAGCTCGTTGTTGCGGTCGGGAAAAAACGCCGCGCGAAAGCCGGAGCAGTATTGGCCTCATTAGTTTATGTGGCGATGGCGCTTTTTGTCATCGCTCTGGCGCGCCCCCAACTCGGAAGGATGCTTGAACATGTCACTGCTAGCGGGGTGGATATCATGCTTGTGCTGGATGTTTCAGGTTCGATGACTGCTGAGGATTATGTGATCGGGAGTCAGCGTGCAAATAGGATTGATACCGTGAAGAGAGTGACCCAGCAGTTCATTGAGGCACGACCCAACGACCGGATCGGCATCATCGCTTTTGCCGGAAGGCCTTATCTGGTGAGTCCACTCACGCTCGATCACGACTGGCTTATCAGTAATCTGGACCGCGTTCAAATCGGCATGGTTGAGGATAGCACGGCGATCGGTTCTGCTTTGGCATCCGCCGCAAATCGCCTTAAGGACCGTGATTCAAAGACCAAGATAATCGTTCTTCTGACCGATGGAGCGAATAATGCCGGCAAGGTCCTTCCCTTGACTGCTGCCGAGGCAGCACATGCTCTGGGGATCAAGATCTATACTATAGGAGCTGGGAGTGACGGCCCAGTTCCCGTCCCCCTGAAGGATCCTTTTGGTCGAACCGTCTACCAGAACATGGTCTTTGATTTTGACGAGAAACTCCTCGATCAGGTGGCCAAGCTTGCCGATGGTAAATATTTCCGAGCTGCCGACACGGCCTCCATGGGTAATACATTCCACGAGATCGATCGACTGGAGAAGACCAAGATCCAAGTCGACAAGAGTGCGGATTATCGAGACCTCTTCCCCTTTTGCATCTTGCTGGGAACTTTTCTGCTGCTTTCTGAAGCACTCCTTTCGCAGACCCTGTGGCGCCGTCTCCCATGATCCTGTCCATGAAACCGATTCTCCTGATTTCCCTCGATGACGGTCTTTCTTTCGGTCATTCCGCCTGGTTGTGGGCACTCTTTCTTCTGCTGCCATTGCTTTGGCTTTTTATTGATGCAGGAAGCCGTCGTGAAACATTGCTCTCAAGAATCCTGGCGCCCCGATTACAGCAACAGCTTGCCGGTCAGGTTAGTGGCCTGATGAGAAATCTCAGGATAGCTCTGCTGCTTTCGGCAATCGCCTTTAGTTTTCTTGCCCTTGCCCAACCACGTCTTGGATCCATCGAACAGCAGGTCAAGTCGAAGGGGCGTGATGTGATCATAGCGATCGACACCTCACGCAGCATGCTCTCGACAGACACGGCACCAACCAGGCTTGGCCGAGCCAAACTTATCTCACAAGATCTCCTGAATCTTCTCAAGGGCGACCGGGTCGGTCTCATCGCGTTTGCCGGAACGTCTTTCCTTCAAGCCCCGTTGACGCTCGATAAGGGGGCCGTGCTTACATCAATCACCGACCTCGACAGCAATACTATCCCCAAGGGGGGCACTGATATCGCCTCGGCCATCCGTCTCTCCATAGCAGCCTTTGGGAAGGGGGAGACGATGAGCAGGGCGTTAGTACTCATGACTGATGGGGAGGAACTCAACGGGGATAGTCTGGAGGCGGCCAAGGAGGCGCAGGCTTCCAGCGTGAGAATCTACACTATTGGATTCGGATCCCCGGAGGGGTCCCTGATACCAATTAAGACGGAGGAAGGGCGGAATGACTTTGTGAGGGACGAGTCCGGACGGTCGGTGAACTCCAAACTTGACGCCTCACGTCTCACGCAGATCGCCAAGGAGACGGGAGGGTTTTATCTCCCCTATGGCCAGGATGATGCCGCGGTTATCTACGAAAAAGGGATTGTTTCGATGGAAGAGGAGGAGACGGGGGTCATGAGTGCCCGCAAACCAATCGAGCGTTATGCGTGGCCTCTGGGTGCAGTCCTTCTTGTATTGACTCTGTGGTCCGTGCTGGGCGAGGGGAAAATAAGATGGTGGGGGAAACGGATGGTCTCTTCATTGTTTTGGGCGATGCTGCTCTTCCCCTTAGATGGATCACAGGGTTCCCTTAAGGCAGCCACTTCGGGCATCAAGGAATATCAGTCGGGAGACTATGAGGCTGCACTCAAGGATTTTGAACACAGGATCGAGTCGGGAGCCAACGCCTCTGAAATCAGGTTCGATGCCGGTGCTGCCGCCTACAAGGCGGGTGATTACAAGAAGGCGGCAGACTACTTCGCCGGGGCGATGACTTCGCGGAATTCGAAGATCCGGGATGCGGCTACCTACAATCTGGCCAATTCTCTGGTCCGCTCTGGAGAGTCGGCTCAAGAGAAGGAGGCTAAACTCTCGGATTGGAAAAATGCGCTGCAACACTACGAAACAGTCCTCAAGGATCACCCTGAAGACAAACCGACCAAGGAAAATCGGGAAATTGTACGGAAGTTGATCGAGAAACTCCAGAAGCAGCAGGAGCAGGACAAAAAGAACGACAAAGATCAAAAAGACAAAAACAAGGATCAGGACAAGAGCAAGAGTGACCAATCCCAAGGTGGGGGTGGGGGGCAGAAAGACTCCAAGGATAAGGGGAAAGATCAGCAAAAAAACGATCAGTCCCAAGGGGAAAACGGCAAGGATCAGGATAAGGATAAGGGTGAAAACAAGCCCCAGGATTCCAAGCAGGGTCAATCTGATCAGAAAAAGGATCAAGGAAATCAAGGCCAGCAACAGGCTTCCCCAACACCGACTCCCGATCAAGGTGGTGGGGGATCTCAAGAGAAGTCGGAATCTCCACAACAAGGAAGTCAGTCTCAGTCAGAAAAGCAGCAACAGGCTGACCAACAGGCCGGACATGGCGTTCAGCCCACTCCGACTCCGAGTGATAAGAAACAAGGAAACCTCACTGGAGGCCAGCAGGGTGAAAAAAAGGAGGGTCAGCAGGCCGAAGTAGCTGAATCCGACGACGGAAAGGATGGGAAGATGTCGCCCAATCAGGCCAGGTCCCTCTTGCGATCCGTACAGGATGAAGAAGCCCATCAGTTGAATAACCAGCAGAACAGGGCGGTGGAACAACCGCTTCGCGACTGGTAATAGTCTCCACGAGATGAAAATACGATTTTCCAGCTTTTTTTCTCTTTTCCTTCTTTTAGTAGGCATCAACCCTCTTCTTGCCGATGGAATCTCGGTGAACGCTGGGATTTCGAGACCAGAGGTAAACTCCGGGGATATGGCGGAACTTCAGATTAAGGTTTCAGGCGCCCAGCAGGCTGATGTGCCGCAACAGATTGCTGTCGAAGGCTTGAATATTCGCCTTACCGGCCAGTCCACCCAAGTGCAGATGGTCAATTTCAAGGTCACTTCCTCAGTCGTGTACAGCTATATCGTGATGCCCCTGCGCACCGGTAAATTCCTGATCCCCTCGGTAACCGTGAGTGCTGACGGACGCCAGTTCCGAACACAGTCCCTCTCCTTTTCTGTTCTGGATGCCACCGGTCCCACTGCGGCCGCTTCGGTGCCAGCAACTTCATCACCACCCGGCATGCCTGGGTTCTCCCAATCCCGTCCCCGTGCCGCCACTCCAAAGCCTGATATGGGACGGGTTGCCTTCGGTGAGATCGATTGTTCGAAAAAGACTCTCTACGCCGGAGAAATGGTGCCCGTTGAGATCAGGTATTATTTTGATGCCCGCTACGCAACGCAGGTTCGAGGTAGGGTTGATTTCGGAGGCGAGGGTGTTCTTGTCGAGCGTTTTCCCGATCCCAAGGAGGGAAGGGAGGAGCGCAATGGAGTTCTCTACAATGTCCTTACCTTTCATTCACTCCTATCTGGTGTGAAACCTGGCTCCATTGATCTTGCACCGGCAAAACTTGATTGTCAGATCCAGTTGCCGGGAGAACTACCGCCCGGCTTTGATGATCCAGTCTTTCAGCAACTGCTCGGCGGACAGGCCCGTTTTGGTCAGACCCGTGAGCTTGCAGTCAAGACTGCTCCACTCCACTTGGAGGTACTGCCTCTTCCCAAGGAGGGAAGGCCGGCTTCATTTGCCGGGGCTGTTGGTCAGTTTGATATCGATGCAATCGTCAGCAATAACCACCCCTCTCCGGGTGACCCAGCCATGCTGAATGTGAAAATCGGAGGTAAGGGAAATTTCAAGGGGATGGGACCGCCTGTACTAACGGCTACGGATGTTTGGAGAACCTATCCCCCTACCGATAAGTTCGACAGCTCGGATGAACTTTCCTACACAGGGGTCAAGTCATTCGACTTCACTCTGATTGCTCAAAAGTCGACCCATGTCTCGCCGGGAGCAGAATTTTCATTCTTTGATCCTCAATCTGGAAAGTATCAGACCCTGATCACAAAACCTCTTCCGTTGGAGGCCTCGCCCGAAAATACGGCTATTGTCCCAGCAAACAACCTGTCAGGGAAACAATCCCAACCCACTCCTTCACCAGGATCAAAGCCCTCCCTGACCCCAAGGAAAGGTGATCCGATCGCGGGATTGACCCTTCATTCTTGGAAGACGCCGGTTCAGCGATCCGAGTTCCTGACCGCTTCGATCTCCATGCTCGTTGCCACAGGCGCTCTTGCCGGAGTTCTCTGGTTTCGTGATCTCCAAGCCCGCGGGGGGACAGCTACCTCCCGTCGCAAGCGCCGTCTTTCGGCGCTTTGGGCAAACCTTACCGATGAGACCATGGATGCCGTTACCACGTATGATGCGGCCGTGGAATATCTGGAGATGACTGCGCAGGGGGATTCATGCCATGCAATACTTGCCTCCGTCAACGCCAAGCGGGATCACCTCAAGTACGGAACTGGAGGGACATACCCTCTCAATCAAGCCGATAGGGAAAAGCTGCTCTCCGACCTTCGTCTTTACATCACGACTCCCAAACATGAATAAAAAACTGACTCGAACCATCATTGCTGGATGCCTGTTCATTGTCTGTTCCACAGACCCGATCTGTGCTGGGCTTGTGGATCAGGTTACTTCAGCAAACGCCTCACTTGCCGGGGGACATCCCATTGAGGCACTTGATTCCTACAAGGCGATCCTTTCTTCTCCCGAGCTGTCAGAGTCTAGTTCGGCGGAACTCTGGTTCAATCGTGCTCTTGCCGAGGAGAAAAATGGTAATGCGCCCGCTGCCTCGCTCTCCTTAAGGCGGGCCCTCCTGCTTGATCCCGGATTTGCACCAGCTCGCCGGCAATTGGGCGTTCTGTTGGGTGGGCGTGGCATTCCGCTTGCCTCTGGATGGCGAGAGGCCATGACAGAAATGATTCCTCCAGAATTCCTGATTCTGGGTGGTTCCATAATCGGTTGGATTGGTATCTTTGCCCTGATAATTTTTTTGATGTTGGGGCCTCGGAAGAAGAGAATTGTTCTTTTAGCAATCATTCTGGCGGGTGCAGGACATGGCGTCTGCGTGTTGGGGACTTTAATCGATCCCCGGTTGGTGGCCGCAAAACAGGCCGTTATCACGGCCAAGGAGGCCCAGGAGTTAAAATCCACTCCCGCTGATAACGCCGCTTCTTTGGGTTCCGCAGTTCCTGGAACACTGATCAGGATTGTGTCGCGCAATGGGTCTTGGTGGTGTGTTTCTGTAGGCCCCGGCGTCTCGGGGTGGATACACTCTGACACGGTCTCACCACTCCTACCCTCATCTAAGGGAGTCTGACTTTCTTTTTCCTCTTTCGGTTGATAATGCTGTTGGCTAAACCATCACAGCTTATCCCTTCGTGATTGTTTTGCTTGCTCGTTTCATAACACCCAAATTTCAGAGCCTTGAGATCAGGAGTTCGCGCTGGAAAATGAGTTCCTTCGGAAGGTGGCTATAGAGCTTCATGAAGAGTTCGTCCTGAAGAAGAAGCTCGCGGTGCCATTCCGAAGGATCGATAGCCTGCAATTGCTCAAAGGCTTCGGGAGTGATTTTTTCCTCGAGGCCTTTCATGTCGAGATCTTTGTATTCTGGGATCCATCCTACTGAGGTCTCAAGAGCATGAGCTCCAAGCTGACAGCGCTGAACAATCCACTTGAGAACACGCATGTTGTCCCCGAATCCAGGCCAAAGGAATTTGCCTTCAGGGCTCTTGCGGAACCAGTTGACGTGAAAGATGCGAGGGACATATTTCACGAGACGGCGTATCTTGAGCCAGTGGGCGAAATAGTCGCCCATATTATAGCCGCAGAAGGGAAGCATCGCCATTGGATCACGGCGGACTTGGCCGATTGTCCCGGCAGCAGCAGCTGTCATCTCGGAGCCAACCGTGGCTCCTAGGTAAACGCCGTGCACCCAGTTGAAAGCCTGAAAAATCAGAGGCATGGTAGTGGCCCTGCGGCCTCCGAAGATCATGGCACTGATTCGGACGCCCTCGGGATTCTCCCAGTCAGGGTCGATGATGGGACAGTTGCCGGCTGGGGCTGTGAAGCGGCTGTTCGGATGACTCGAGAGGATGGGCTTACCATCCGCATCCCTTTTATCCGGAGTCCAATCCTTGCCCTTCCAATCGATCAGATGGGCGGGAGATTCCTTAGTCATTCCCTCCCACCAGACGTCACCATCGTCAGTGAGGGCGACGTTTGTGAAGATGGTGTCTTTTTTGATCGAATCCATCGCCATCGGGTTGCTCTCGTAGGATGTGCCGGGGGCTACGCCGAAAAATCCGGCTTCAGGATTGATCGCTCTCAGCCACCCGTCGGGACCGGGCTTAATCCAGGCAATGTCATCTCCGACGCAGGAGACTTCCCAGCCCTCTTCCTTAAGATGTTTTGGGGGAATGATCATAGCAAAGTTCGTCTTGCCGCAGGCACTCGGAAAAGCGGCGGTGACATAGGTTTTCACTCCGGCGGGATCCTTCACCCCGAGGATAAGCATGTGCTCAGCCATCCATCCCTCGTCACGGCCCATGGCGGAGGCGATGCGGAGGGCGAAGCATTTCTTGCCAAGTAAAGCATTGCCACCGTATCCCGAGCCGAAGCTAATGATCAGTCTGTCTTCAGGGAAGTGGGTGACATAGGTGTTCTCTGGGTCACATGGCCAAGGGACATCCTGTTTTTCATTTTCCACCGGGAAACCGACGGAATGCAGGCATTTTACGAAATCCCCGCTTTTGGAGATCTGCTCATAAACTGCGGATCCCATGCGTGTCATGGTGCGCATGTTGGCCACGACATAAGGGCTGTCCGAGATCTCGATGCCGTACTGAGCAATGGGGGATCCGATCGGCCCCATGCTGAATGGGATGACGTACAGGGTGCGACCCTTCATGCATCCATTGAGGAGTCCGTTTAACTTCGCCTTCATGACGGAGGGGTCGCGCCAATTATTGGTGGGTCCCGCGTCTTTCTTGGCTTTACAGCAGATAAAGGTGCGCTCCTCCACGCGAGCGACATCTCGCGGATCACTGCGTACCAAAAGAGAATTGGGGCGTTTATCGGCATTCAGCCAGAGACCTGATCCGGAGGCCACGATTCGGTCGCGCATCAGTTTGTCCTCTGCCTCCGAGCCGTCGCACCAAAAAATCGATTTCGGTGTAGTGATGGCTGCAACCTCTTTGACCCATTCGGTCAGACTGGCAATCTTTGGGATTTTGGATCCAAGTTCAGAGGATAATGTCGAAGTGGTCATGGCTCTGTTGTGAGATATTTTCCCGTGCAGTGCAAGGGGCATGCAACCACAACACGATGTACCAAGTCTTGCCCCCTAGGAATGAAAGATCGATAGTTGATTTGTGTGATCATGGATCTCACCAAAACCTCGACCTCTCAAGATTTCTGATATGGAAAATTTCAATATCGAGTCGCTCTCGAAGCTGATGCAGCTCTCGATTTCCCCTACCGTGCTGATATCAGCGGTGGGACTCCTGCTTCTTTCAGTGACCAACCGGCTGGGACGTGCCATTGATCGCTCACGAAGCATCGTTAAGGAACTAGACCTCGAGGAACTCGTCGCCCGAGAGGATAGCACGGCGCAGTTGAACATCCTCATTCGCAGAGCCTCCCTCTTGCGCCTCTCGGTCTGTCTCCTGGTAATGAGCATCTTCTTCTCCTGCCTGATGATCCTATTTCTCTTTCTGAAAGGTTTTTGGGAGATGCAGATCGATATGGTAGTAATTGGAATCTTTTCCATGAATATGGCTGTCCTTTTGGGGGCAATGGGCTATCTGTTGGCCGATATTTTTCTCTCCTTAAGAGCTCTTAAAATCGAGGTTTCACGACATCTGAAGTTAGTTGATCAGGCTAAAATCCGCTAAGCTGTTCCTTCCCCCTTGTCTGGAAGCCCCAACCGGTTAATTTCAATTCATGTCAGCTTTCATTCTTCCCAGAGAGAACGCCCCCCTTTTCTATCTCGGGGAGTTTCCTGTTCGTCTCATCACGCTCTTGGTCGCGCTCCATAGTGCTACCATGATTGCCGCTGCACTCCTGCTTGCCGCAGGGCATGGTGCCCAGATTGACGCGCTGGCCTATAGTAGTTCCGCTGTTGCTCATGGTCAGGTCTGGCGCCTCCTGACCTATGCCTTCGTGGCCACACCCTCCATCTGGTTTCTTTTTGAAATGCTGATGCTTTATTATTTTGGCCGTGAGGTGGAGAATGGACTCGGATGGCGTCGTTTTGGGATTCTCTATGCGGGCCTCTTGCTGTTAGGGCCTATGCTCCTTCAGGGATTTTCCTATGCGGGAATTCCTCAGTCGAGTGTGGGAGCCCAGGAGGTGAATTTTGCTGTCTTTGCCGCTTTTGTGGCGATGCATCCTGGGGCACAGTTCTTCTTTGGCCTGGCGGCACGGTGGGTGTTCGTTGGACTGTTGGCCATCTCTTCACTTCAGATGCTTGCCGATCACCAGGCGACCCGGGTTCTCGTGCTTGTGTGCTCCAGCGTGCTCGCGATCCAGCTTGTGAGGCGTTCCGGATTCGAGGAACCCCTGTTTGGTTGGTCATTCAGCCTCTCCTTGCCATCTTTTAAACAGCGTCAGGATTCGTTTTCCGTACTGAATGGAGGGCTTGCCGCATCCAGTCAAAAAACTACTACTACTGGCCATGAAGCCAAGGCGGGCAAAATAGGCAAGTTGTCTATGGCTATTAATGGTGATCACATTGATCCCGAGATGGTAATGGACTCCCTCCTAGAGAAAATTAGTAACAAGGGGATGACGAGTCTCAGCGCCGAGGAGCGCTCCTCGCTTGAGCAGGCCCGCCAGGCGATCCTTGCCCGAGGGACTGGTGGAACTCCTCGATAAGCGGAGAGCCGATTAAAGATGAGCTCCTCCATGGAATATCTCCGGGAGGTCGTTGCGCGTCTGCGTGCACCTGGAGGCTGTCCTTGGGATCAGGAGCAGACGCCTCGTTCCCTCTGTCCCTCGCTGATCGAGGAAGCTTACGAAGTTGTGGATGCCATCGAGCATGGCCAATCCGGCGATCTCGAGGAAGAGTTGGGCGATCTTCTGATCAATATTCTCATGCAGGCGGAGATTGCCGCCGAGCACCAAACCTTCACGATTGACTCGATCGCTTCCAAGGCTGCGGAGAAACTTGTGCGTCGCCATCCCCATGTTTTCGGCGATTCGAATGTAGGAACAAGCAATGCTGTCCTTATTCAGTGGGAGGAGATCAAACGCTCCGAAAGGAAATCAAAAGGACTCAATCAGGATGGAAAAGAATCTTTACTTGCTGGCGTGGCTCGCGCCTTTCCTGCTCTTGTAAGAGCTCAGAGGATCCAAAAAAAAGCGGCCAAGGCAGGTTTTGACTGGGAGCATCCGAAGGATGTGCTGGAAAAGATTCGTGAGGAGATCCATGAAGTCGAGGTAGAGATGAACGCAAATAACGTCGGTGAGCGATTGGTTGAGGAGATGGGGGATCTCCTCTTTGCCGTGGTGAATCTCTCAAGGGCTCTTTCAATAGATGCCGAGTCCGGATTGCACGCAGCCACCGAGAAATTTTGCCGACGCTTTGAGATGATGGAACGTCAGCATGTTGAAGGCATGCGCGATATGGAGTTTTCCAAACTCTCCTTCGCGGAGATGAACGCACTATGGGAGAAAGTCAAATCGTTGGAGAAAACTCCATGAATCTACTCAAGGAACCCCCTCCGGTATCCCTCGCGATCACCTCCTACAATGAAGTTAGGAGGTTGGCAAAGTGTCTTGCTAGCGCTGCCGGACTTACCCGTGAAATCATCGTGATCGACAGCGGATCGACTGATGGGACGGTAGACCTTGCCAAAGCCTCCGGAGCGATTGTCATTGCGCAGGAATGGCTCGGGCATTCTGCCCAGAAACAGGTGGCGCTCGATCACTGCACCCAGCCCTGGGTTCTGATTCTGGATTGCGATGAGGAGATCTCCGAAGAACTCCACAACTCCATTTCCGGATTTTTTGAGAGCGGTGATGCCGACTGGTTCCGAGGTGCATGCTTTAACCGCAAGGTCTTTTTTCTCGGTCGCTGGATCAACCACGGCGACTGGTATCCGGATACGAAACTCCGCCTTGTTCGCCGAGAAAATGCCCGCATGGAGGGGAATGCGGCCCATGATACTGTAAAAGTCGATGGTTCCGTGAAGCACCTCAGGGGTGATCTCCTCCACGATTCTTACCCAACCATCCAAAGTTATCTCGACAAGATTGGTCCGTTCGCAGGAGATTTTTTCGAGCGTCAGCAAAGGGCGGGGAAAAGTTGGTCACTTGCCGCCAACTTGTTACGTCCGTTATGGCGTTTTATTCGCGCTTATATTTTGAGGCTTGGATTCTTGGATGGATTTCCGGGGTTCTGGATCGCCTATGCCACGGCTTTTTCAGTCTTTGTGCGATACAGTCGAGGCTACGAGCACGAAGTGAGAACAGGGAATGATGCTCTAGACTCACGCTAATTGGGCAAGTTCCGTAAATTAGGACAAAATTCAGCTTTTCATACTCAGGCTTTGGGTATCAGCATCTATACATGTCCCTCACACGTCGCTCCTTTCTTGGCATGCTCGGCCTTCTTCCCGCTGCTCAGGCGCTGGGTGTTCCGGCCACAAGTTCCGAAACCCTTACCGGAACGATCCCGCGCAGGAAATTCGGTCGTCACGACGAGATGTTCAGCATCATTGGGCTCGGTGGTCACACCCTTGCTTTGGCTCCCACTGTCGAGGAAGCCACGAACATTGCCCATTACGCGATCGATCAGGGAGTAAACTTTTTTGATAACTGCTACGAGTACCATGATGGACGGGCCGAGGTTTGGATGGGGCAGGCGCTTGCCGGAGGATGGCGCGACAAGGTCAACATTATGTCGAAGGTATGTATTCATCGAGGCAAACCCTCCAAACATCCCTACACAGGCACTGATAAAGAAATTGCCCTTCAGATGCTTCAGGAGCAACTAAAGCGTCTTAAAACAGACCATCTTGATCTCTGGATGATCCATGAAGTCAAGGATGTCGATGTCGCGCCTGCATATGCAAAGGGTGGAGTCATTGAGGCCCTTGTGGAAGCCCAGCAGAAAGGAATGGTTCGCTACACCGGCTTTACTGGTCATGACAGCCCACAGGCTCATGTGAAGATGATTGAGGGAGGTTTTCCCTTCGATGCCTCACTCATGCCAGTCTCGGTGCTTGGAAACACCCTTCAAGCGAAGGAATTTGATACCGTTGTGATGCCTCTACTCAAGGAGAAGGGGATCGCCTGCATCGGCATGAAAGGGTTTGGCGGCAGCAAGCGTGCGAACCTGCATGGTCTGGTCACCATCAATCAGGTGATCAACTACGCACTCAGCTATCCTAATGTGACGACCCAGTGTGTAGGGATCGATTCCATGACTTTTGCTCAGCAGGCGGTTGCTGCATCCCGTGTTGCCAATCCCATGACCCCTGAAGAGCGTCAGAAGTTCATCGTTTCCATACAGGCGCGGGGCGGGGCTGATTACGCAATGCATCTTCAACCCGGGTACCACGATGGCGCCTGCTGCATCTCCTGACATTTTTACTGTTTTTCTTCAAGGTAGTCCATTCGACCCGCCGTAAGGGGATGGATTTAGCACGCAAAAAATTTTCGGCGTCATTCACATGTCTTTTCTTTCGCTTCTCCCCTTGGAAGCGGTGATATTTTGGCGACTTGGAAGGGATCATTAGTATCAGGGCACAAAAAAGCCGGAGCCGCTTCTAAGCATGCCCCGGCTTTTAAAGAAATGAAACTTACGGATTAATTGGAAGACTTCTTAGGCTTGATAGGGGTCGATGCAGGTACTGCATTTGTTCCCTTGGCTGCCTGCTGAGCCTGGATCTGCGAGGCTAGGTTCTGAACGGCCTGTTGGAGATCGGTGAGAGGAACCCATCCGATCAGATTGCC
Source organism: Verrucomicrobiota bacterium (assembly GCA_008933015.1). Lineage (GTDB taxonomy): Bacteria > Verrucomicrobiota > Verrucomicrobiia > Chthoniobacterales > UBA6821 > UBA6821. The sequence continues at coordinate 49,550 of WBXH01000001.1, read as the reverse complement.
CTGTTGTCCTGTTGATTTGTCAGCGAAGGAAGCCGCGTTGAGAAGACGGGCTTCGCCAGTTTTCGTGTTCCACTGCACGACTGAATCGACCTGCTTGTCGGCGATTGTGAGTTTAGTGGAGATACACTGGAAAGTACCGGCTGTGGCGTCGTCTGACGCCTTGGAGGTGTTTACGACTGCACCAAGGAGGGCAACCGTAAGGAGGGATGATGTGATGAACTTCATAGAAATTAAAATCTCACTCAGAGTAGTACGCTTATCAAGAGGAAAAGCTCATTGTCCTTGCGTCGGCTTGGGCGGAAGTTGCCTTTTTCTTTCATGGGTGGAGATTTTAAAACAATTTTTCATGAATTTTATCTCGTTGATGGATGTTTGATGAGGCAAAGTTCTCTACTATGCCGATCCGTGCCATCCTCTTTGATCTTGATGATACACTTGCCGTTGATGAGGCGGTTTCCCACGAATCTTTTGACCATACGGCGGCCCTTGCAAAATCGCGCTTTGGGATTGATCCCATAGCTTTTACCCATGATGCCACGTCCATCTCCCGTGAACTATGGGCTTCGGGGGAATGCCGCCCGTTCTGTCGTGAAATCGGAATCAGTGCGTTTGAATGCCTCTGGGGTGGGTTTGACGGTGAGTCAAATGAGTTGACCTCCCTTCGTAACTGGTCCCGCACTTATCGCAGGGAGGTATTCCAAAGGACTTTGACGGAGCAACTTGAGGATTTCCCTGCCGAGGCGGCGGAATTGCTCTCGGTCGAGTTTGCCGCCGCCCGCCGCTCCCGTCAGCGTCTCATGCCGGGAGCTCGTGAAATCATTGCTAAGCTATCTCCGACCTATCGGATCGCATTGCTGACCAATGGCGCTCCCGATCTACAGCGTGAAAAGATAGAGGCTTCGGGGTTGGGAGACCAGTTTCACGCCATCGCGATTTCTGGGGAATATGGTATCGGAAAGCCTAACCCGGAGATTTTTCACCGACTACTGGCAGAGTTGCATATTTCTCCAGAGGAGGCCCTGATGGTGGGGAACAGCCTAGAGCGTGACATTTCTGGGGCTAGAAATGCCGGAATCCGTTCCATTTGGATCAAGGTTCCGGGATCCGAGGAGCACGCGAATGTCACGGCTGACCATACGATCACCAGTTTGAGCGAGATTTCGGGAATTCTTGAACAATACGCCTCTTCCGAGGGGAAATAGCGGCTTGACCAGAGTCACTAATCAACCCATGAAATAACGTTTGTTTTTGACAGGTGAAATCGACAACTTCCGCAACATGATCCGCACTCGAAATTTAAATGCCCTGCTGATCGCACTGGTTGCAGCCTTCGTGGGGGCATTTATGTCGTATGCCTGGGCTCAGGTTCCCCAGCAAGCTCCCATCGTTCAGGAGATTGATGTCCGTTTTCTGGGCCCCACCACGCTTAGCAAGCAGAGGGTTCTTGATAATCTGGCCACCAAGCCTGGGGCTCCCTACAATGATCGACTTGTTGAGGAGGATATCAAGGCCCTCTATGCCACTGGCAACGTTTCTAATGCCCGCATGTTCGCCGAACCGGTGACAGGGGGCCTTAAAGTCACCGTCCTATTGCAGGGTAGGTTGACGGTGGGTGAGGTTCAGATCGAGGGTGCGGAAGCGGTGAAGCCCGCTAAAATTCGCAAGGAAATTGCCACCAAGCCCGGGGAACCGATGAGTGACGACCGACTCAACGATGACCGTCAAAAGATCATCAAGCTCTACGAGGACAGGAACTTTACTGATGTGAAGGTCGAAGCCAAGACGTCGGAACTTCCAGATAAAAGAATCAGAGTGGTTTTTTCGGTTAATGAGGGCCCTAAACTTGTGATTCGACGCATCAGTTTTACCGGAAATGACTCCGTGTTTCCAAAGGATCTCCTCAAGGTGATGAAAACTAAAACGGCAAATCTACTTTCCTTCCTTACAAAAGCGGGAAGGCTTCTACCGGCCCAGATGGAGGAGGACAAGGAGGCGATCAGGACGCTTTACATGAACCGCGGATTTGCGGACATGCGTGTCACCGATGTGCAGACGACCCCCTTACCTAACGGGAAAGGTATCGATCTGGTGATCTCTATCTCCGAGGGAACGCAGTACCGTGTGAAGAAGCTCGCTGTTGAAGGGGCCTCCATCGTCCCCTCCGCTGACCTCGAGCGCCAACTCAAGATGAATTCGGGATCGCTCTATACGCCGGACGGCATGGGGGCTGATATGAAAAAGCTTCGCGATTTTTACGGTTCCCGCGGATATGTCGACATGGTGGCGCAGCCGCAGATCACGCCCTCAGGAGAGGGGCAGATCGACCTGACCTATCGCATCGACGAGGGGGTTCAGTCCTATGTCAACCTGATCAATGTTCAAGGCAACACCAAGACAAAGGATAACGTGATTCGCAGGGAGTTGGCGGTGCAGCCCGGAGGAGTTTTTGATACTACCCTTGTCGATCTCAGCAAGACGCGGCTGATGAATTTAAATTATTTCTCCAAGGTCGACATGGCTCCTCAGGACACACTTGTCCCCGGGCGAAAGAATCTCGACGTCATCGTGGACGAAAAGAAGACCGGTTCCTTCAATTTCGGTGCAGGATTCAGCTCGATTGACAGCCTTGTTGGATTTGCCGAACTCCAGCAGTCGAACTTCGATCTCTTCAACTGGCCCTATTTTACAGGTGCGGGCGAACGTTTTAGGATTCGAGTGCAGTATGGTCTTCAGCGTCAGGATTTCACGATGTCTCTGACGGAACCTTGGTTCATGGGGTACAAGGTTTCCGTGGGTGAGGAGCTTTACTACCATGCAGCGACCTTCCTGAGTCCGGTCTATAGCCAGTCAAATCTCGGAGGGGCGCTTCAGGCCCGCAAGGCGATCACTCCCTTCACCGCCCTGCGCGGCGAATACAGACTTGAAGATATTAGAATATACAACCTGACCGGCAACTATGGACAGGCAATCAACCAAGCCGGTGCCAACTCTCCCTACACGAAAAGCGCCATCCTGCTTGGATTGGATTACGATAATCGCGACAGTCTTTTCCTAACCCACAAAGGTCAATCTATTAACTTGAGTGGTGTCGTGGCGGGTGGGGGCTTGGGGGGCAACGTGCAGGATTATGGACTGAATCTGGAAGCCAAGAAATACTTCCCACTTCCTTGGGATATGATTCTTCTGACGAAGGGTTCAGTTGGAGTCATGAACCCTTGGGGTAGCGGCACAAAGGGAACCATCAACAATGCTCCGCCGATCTTTGACGAACTCTACCTCGGTGGTGCCAATGACATGAGAGGATTTGCCTTCCGGGAAGTTGGTCCCAAGGATTTCTTCGGTAACCCGATCGGGGGAAGCACTTCCGTCTATGGAACGGCAGAAATCACTTTTCCGATTATTCCGCGACTCAGAGGTGCATTCTTCTCGGATTGGGGATTTGTCAACGCGGGAACGTTTGACTTTAATCCAACTCAGGTCACGACTGGTCTTCCTAAGACAACTGCCAGTGGCTATTCACTAAACAATTATTCATTAAGCTCTACTTCTGGAGGTCTCAACGGCGACGTCGGAATTGGTGCCCGTATCGAACTCCCGATCGGCCCCATTCGCATCGACTGGGGATATCCCGTAATGTCTGACCAATGGAACAAAAGCAACGGGCAGTTTAACTTTAATGTTGGCTACACTTTTTAAGATCGGTTAAAACAACCCCAAGAATCATCTACTATTTCCATGAAAAAATTCATCCGCACCGCACTTCTTGCCACACTATTGCTAATGGGAGGGGGTTCTCTCGCAAATGCCCAAGTCAAATTCGGGACTGTCGACATGAACAGGGTTTTTAGTGAGTACTACAAGACCAAGAATGCACAGGCCAAGTACGCTGAAGCCGAGAAAGCTGCGAATGACGATCTCAATGGCCGGGTCGACACTCTCAAGAAGAGCATGCAGGAGATCAGTGCAATCAATTCTGATTTGGAAAAAACGGATCTATCCAAGGAGGCTCGTGATGCCAAACTCAAGGATCAGCAGACAAAAGTGGCTGCCGCCCGCTCTATGGACCGTGAGATCGCTGACTTCCGCAGTGCCAAGCAGAAGACCCTGCAGGATCAGTTTCTCAGGATGCGCAAGGATATCGTCGATGACATCATGAAAACGGTGAACGATCTCGTGAAAGCCAAGGGCTACGATATTGTCTTTGATAAATCAGGACTCAGCGCCGGTGCGGTTCCCGTAGTCCTATTTTCCCGTGATGATCTAGATTTCAGTCAGGACGTGATCACGGCCCTGAACAAGAACGCTCCTGTCTCAAAATAAAGGCCAAATTGATAGGTGTCTGATACCAAGGGAAGTCTCTTGGTTCTTCTGTCTTCATTCGCTAAAGGAATAGTTGAACTAATCCGATGAAGTTGCGTGAATTGGCCATTTTTATTGGAGTGGAATTACCAAGTGACACTCCAGATGCCGAGATAACCGGACCAGCATCCCTGCTTGAAGCCCGCGCAGGAGAGGTTAGTTTTTTTGGAAATCCACGCTATCTTTCCCAACTCCGTATCAGTAAAGCTTCTGCAGTTATTGCTCCTCTGGATTTCAAAGAAGAGGTCCCTGCTCTGCTATTGCGTGTAGCTAACCCGTCGGAAGCCTTTGCTCGGATTGTCAGGATGTTTGTGCCTGATGAAATCATACCCAAACAGGGCGTGCACCCCTCGGCTATCGTTGATGCCACGGCGAAAATCGGAGAAGGGTCATCGATAGGAGCCCTTGCAGTCATCGGTGAAAATGTGGTCATCGGCACCGGTTCGATTATTGGCGAAGGTTGTCTAATCGGTCCTGAAACGCGTCTGGGATCGGGTTGCAGGCTCTATCCGGGAGTGATCATCAGGGAGCGCTGTCTCTTGGGAGACAGGGTGATTATCCAACCTGGTGCGGTGATCGGTTCTTGTGGTTTTGGGTATGAACTTGTGGAGGGAAAGCAGCGTAAAATTCCCCAGACAGGAATTGTCGAAATAGGGAATGATGTCGAAATTGGAGCCAATACGACTGTTGACAGGGCGCGTTTTGGCAGGACGGTGATCGGAGAGGGGAGTAAAATTGATAACCTTGTCCAGATTGCTCACAATGTGCAGATCGGCCCGCACTCAATCATCTGCTCCCAAGTAGGAATTTCTGGGAGTACAAGAACAGGGTCGCATGTCACACTGGCAGGTCAAGTGGGATTGGCCGGACACCTGGAGATCGGTGACAACGCGATTTTGGGGGCCAAAGCAGGAGTTTCTAAAAATGTGCCAGCCGGCAGTTTGTTGATCGGCGCTCCTGCCAAACCGATGAAGGAGTGGAAGGAAATGAATTTCTATATTTCGCAACTTCACAAACTTTTCGAGAGGGTCAAGGAGTTGGAAAAGCAGACACAGAAAGATTGAGACGGTTGGTTTTTCGATTTTTGGGTAAAAGTCCTGAGGTCGAGAGCGTCGTCAAAATTTCCACTTTCTTACTTTTCACATGATCAGCCCGTACTCTATATTGTGGGAAGTAAACCCTTAATCGCCGAAATGGCCCAATCCCTTGTATAACCAGAACGAAAAAGTAGAACCGATCGATGTGGCCGAGGAAATCTCGAGATCCTTTCTCGATTATTCCATGTCCGTCATCATTTCAAGGGCTTTGCCTGATGCTCGTGACGGCCTCAAACCCTCCCAGCGCCGCATCCTCTTCGCTATGAGCGAGCTTGGAGTGATGCCGACGCGCAAGCATCTCAAATGCGCTAAAATTGTCGGTGAGACGATGGGTAACTACCATCCCCACGGAGATCAGGCCATCTACCCGACCCTTGTTCACATGGCTCAGAAATGGGCGATGAGGGAGACACTTATCGAGGGGCAGGGTAATTTCGGATCCGTCGAGGGAGATCCGCCGGCTTCCATGCGTTATACCGAGGCAAGGTTGCGCCCCTTGGGAGCGGTCCTGATGGAGGACATGGATCACGACACGGTCAATTTCGTTCCGAACTACGACGATACCCGTGAAGAACCTACAGTCTTTCCTGCAGCCATTCCAAACCTTCTGGTGAACGGTGGCACTGGTATTGCCGTCGGTATGGCAACCAATATTCCTCCCCATAATCTCGGAGAAACCATCGATGCCGTTTGTGCCCAGGTAGACAATCCAGACATCACGCTCGACGAGTTGATGAAATACATCAAAGGGCCTGATTTTCCAACGGGTTGCCAACTCTGTGGTATTGGAGGCATTCGACAATATTTTGAGACTGGTCGTGGATCGGTGAAAGTTCGGGGCAGGGCTGGGGTCGAGGAGATCAAGGGAGGGCGTGAGCAGATTGTCATCACGGAAATACCCTACAATGTAAACCGTGCCACCTTGGTGGAGCGGATTGCAGGCCTAGTAAATGAAAAAATCATTACCGACATCAGTGCGATCCGCGACGAGTCGGATGAGAACACAAGAGTGGTGATCGAACTCAAGCGGGATGCAATCCCCAAGGTCGTCATCAATAATCTCTACAAGCACACCGCGCTGGAGTCCTCTTTCTCGGTTTCCATGCTCGCCATTGACCGTGGCCGTCCGAAGCTTCTATCACTAAAGGAAGCCATCACCTGCTTCATTGAGCATCGTCGCGAGGTCATTCTGCGCCGTACCCGCTTTCTCCTTCGTGAAGCGGAAACACGTGCTGAGAAACTTGAGGGATACCTTATCGCCCTCGCCAACCTGGATAACTTCATCAAGATTATCCGCGACTCCTTGAACCGCGACGAGGCTCGCACCCGCCTGCTGGCTCTTGATTTCTCGAAGAAAGAAGTAGAGAAATTCGGCATCCTGCTCCGCCACGAATCGCGTCTCAACGATAAGGGGCAGTACTGCTTCAGTGAGACGCAGACCGATGCGATCCTCGAATTGCGTCTCTACCAACTCACGGGTCTTGAGCGCGACAAACTTAATAACGAGTATCAGGAACTTCTTAAGACCATTGCCAATCTCGTCGATATCCTTGGAAGCGAGGAGAGGGTTCTCTCCATCATCAAGACCGAGCTCAAGATAATCCGGGAGAAGCATGCTGGTCCGCGACTCACCGAACTTGTTCCCGAAGAGGGAGAGATCTCCATTGAGGACCTGATCGCCAATGAAGGATGCATCATCACCGTCACGCACAAGGGACTAATAAAGCGTACTGCCGTCAGCGCCTACCGCTCGCAGAAGCGAGGTGGCAAGGGAGTCATTGGCATGACCACCAAGGAGGCGCAGAACGATACCGAAGACGATGACTTCGTGGAGCATCTCTTCACTGCCAGCACGCACGATTACCTTGTCTTCTTTACCAAGACGGGACGCTGCTATGTCGAACGGGTCTACGAGATTCCCGAGATGAGTCGTACGGCCAAAGGTAAATCAATCGCCAACATCCTGAACCTGCAATCAGGTGAGCAGATAGCTGCCACACTCCGCATCGAGTCGACCACGAGCGGGGGTGCGGGCGGGATTGAGACAACGTGGAATCCTGACAAGCACATCTTCTTCGCAACCCGCAGTGGCATCGTTAAGAAATCCAATCTAGGTGACTTCTCCAATATTCGTAAGGGGGGGATCATCGCAATCAAGATTGAGGAGGGTGATGTGCTCATCTCCGCCTCTATCACCGATGGTCATGATGAGGTTGTTCTTGTGACCAAAGAGGGAATGAGTATCCGCTTCAGTGAGGAGGAACTACGTGATCAGGGCCGCAAAACAGTTGGTGTTTGGGGAATCCGACCAAGTGAAGGGGATGAGGTTGTCTCTGTTAGCCTTGTTCGCAACGACTGTATGCTTCTTGTTGCTGGAGAGAACGGCATCGGCAAGCGCACCTCTTTCGATGAGTACCGCAAACAGTCGCGAGGTGGGAAAGGCATCATCACCATGAAGACCGGCGACAAGGTGGGTTGCGTGGTGGGTGCTCTCTCGGTTACTGATTCTGATGAGATCATGCTTATTACCTCAGGAGGTCAGATGGTACGCACTCCCGTGGATAAAATCCGTGAAACGGGACGGAATGCTATGGGAGTACGCCTTATCAATCTTCCCAAGGGAGAGAAGTTGCAGTGTATTGCTCCAGTGGTATCTCAAAAAGAGGACGAAGTAGCACCCGCTGATTCACTCTAGGACGGAAACAGAAAGCAAGTTGCGTGCAGGGTATTAGACCATGCCTCCCAAGAGGCATGAGAGAGTTTCCTTAACTAGGTGATGATTGCTTTTGGGTTGTGAAAGCAAAAGTATGATGCTTTAGGGCCTCAATCGGTTCCTTTTTCGAATAAGATGTTTTGGTAAGAAGAATTTTTAGCCGCTGGTATCAGTGCGTAGCTTAAGTTGGACTGGGATCAATCGACTGCACTATTTTAGGTTGATCCCACCATTTATCAATCAAGATTCTTGAGGCTAGGCAGGTCGTATTTCTTGAAAAATGAAGAAATTACACTGAATCGAATTGACGTGCATGCGGAATGGTGGGTAAAAGTGGGGTGTAGTGGTGAAAAGTGGATTATTCACCCTCTGTTTCATACATGCCCACAACACTTCCAAATTCAATCAGTTATGCGGGTACCTTCGAGAGGTCCATGGACTCGAAGAAGAGGGTGACCATTCCTGCCGCCTGGCTGAATGGCGGTGTGAGCGGATTTCACGCGATTCCTGCACCTTCCGGCGAGTATCTGATGATCATGCCTCCCCTTGAATTCGATGCTTGGGAAGAGCGCATTAGGGCAAGCGGACTTCCCAATGATGTTCAACGAAAAGCGATCCGCCAATTCTACAGTCAGGCCCGAGCCGTATCGGCTGACAGTAACGGGCGGATCTTACTTCCCGAAGAGCAGTGTAATTTGCTGATGCTTGAGGGGGAGGTCGTCCTCGTGGGTGGTCGCAGCCGTTTTGAAATCTGGAATACCAAACGCTGGGCTGCGGTTTCTGCTGAGGAATCCAACTCTTACCGCCAGGTGGCTGAATTAATAGGGCTTTAGACCACCGTGACCAGATGACGCGACTCCCATTCAATCTCCTTAGGAACAGATTTCATAGAGCGCACCACGATCTGGCTTCACCGACCAATTCCCGGATTCCTAAAACCATGAACGCCTCCTTCCATCACGAGTCAGTTTTATCGGCCGAGGTGATTGATTTCCTTCGCCCTGCGATGGGGCGTACCATTGTAGATGGAACTCTTGGTGGAGGAGGGCACAGTTCACTACTACTGCATGGTGGGGCGAGAGTTGTTGGTTTTGATCGCGATCCTGATGCCCTCCACTATAGTCGGAAGAAGCTCACCTCCTATGGAGATCTCTTCACTGCCGTTGAAGGAAACTTTGCTGAGGCTCCGCGGATTCTGGCCACTCTTGGAATAGAGAAACTTGATGGGATCCTGCTCGATCTAGGAGTCTCCTCGCACCAGCTTGATACAGCGGAGAGAGGATTCTCATTCCAAAGTCAAGGCCCCTTGGACATGCGAATGGCCAAGAGTGGGCTGACGGCAGCCGATATAGTGAATACCTTGGAGGCTTCCGAACTAGCACGGATATTCCGTGAATATGGTGATGAGCCAAGGGCCATACAGTTTGCAGCACGTATTGTCCGCGCACGTCAACACGGGGCCATCAGTTCCACCAGGCAGCTTGCAGAACTCATAGCAGCGGGAAGATCGGGGCCAAGGCATCCGGCAACACGAGTTTTCCAAGCTCTTAGGATCGCCGTGAACGATGAGATCGGATCCCTTGAGCGAGCTCTTCCTTCCTTTGGGAACCTTCTGGCGCCGGGTGGCAGAATGGCCGTCATCACGTTTCATTCGCTTGAGGATAGGATTGTGAAGCATTTTTTCCGGAGGCACTCCCTTGTTGAAATTGATGATCCGACATGGCCGTCAGCCCGACCGAACCCAGATCTGTTGTTCGATACCCTTACTCCTAGATCGATCACTGCTTCACCGGTTGAGCTTGAACGGAACCCCCGCTCACGAAGCGCACGCTTGCGTGTCGTCGAGCGCCTGTTGACACCACAAAAAAAGGGGGCAGCATGAATCAGAACCGCCGGCGACCAAGCAACACCATAGAGGTTAACTTTCTGGCGAGATGGCTTGTACTCGTTTTCATGATTGGATTGGCAGGACTGTTTTTCGTTTATCTCAAAAATCAGCAACATTCGATCGGTGATCAAACTCGGGGGATTGAAAGCGAACTCAGAGAGGCGGAAGCTTTAAATGCATCACTTGATGCTAAAATTACCGGTATGACTTCGCGTGGTGCGCTTCAGCGACGACTGGAGGAAGGTTATCTGAAACTTGAGGGCATCAGAGATACAGCAATCGCCCGAATCACACCGGCTCAACCGGCGGAACCTGATGGGGTTTTGCGCACCGCTTCCCACGATCCGGATAGCCGGTTCGATACTGAAGCGTCCCCGCGTACCATGAACAGGTGAGAGGAATCAGAAGCAGGATAGGCATTGTCTGCGGTTTACTGGCTTTGATTTTTACGTTATTTGCCTGGCGGTTGATTTACCTGCAGGTGCTTAAACACGATTATTATTCAGGAATAGCAGCAGAGAAAAATGACAGAAGAAAAGTAATCCCTGCTCGTCGTGGACGTATTCTCGATAGGAACGGCGAGGAACTTGCTGTGAATATTCCGGTTCAATTGGTTTATGCCGATGGTTCGCATATCCATGATCCTACGGCGGTCGCAAGTGTGTCAGCACCTTTTCTTGAAATCCCTGTGAAGGAACTCACCCAGAAACTCTCGACCAAAAGTAAGTATGTAGTGATCCGAAAGGTGATGAACGACGACAAAGCTCATGACATGATCAGAGCCTTGGATCGTGCCAATCTCCACGGACTTTACCTTGAAGAGGGGTCCGTAAGGAGCTATCCGAATTGCGACATGCTCTGCCATGTGCTGGGCTATGTGGATCACTCGGGTCACGGAGCAGACGGGATCGAGAAGATGTTCAATCATGAACTGACTGGACAGGATGGATTCAGGTGGATTGAGCATGATCGTAAGGGGCGTGAAATAGTCGTTTATCGCGGGCAGGAACAGTTGCCCGAAAATGGTACTGACATACGACTGACAATCGACATGGGGCTTCAGGCAATAGCCGAAAAAGAAGTCGATGCAACTTATAAGAAACTCCACCCTGTGGCTGCTACAGCCATCTTGGCCGATCCCATTACAGGAGAGATTTTGGCGATGGCAAGTCGTCCCAACTACGACCCCAATCACTTTGGTGATGCAACGCCGGAAAAGCTTAGAAATAGGGCCATCAGTGACATGTACGAGCCTGGATCAACCTTCAAGATTGTGGTGACATCAGCTGCATTCAATGAGGGAATCGTAAATCAAAACACCCGTATTTTTTGTGAAAACGGTAGGTTTTCCTTCTGTGGAAAAACCATCAAGGACCATCACGGAAGCGGCGACCTTACCATTCCAGAAATTCTGATGAAATCCTCCAATGTGGGAGCTGCCAAAATCGCCCTTCGGATGAGCGATGACAAATATTACGACTACGTCAGAAGATTTGGCTTTGGTCAGAAGACGGGACTTCCCCTTCCAGGCGAAATCTCAGGATTGGTAAATCCACCCAACCGATGGGACAAATTGACAAAATCGCGGATGGCTTTCGGCCAGTCTGTTTGTGTAACCCCCATCCAGATGGTCATGGCGATGTCGACCATAGCCAACGGTGGGAGTCTTATGAAGCCGCGCCTTGTCATGAACAAAGGTGAGGGTGATAAAATGGAGGCTCCTGAGACGATCAGGGAAGTGATTTCAAAAAAGACATCCTCATTCATCTCCCAGGCACTTGTGACAGTCCTCAGCGATCAGGGCACTGCAGCACTGGCACGTGTCAACGGATTTACGGCAGCTGGCAAAACGGGGACGGCACAAAAAATAAGCCCCCATGGAGGCTATTTTGAGAACCGCTACATCGTTTCTTTTGCCGGGTATTTGCCAGTGGAGAGCCCACGCCTAATGGGACTAGTCATCGTCGACGATGCACCTCTTAGCGAATCCATGAACTATGGAGGTGCTGTTGCGGGCCCTGTTTTTTCACAGATTGCGGGGCAGGCAGTACGACACCTTGATTTGGAGCCCGAAGCTGGAAGTGCTTTGATGCAGTCGGCAAATTCTGGAAGTAAATCCGCCAGCCTTCGATAATAAGCATGAGGGAATTGCCTCCATCAAGTCCTTGGAAAATTGAGGAGCTCATTGTCAAGACGAGAATCATTTCGATCACGGGAAGGCCTGCAGGATTCGTAACAGAAATAAGTAGTGATTCCCGAACAACGGAAACGGGTGATCTCTTTGTATCTCTCGCAAAAAATGTCGAAGATGCCACGAAACATGCAAAGGAAGCAGCATTACGTGGGGCCTGTGCCGTGGTTTCAGAAATGGAGTTGTCTGAATTGATCATTCCGCTGATCCGGGTTTCCTCAGTCCGTGAAACAATAGCCGATATCGCCTCTGTATTTTATGGCAACCCTTCGCTTTCGCTTTCTATGGCAGGTGTGACGGGCACCAACGGAAAGACAACGACGTCCTGGATCATTCGTCATCTGTGTAATACCGTTGGAAGACCCTCTGGGTTAATCGGAACTTTGGAATACATCCTTCCTGGAATCGTCAAGGATGCGCCTCGCACAACTCCGGAATCACTCGAGCTCCACGGTTTGCTTGCTCAAATGAGGGATGGTGGGTTTCGTGCCGCAGCCATGGAGGTTTCAAGCCATGCGTTGGTTCAGAATCGCGTCCGGAATCTTGAATTCGATGTGGCGGTTTTTACAAACCTGACTTTGGATCATCTCGATTTTCATCATTCTATGGAAGAGTACTTTGAGGCTAAAGTCTCACTGTTTACACGGCTAGGAGAGCAAAAAGAAAAGAAAGGAAGAGCGATTATTAATGCGGATGACCGGTACGGTCACCGTTTGATCGATCGTCTGGCTCGCGTACCTGTATTCACCTATGGCCAGGGGAGCAACTGTCATTTTCGTGCAAGCAATATCAAATACACCGCCGAGGGCAGTACTTTCTGTCTCGACGCCAAGGGAAGGAGTTATTTGGTAAGAACACCATTGATCGGTCTGTTCAATATTTATAATACCCTTGCCGCTATTGCCGCCTGTTCCTCAATGGGACTGGAACTTCGGAGGATTGTGGCGGCTGCAGCAACGATACCCCAGGTGCCAGGACGCCTGGAAAGCGTTCCAGGTAGGAGAAACTTCCAAGTTTATGTGGATTATGCGCACACACCCGATGCGCTGGAAAATGTCCTTAAGACCATTCGCCAACTTGAACCGGCAAGGGTAGTGACTGTTTTCGGATGTGGGGGGGATCGGGATCGCTCAAAGCGTCCTCTGATGGCAGCGATAGCCGAGGGACTTTCAGACAAGGTGATCGTGACTTCAGACAACCCGCGTCATGAGGATCCAATGAATATTCTGCGTGAAGTGGAGAAAGGGTTCAGCGGAAGCTCCCATGAGACTTTTGTCGATAGGGAGAGTGCCATTAAGCGTGCGGTGGAACTTGCCGGCCCCCGGGATATTGTTCTTATTGCTGGAAAGGGGCATGAGAAATTTCAAGAAACGGCGTTAGGGCGCCAACCTTTCAGTGATGTCGCGATTGCCGCCAGTGCTATGGCGACAAAACCACTTGCGGGAACCAGCAAATGAATCCTCTGCCTCTCTCTCAACTAGCTGAAATGAGTGGTGCGATCCAATTGGCGGGTGACCCTGCGGCGACTGCACTTAGAATCAGCACTGATACAAGGAGCCTGCTTCCAGGCGATCTTTATGTGGCCCTCAAGGGGGAACGTCATGACGGCAATTGCTATCTTGTAGAAGCGGCATCAAAGGGTGCGGTTGGAGCCCTCTGCGATGTAGAAGTTCCGGTAGCTCTACCGAAAGAATTCGGAGTCCTTTCAATATCCGATTCGTTAAGCGGGCTGACATTAATGGCTTCTGCATGGCGGTCTCAATTAGCCTTAAAGTCGGTCGTCATAACGGGGAGCAGTGGCAAGACCTCAACGAAAGATTTCACGGCAGCCGTTCTAAGAAAAAAATTAAGAGTTACGGCAACGGTGGGAAACCTTAATAATCACATAGGACTCCCTCTATCAGTTCTCGCGGCAGTGCGCGATGACGAGGCGGCCGTGTGGGAAATAGGGATGAACCACCCTGGGGAAATCTCTCCTTTGGCCGGATTGGCGCAACCACAAATCGCCATCATCACGGGTATTGGAACAGCACATATCGAGCATCTTGGGAGCCGCAAAGAGATTGCTCGGGAGAAGGGAGATCTGCTTGAAAAATTACCAGCATCTGGAGTTGGCATCATCCCTTTCGAGGATGATTTCAGGTCCGAGTTGCGGTCGCGAACAGCTGCCAGGATCCTTGAAGTGGGGATTGAGGTGGGGGATCTTCGTGCAGAGAACCTAGTCAGTGAAGGCAATGGGAGTCGTTTTGATATCAGCGGGGAATTTGGCCGTTGCGAGGCTTATCTCCCAGTGCCCGGAAAACATATGGTAAGGAATGCCCTCCTTGCAGTGGCAACCGGCCTTCTATGCGATGTATCTCTTGATGACTGCGCTCTGGCGCTCGGAGAGATCAAGCCTTCTCAGGGAAGGCTCAGCAGGCAGATGAGGAGGAATGTTTGCCTGTTAGACGATACTTACAATGCAAACCCCGATTCGATGGTTGCCGCGCTTGAAACTTTACGATCGCTGCCGTATTCGGGACGTAAAATCGCGGTTTTGGGTAGGATGGGTGAACTAGGTGAACATGCCGCTGAGGGATACACACGGGTGGGCAGGTCAGCTGTATCAATGTGCGATATCCTTGTTTGCATCGGTGAAGAGGCTTCTAGCATGGCAAAATCAGCCGTCGAAAAAGGATTCAGCGATGTCCACATCGTCAGTGATAATAAAGATGCAGCCCGCCTGGTCTCGTCTCTTGCTGTCTCCGGGGATGTGATTCTGTTTAAGGGAAGCCGGAGTGCCCGGCTCGAAGAAGTCATCCAACATTTTTCCTAATGCTTTATTATCTCACACATTTTGTGGACTGCCTTGGTTGGTTTCGAGGAGCGAGGGTGTTGAATGTCTTCCAATATATATCCTTCAGGGCGCTCGGTGCCGGACTCACAGCGTTTTTGGTCTGTGTTTTTTTTGGGGAGATGGTGATCAGAGGGCTTGTAAGTCTCAAATTGGGACAACCGATACGAAGTGCTGAAGAGGTTCATCGACTGAATGAGCTGCACGGTAGTAAGAAAGGAACTCCGACCATGGGTGGCATCCTCTTGATAGGAGCCGTGCTTGTTTCCGTATTTTTGTGGGCACGTCCAGACAATCCCTTCGTCTGGCTGGCGCTTGTCACGATGGTAGTCTTGGGTGGATTGGGGTTTTATGACGACTGGCTGAAAATAAGAAAAAAAAACTCCATAGGCATCAGCAGTCGATTGAAGTTTCTTGTTCAATGCCTTCTTGCTGCAGGCATCACCGCTTATTTTCTTCTGACTCCCTCACTCACCAAGCAGGCTCAGGAACTTTATCTCCCCTTTATGAAGGGACCAGTTCTCAATCTTGGGCTCTGGACATATCTTTTCTACCTTCTGATTATCGTTGGTTCTTCTAATGCCGTGAACTTAACGGATGGGCTCGACGGGTTGGCAGCCGGATGCACCGTGATGACAGGGATCTGCTTCGGTGTTTTTACATATCTTGCCGGAAATTACAAAGCTGCTACCTACTTGCAGATACCCTACTACTATTTTTCAGGGGAACTCGCTGTGGTGAGTCTCGCCTTGGCAGGGGCATCACTTGGATTTCTCTGGTGGAATTGCCATCCCGCGAAAGTTTTTATGGGAGACACCGGTTCGTTAGCCATCGGAGGCCTTCTCGGAATATTGGCCATCTGTTGCAAACAGGAGCTTCTCCTAGCGGTGGTAGGAGGCGTTTTTGTCGCCGAGGCATTATCAGTCATCCTTCAGGTTGCTAGCTTCAAGCTAACTGGAAAAAGGATTTTCAAAATGTCACCGCTTCATCACCACTTTGAATTGTCAGGTTGGAAAGAGAGTACTGTGACGGTCCGCTTCTGGATCATGGGAATTATTTTGGGATTTATAGGTCTTGCCACACTCAAACTGCGTTAAAAATGGCACCCATCGTAAGCAACAGCTTCTATTTTGGAAAAAAAGTCTGTGTGCTTGGACTTGGAAGAAGCGGCATGGCCGCTGCTCGACTCCTCATGAAATGTGGAGCGGTTGTGACAGTGTATGATAGCTCGAATAGCCCCCATCTTTTAGAACGAGCTGAGACGCTTCGCAGGGAGGGCATTCATGTGATGATAGGCCCAGATGCAGAGAAGGACTCCGCCTGTTACGAGTTGGCAATCATTAGCCCGGGAATAGAGGAAGAATCAGCACTTGTACTAAACATTAAAGCAAAGGGAATACCTCTGATCGGTGAACTCGAGTTGGCTTACACGCTTTGCAGTTGTCCTATTGTTGCCATCACTGGTAGTAACGGGAAAACTACGACGACCGAACTGACCACACTGATACTCGAGAGCGCAGGACTCAATGTATCCTCGTGCGGAAACATCGGCACTCCTATGTCAGAACTCTTGTTGAAGGGTGACGTATGGGACGCTTTGGTTGTCGAGACGAGTTCCTTCCAACTGGAGACGATTCGGACATTCCGACCCAAGGTTGCAGTCTGGTTGAATTTGAGTCCAAACCACCTCGACCGTTACCCCTCATTAAAGGAGTACCGTGATGCAAAACTGAGAATTTTTGAGAACCAGCATCATGATGACGTCGCAGTGCTACCCCATGGACAAGAATTTTCTTCGGTAAAAGCCAGCAGGATCTCGTTTAGTACAAAGGAGAGCTCCGCAGACCTGACGCTCCGTGGCACCGAGATCCTGTACAAGGGGATAATGATCCTCGACCTGAAAGAGACAAATATGAAAGGTGCTCACAATGCGGCCAATGTGATGGCAGCCTTTGCAGGAGCCATGGGCATCACACCAACAATCCCAACCTTGACTGGCGTTCTTAGGAATTACAAGACACCGGCTCACCGATGCGAGCTTATCGCTGAACACCGTGGTGTGCGCTGGATCAATGATTCAAAGGCAACAAACCTGGATGCCATGGAGCAGGCAATTCGATCTGTTCAGGGACCACTCATCCTTATTGCTGGTGGCAAGGACAAGGGATTTGGGTTTGCGCCGATCGCTCCGCTAGTTCAAGAGCGTGTAACTTTTGCCATTTTGATCGGTGAGATCCGGGACCGTATTTCCGAGGAGTGGGCATCCGTTCCATCCGCTACCGTCGATTCGATGGAGGAAGCTGTTCTCCTTGCTTCGCGGATCGCCGATCCGGATTCAGGTAGTTCGGTGCTGCTCTCACCGGGAACTTCTTCGTTTGATATGTTCCGCGATTATATCGAACGCGGTGAAGCATTCAGGGCACTGGTCAACCGATTATCATCAACTCCCGAATTGAGTGAGTACTAGTATTTTAACACACCAATAATCAGCTACATCACCAACAAGACACCAAAACACATGATGCCGAAAATCCCAAAACGCACACGACGCCTACGCGCGCGAGCCGCTGTCATGAATCAACACGAAGCCGACTACGAGGAGTACGGCCCAGAGCCCAACATGAAGCTATCCCACGCTTTCATGGTTGTCCTTTTATTGCACGTCATCGCGGTCGGTGGCCTCTATGCATTCAATTCGATGAAAGCTGGGAAAAGCTCACCAGTGAAGGTCTCCAAGACGGGAGTTAATGGAGACACCTCCTCACCGGAAAAAAGTCAGAATGAACCAAAGCGGGGAAATTCAGATAACGAGCCTCCTCGGCTTAAACAGACGCCCATTGTTGCAAAAACATTGGAGGCTCCCAAGGCAAACATGAATCAGGAAGCAACTAAGCCTCGTGGATTGATTGCTAATGCGAGGTCTGCTATGCAGCGACTCACCGGAATTTGTGTTGTTACCGGAAATTTACACGCCGCCACGCCTGTTGTTAGTGAAAGCCAGAATTCTGTTTCGGGAAGTATTGCTGGGAATAGTGAAGAAACTAAAACCACTAATTACGCAGTGCAGGTTTCTACACCTTTAACGAATACAACAAAACCCTATACGGTAAAGTCGGGCGATACGATGACGCGAATCGCCGCCTCACTGGGAGTAACTATTCCCGACCTAGAGAAGGCAAACGGGCTTACTGAAAGCTCTGTATTAAGAGTGGGGCAATCACTCAAGTTGCCCGGGAAAATTGTCGAATCAGTTGAGCCTGCTGTCAGTCAGTCCGTGAATCAGGTCCCTGCGGCTCAGCTTGAGGGGGGCTCACCGGTAGCTAAAGCTGAGGCTGCCGATACAAAAAGCTTTGATAAAGAATATATCGTTGTAAAGGGGGATAGTCCTTACAAGATAGCCAAAAAATTCAGAATTACCCCGGATGAGCTTGTTAAAGCCAACGGTATCACTGATCCAAAGAAAATCCAAATCGGTCAGAAGCTGAAAATACCCCCTTCCTCTAAGAAGGGAGGGAAATAAAAATTCACACGGGAAAACCCTATGCAACGTTGTAGCATCTACCTTCTACTGATCTCAGTGGTGGGATTAGTTGCGCTCGGGTTGGTGATGCTCTTCAGTACCAGCGCCTACGCCCAAGAGGCACATGGCGACATGTACTATTTTATCAAAAAGGATGTCTTCTGGCTGATCATAGGAATTGGAGTGTGCATTCTTGGAGCCCTGACCGATTATCATTTGTGGCAACGCACATGGAAAATCTGGTTCGGGGTCTCCGCCGTGCTTTTGGTTCTGTGCTTCGTTCCTCATATCGGAATGAAGATCAACGGCTCCCACCGCTGGGTTAAACTATTGTTCATGCCGTTCCAGCCAAGTGAACTTGCAAAGATTGCGGCAGTATTTTTTGTCGCTTGGTGGTTTTCCCGCCAGGAGACGGATCCCCGTAAATTTCTTCAGGGATTTTTGATCCCCTTTGGAATCGTTGCCATTCTGATAGGACTGATCGCAAAAGAGGTCGATCTTGGCACTGCCGCACTCATCGGTGCCACAACCCTTTTCATGTGCTTTATAGGGGGCGCTAATTGGATCTTGATTGCAGGTTTTTTCGGTACCGGATTGGCAGGTTTGCTTTCAGTAGCCATGTTTATCCCAGAGCGCGCCGCCCGCATGATGAGTTTCTTGCATCCGGAGGCGGACAGATTGGGCAAGGGGCTTCAACAGTGGCAGGCCCTCATCGCCTTTGGTTCCGGAGGATTCGAGGGACTTGGTCTGGGGAATGGTCGCCAAAAACTGCTTTATCTACCGTACGCCCACACAGACTTCATCTTTCCCATGATCGGCGAGGAACTAGGACTTCTCTTCACCTGGCTTGTCGTTCTCGGATTCATTCTTATCATCCTTTGCGCCGGCCTTATTGCCGCGAATGCAAAGGATCGTTTTGGAAAACTACTTGCCCTGGGAATCATCCTATTGATCTCGCTTCAGGCAGCGGTCAATATAGGGATGACCACTTCACTGCTTCCGAACAAGGGAATGCCTTTGCCGTTTATCAGTTACGGCGGCAGCAACCTTGCCGTATGTCTTTTCATGGTAGGAATCCTCGTCAATATTCACCGCATAGGAATACCGATCGCCCCTCTCCCAGAGCGCCACATCGTGCTGGCTGCGCGTTCAGTTCCGAGAATCTAATCTTTTGAGAATGGGTGTTCCCAAACAATTCATTATCGCTTGCGGCGGAACTGGAGGACATCTTTTCCCCGGTCTGGCCGTTGCGGAGACGCTTCACGGACGCGGTCATGGAGTGATGCTGCTCGTATCCGAAAAGGAGATTGATGCAACCGCACTAAGGGATCATCCCGAATTCAGACGTGAAAAACTTCCGTCCATAGGAATGCCCTCGATTCTCTCCCCGGCATTCGCAAGATTCATCAAGAGAAGTTGGGAAAGTTTTTCCACCTGCAGTCATCTTTACTCACGTTATCTTCCCTCTGCTGTCCTTGGTATGGGTGGGTTCACATCGGCAGCACCACTGCTTGCAGCTCACCTGAGAAAGATTCCCTGTTTCCTTCACGAGTCCAATGCAATCCCTGGTAGGGCCAACAAGCTTGCCGCCCGATGGACGAACAAGGTCCTCTTGGGGTTGCAAGACTGCGAGGCATCCTTTCAAGGCAGGGAGTGCATTATTACTGGAACGCCCGTTCGTAAAGACTTGGGTATCCCCCTATCGAAATACGAAGCCCGTACCGCATTTGGCTTGGATCCAAATCTTCCCACACTGCTGGTGATGGGAGGCAGTCAGGGAGCTGCAGGGATTAATCAACTGCTTTTCCGAGCAGCAGTATTTTTGAAGGGAGAACCGATCCAGATCATTCATCTTACGGGCGACAGGGATGACAACCTTGCTGCCATCAATTATCAGCGGGAGGGTATCAGGGCCCACGTTTCACCTTTTCATCACCGGATGGCCGAAGTCTATTCTGCCGCGGATCTTGTTGTCTCCAGAGCCGGAGCCGCAAGTTTGAGCGAGATTTCTCAATTTGGCCTGCCATCCATCCTTATTCCCTTCCCATTCGCAG
The DNA here is from genome assembly GCA_008933015.1 of Verrucomicrobiota bacterium. Classification (GTDB taxonomy): domain Bacteria; phylum Verrucomicrobiota; class Verrucomicrobiia; order Chthoniobacterales; family UBA6821; genus UBA6821. The sequence continues at coordinate 28,895 of WBXH01000001.1, read as the reverse complement.
CCGATCAGCACCAGCACCGGAATGCGGAAGCCTTCCGTAATTGCCATGCTGCGGAGATACTTGAGGAGAAGTCGACAGAACCGGAGGCTGTCGCCCTTCTAATTAGAAATCTTCTCAACGACGAGAGACGAAGGTCACGAATGGCCGAGGCAGCGCAAGGAATATTGCCTCGTGGAGCTGCGGAGCGCGTTGCCGATGTCCTTGAGGAGGCAGGAAGATGAGCCTTGTTACGGGTTCGCATGCTGCCGTTACTGAACCTGAGGCTCTGGCTTCTTTTTTGCTTGGGCATGAACCCCGGCGTATCCATCTTATCGGGGTTGCAGGTTCTGGAATGAGCGGTATTGCGGCACTCTTGTTGGCCCTTGGTCATCATGTCACGGGATCCGACAAGGTCGAAACGCTTGAGATTGATCGTCTGAGGCGCAAAGGACTGGAATTTGAAACTCCGCACGGTACCAAGCTTGTCGAGCTAGCAGAATTGGTGATTTATTCCTCCGCGATCCATCCCGGAAATCCTGCCCTGGATACAGCATTATCTCTTGGTAAAAAGTTAGCCCGACGCGCCGAGATTCTTGCTGCAGTGATGTCCGGAAAAGAAGGGATCGTTGTCTGTGGGATGCATGGGAAAACAACCACATCAGCTATGGCCGCTCACGTTCTACGAGCAGGGGGATTGAAACCGTCCCATTATGTGGGAGCCGAAATTCCAATTCTGGGTACGAATGCGAGATGGGTTTCCGAAGGTAAATATTTTGTGGCGGAGGGGGATGAAAGCGACGGAACGTTGGTGCATTACCATCCAAGTCATGCGCTTCTGCTCAATATTGAACCGGAACACCTCGATCATTACGAAGATATTGAGGCGATTAACAGGGTCTTTGGTCAACTTCTCAGCCAGACCTCCGGAAATGTTTATTATTGGGCTGATGACGAGGGAGCCTCCCGGGTCTGTTCTTCTCACGAGCGCTCTATTCCTGTGGGAACCAGTAAGCAATGCCGTTACAGGATCGAGGGGCTAGAGGAGAACGGATTTGTGACCCGCTTCGCTGTTTTTAAAGGAGAGGAGTTACTCGGCAGCGTTCTGTTGGGTATTTCGGGAGCTCATAACGCCAGCAATGCAATGCTCGTCATCGCTCTGGCTTGTGATCTCGGAATTCAATTTGAGACAATTGCAACAGCTCTTGAATCTTTTCGTGGAGCAAAACGTCGGTTTGAACTGAAGTATCACGATCCTTCAAACAGGATTTTTGATGACTATGGACATCACCCGACAGAAATCCAGGCCACGCTTGCCACAGCCCGCAAAGGCCTCACTGGAAAAGGTAGATTGGTTGTTCTATTTCAGCCGCACCGATTCACTCGGACCGCAGCCTTACGGGAGCAATTCGGAAAGGCCTTCCGGGATGCGGACGTTGTGTTTGTCACGCCCGTTTATTCAGCGGGAGAGAACCCGATTGAGGGGGCTGATGCCGGGTCGATCGTCATGGCTGCGAAAGCGGATGGACATCCTTCAATCGCCACTGTTGGTTCCTTAAAGAAGGGTGCCAATGCGGTTGCGGCCTGTCTGAAAGAGGGAGATTTACTTCTTACTCTTGGAGCGGGGAATATTCATGAAGCGGCCTCCTACTTGGCTGAAGAACTACAGTTGGGAGCACGACTACGGGAAGTTGTCGGATCAGGCTCCCTGCGTTTTTCCGAACCGCTTTCAAAGCACACCACCATGAGGGTGGGGGGGCCTGCCCGGTTCTGGGTTGAACCGGAGACCGAGGAGGGATTTTCCGAGCTGGTTCGTTTCTGCCATGATGAAAATATTCCCTTCATGGTCATGGGCAGGGGATCCAACCTGATCGTGAGAGATGGAGGATTTCCCGGGGTTGTGGCTCATTTGGCCCGTGGTTGTTTTTCCGAATGCCGCGTCCTAGGAAATAAAATCACAGTTGGTGTTGGTGTGAAACTGAAGCAACTGGCCGCCACAGCGCGCAATGCCGGTCTGACCGGATTCGAATGGATGGATGGGATTCCCGGAAATCTTGGTGGTGCCCTCCGTATGAATGCCGGGGCAATGGGAGTCCAGACTTTTGAACAAGTGGAGAGCATTCGTTTCTCCGACAGCGACGGAAATATCATTTCACGTACTCCGGCCGAGATGGAAGTCCGATATCGTGACATTCCTCTGCTTAAGGATCACTTTGCACTCTCAGCAACCTTGATCGGGGTGCCAGCAAGCACTGAGACAATAGACGACCTTCTTGCCACCTCACTCAGGCATCGCAAAGAAAGCCAGCCTGTAGCGGCAAGTTCCGGTTGCGTGTTCAAAAATCCCTCAGGTATCTCGGCCGGTCGACTCATAGACGAACTTGGACTGAAAAATCACTCCCTTGGAGGAGCTCGTGTCTCCGATATCCATGCCAATTTCATTGTTAACGATGGCAATGCAACAGCCTCCGAGATTCTCGGACTCATCCAACAGGTAAGGGATGCGGCCCTTGAAAAGAGGGGGGTTCTTTTGGAAACAGAAGTCAGTATCATTGGATTGGATCAAACAGAATAAGATGCCCCTGAAATGAGCAAACTCTCGCCATATGATCCGTGTGACCGCAATCTGACAGTCCTGATGGGTGGGCCGGGAGCCGAGGCCGAGGTATCCATGCGTTCGGGTGCGGCAGTATCGGCAGCGCTGCGTTCTTCCGGGGCTAGGGTGAGGGAGATCAAGGTGGAAAATTGCGATGTTTTGATCCCGGAAGGGACGGAATTAGTATTTAATCTCATTCACGGAACATTCGGGGAAGACGGGGCTTTGCAGCAGATTCTGGACGTTATGGGCATTGCCTACACGGGCGAGGGGGCGGCAGAAAGCCGTCTGGCTTTCGACAAAATCCTTACAAAAAAAGCACTCGAAAAGTACGGAGTTCCAACACCCCGTTGGGAAATCTTAAGAAAGGGAGAAATGCCCTCCTTGTCCTTACCGATTGTCATCAAAGCTCCAAAGCAGGGATCGAGTGTTGGGGTGCACTTGATTCACAGCGGTGAAAAAATTGCTCCAGCAATGTCTGATTGCTTCCTTTATGGAGAGGAGATTCTTGTGGAAGAACTCGTGTCCGGGAGAGAACTAACGGTCGGTATTTTAGGGACCGAAGCGTTACCGGTTGTTGAAATAAAACCCCATGAAGGTTTTTATGATTACACCAACAAGTACACCAAAGGAGCGACTCAGTATCTGGTGCCCGCTCCCTTGACGACTTCCGAGACATCTTGCGTGCAAGAGGTCGCTCTAGCTGCTACCAGAGCGCTGGGATTGAAGGTCTATTGTCGCGTTGATGTTCTCCTCGCAGAATCGGGCCCCACGGTCCTTGAAATCAATACGATTCCCGGAATGACGGAGACGAGCCTTCTTCCTAAGGCTGCGGCCTTCGTCGGACTGGATTTTATCTCACTTTGCTGCAGAATAGCTGCACTATCGCTTGCCAAACCCGTATGAACACAAAACGTTCCGGATTGAATCGCAGAAAAGTGGGGAGATCCCCGGGACGGCAGCACCTCATGGAGCTCAATGTCCGCACGGCTAGTCTTAAACGACAAAGACGCCAGAAGGCAGGGAATCTGCTCTGGAAGGTTTTTTCAACTGTGATCATTTTGTGTCTTTTGGCCGGAGCTGGAAGGTTAGCCGCTCAAAAATTCTTTTTTAAAAACAGCGAATACTCGCTCAAGCACATTGAAGCTCACTTTGACGGCATCATGAACATGGAGGAGTTTGTGCAGGCAACAGGATTCACCAACGGTCAAAATCTCTTTCTCCTCGATCTGGATCAGGCCAATAAGAAACTGACTGCTCATCCGGAGGTTCTCTCTGTGAACCTTGAACGCATTCTTCCTGATACCATCAAGGTTGACTTAGAGCGCCGCCATCCGGTCTTCCTAATTCTAGTAAACAATGAGGACGCCGAGGGTGACACTTATATTCCCGGGAAGAGTTTCCTCTGCGATGAAAACGGATATTTGTTCGTACCCACAAGATTGAATCCCGAGTTTTTGAACCTTCCGACGCTCCAGGGAATTGATATGTCCGATACGGTATCCGGCAAGCGCATGGAGAATGAACGTGTTCATTTTGCTCTGCACCTTCAGAAAGCTCTCTCTGAAATTCCAGAGGATACATTCAAGATCCGCACGATAGATGCTTCCAAACCCTACTCCGTCGTGGTTACCGATGCTTCAAATGCGAGATTCACCTTTGGAAGAAAGGACATCCCTTCGCAGATTGAACGTTTGAGAAAATTACTGGAGCACTGTCAGGAAACAGGGAGGCACCTAGAAACTGCCAATCTGATGATCGCGCGGAACACTCCCGTGACCTTTGTACTCACACCTGAGAAGACGAGCGCTAAGATTATGCCGTTAAATTCTGGGAAAAAGGGAACTCAAAAGTAAAAAACTACTTCCATGCCTTCAGATCAAATCTTTGTAGGTCTTGAAATTGGAACGACGAAAATCTGCGTTATTGTCTCGGAAGGAAGGTCTGACGGCACAATTAGCATCCTGGGTGTTGGTGAAACACCCTCCCGTGGTGTTCGCAAAGGAGAGATCGTGGATCTCACAACGGTCAGCGAATGCATTCACGAGGCCCTTATAGATGCCGAGGAGAAGACGAACGTAGAGATACGCAACGTGTGGGTGGCGATTTCCGGATCCCATCTGAAAAGCTTCAATAACCGTGGTGCATTCATGCTCCCCGAAGAACGCGATGTCATCATCGAGGAAGATCTGAAGACCGTTGAAACCAATGCCAAAGAAGTCTCCCTGCCTGCGCAGAACATTTTTCTTCACACGATCCTTCAAGGGTACCATGTGGATGGCAGAAGGGATGTCATTGATCCCATCAGCATGGAGTGCCAGACCTTGGAAGCTGATTTTCATATTGTACATGGGATCAAGACAAGAATTCACAACACTCTCCGGTGCATCGAATCGCTGAAACTTGGCATTGAGGATGTGGTTTTGAGTTCTCTCGCCAGCTCCCAGGTAGCAGTGACGCAGCATCAGAAGGATCTAGGCGCTCTTGTGATTGATATCGGTGGGGGGACGACTGATTTTCTTGTCTATTACAACGGATCGGTCCGACATTCCGGAGTTCTTCCCCTTGGAGGGGATCACATCACGAATGATATTTCCATCGGACTGAGGTTGCCCATGCAACGCTCTGAACTGTTGAAAATCCAAGAGGGTTCAGCAATCGATCCCGGAGGTGCCGACCTAGGCACGATTACACTTAAAAATGATCTTGGCTTCCTTGGATGCGATATCAGCAAGACTTCTCTACAAATCATCATTCATCAGCGTGTGCATGAAATCTTTGAACTTGTCAGAAAAGACATCGAGGGATCGCATGAGGGAATGATCGGAATGCTGCGTGCAGGAGTGATGATTACGGGGGGTAGTTCACGTCTACGGGGCATTGCTACGGTAGCGGAGGATGTTTTTGAACTTCCAGCCCACCTGACCAGAGCGAAGGAAGTTGGCGGTGCCACACAGACCTTTGAAAACCCCCAGTTCTCCACCGCAATAGGACTGACAAAGTACGCGATGGCCGTTAGCGAAAATATTCCAGAAGAGAGCGTTTTTGAGAAATTAACAAAGGGAATCGGGGGTATTTTCCGCAGGAGGTCCCGATGACAAGTCAGCTTCGCCAGCGCATGTTGATTGGTGTTGGTAACGCCGGAGTCGGAATTCTGGATCGCCTGAACATTGAAAACCCAGGTGTGACAGGCACCCTAATTATAAATAATGATCCCGAATCCCTCGGTGCCTCCATTGTCACGAAAAAGATGACGCTGCCACCCGGCGATGTAAGGGAAGGCTTTCTTTCAATTGAGGATGACTTTGTAAAGGCCATTGAGGGATCCGCATCAGTGCTATTCTGTGCCGGACTAGGAGGGGACACAGCTTCGTTGATGATTCCGCTACTGGCTGCTCGTGCTAAGACCATGGGATTGGTCACGTTGGCCTGCGTCGGCATCCCATTCGGATTTGAGGGAAAGCAGAAAAGGGAGCTGGCAAATTCTGCCTTAAAAAAACTTCAGGGTGTCTGTGATGCCGTCGCGGTCATCGAGAACGATCGGCTTACGGGAACCGATCCCACTCAAACCTCGGTGGGATCGGCTTTTCAACTTTCAGACGACCTGCTTTACTCTTCCGTGAGAGCGGTGCAGGGAATGCTAATCACGACCGGTCCGATGAAGATCACCCGCGGTGATCTCGCCCTTGCATTGGGGAAAGCCAGTCCGATGCATTTCGGACATGGCCGGTCAGAGGGGGGTAACCGTCTTCATGAAGCCCTTGAGCGTGCGCTTCGTTCCCCTCTGATGAAAAAGAAAGAGGGCCTCCCCGTGATTAGCGAGGCTGGGATGATTCTGCTGTTATTAAAAGGCCCCAAAGATCTTTCATTCGCTGAAATGCAAGTTGCCGTGGAGGAAATCGAACGAATTGCAGGAAAAAAATGTCAAATAAAAGTGGGGGTCGATGCGAATTCGTTTTCAACTTCAGAACTTGAGATTTTCATCATTGTCACGACCGATGAATCAGAAGTTTCAGAGCAGGAAAATAATTTTTCGGGAGTCGTGCTCAAAGATTCCCCGGTGACTTCGACGCAAATGCGTCCTAAAAGAGAAATTGCTAACAAGGCCAAGCAGACAACTCCCGCTGTCAAATCAACCTCTGCCACCAACCAAACACAAGGGGTGCTTGAACTGAACTCTTACCAGCGTGGTCGTTTTGACAAGAGCGAGCCCACGATTTTCGAAGGCGAAGATCTTGATGTTCCGACATTCCTTCGCCGCGGGATCAAACTTGTTGCTCCACCCAAATAAATTCACCTCACCCATAAAAAACCCCATGAGACCCGATAAATTCACGGCCAAGATGCAGGAAGCTTTTAATGGCGCGATCGGTATCGCCTCTGGTTTGGGGCAACAGGAATTAGGCAATGAGCACTTCATGCTCTCCCTGCTAGCGCAGAGCGAAGGGCTCACAAGACCAATTCTCGAGAAAATGGGGGTTATCATCCCCCTCTTTATCACTAAGTTAGAATCGCTTGTAGCAGGGCTTTCAAAAGTACACGGGGGTTCACAGCCTTTTGTTGGCAATGAACTTCGCGTTACGATCGAAGGGGCGGAGCGGGAAATGAAAAAGCTGCGCGACGAATTTCTCTCCGCGGAGCATTATCTGCTGGCCCTAAGTCAGGAAAAAAATTCCTCTTCTAAACTCCTTCAGGAGAACGGCGTGACGCATCAAGGATTAATGAAGGCCCTTGTCGAGGTTCGAGGAAGTCAGCGGGTGACTGATCAAAACCCCGAGGGTAAATACCAGGCTCTTGAAAAATACGGTCGAGATATTACCGAGCTCGCCCGGAAGGGAAAAATTGACCCCGTGATAGGCCGTGACGAGGAGATCAGGCGGACGATGCAGGTACTCTCACGCCGCACCAAGAATAATCCCGTTCTGATCGGGGAACCGGGTGTTGGAAAAACGGCAATCGTGGAAGGATTAGCCCGACGTATCGTTAGCGGTGATGTGCCCGAGTCCCTCAAAAACAAGAGGGTTGTTGCCATGGATATCGGATCCATGGTCGCAGGAGCCAAGTTTCGGGGAGAGTTTGAGGATCGCCTCAAAGCCTTCCTCAAGGAAGTAACCTCATCCGAAGGTGAAATCATTCTCTTCATCGATGAACTTCATACCATTGTCGGAGCAGGTGCCGCGGAAGGATCAATGGATGCTTCCAATCTTCTCAAGCCCCAGCTTGCGCGGGGTGAACTGCGGACGATCGGCGCAACCACGCTGGATGAGTACCGAAAGTACATCGAGAAGGATGCTGCCTTGGAACGGCGCTTTCAGCCTGTGATGGTCAACGAACCAAGTGTCGAGGACACGATCGCCATTTTGCGCGGACTCAAAGAACGCTACGAAGTCCACCATGGAGTCCGCATTCAGGATGCTGCCCTTGTGGCTGCAGCTATCCTTTCAAACCGATATATTTCCGATCGTTTTCTTCCCGATAAGGCTGTTGATCTGATCGATGAAGCAGCCTCGCGTCTCAAAATAGAAATTGAATCGATGCCGACCGAAATCGATCAGATGGAGAGGCAAATCATGATGCTTGAGATGGAGCGTCAGGCTCTGCGGAAGGAAAAAGATTCAGTCAGCAAAGAGCGACTTGAGAAACTGGAAAAGGAACTGGCCGGCATCAAGGAGACGGGTGCAGGATTAAAGGCTCGTTGGCAGAAGGAGAAAGAGGAAATCGGAAAATCCCAGAAAATAAACGAGCAGATCGAACAGCTGAAAAACGAACTTCTGATCGCGCAGCGCCACGGTGATTTCGCCAAAGCCAGCGAGATTCAGTATGGTAGCATTCCCGACCTAACGGCAAAACTTGAAGCCCACAACTCGAAGTTGGCAGAAAGCGGCCAATCATCTCTCCTTCAGGAAGAGGTCACCGAGGAGGATATCGCCAAGGTTGTCTCGGTTTGGACTGGTATTCCTGTTTCCAATCTCCAGGAGGGGGAGCGTCAGAAGTTGGTCAGGATGGAGGAACGGCTGATTGAGCGGGTTATCGGACAGGGACAGGCTATCAAAGCCGTCTCCAATGCGGTTCGCCGTGCCCGTGCAGGCCTTCAGGAAGAGAATCGTCCCATCGGATCCTTCATGTTCCTGGGGCCAACGGGTGTGGGAAAAACGGAGCTTTCGAAAGCCCTAGCCGAATTTCTCTTTGATGATGAGAACGCCATCATAAGGATCGACATGTCCGAGTATATGGAGAAGCACACTGTGGCTCGATTAATTGGGGCGCCTCCGGGATACGTAGGCTATGAGGAGGGGGGACAACTCAGCGAGGCCGTCCGTCGGAAACCTTACTCGGTGGTGCTTTTTGACGAGGTGGAAAAGGCGCACGGTGATGTGTTCAACGTGCTGCTACAGGTTCTTGATGATGGTCGCATCACTGACGGACAGGGTAGGACGATTGATTTTAAAAACACGGTGCTCATTATGACCAGCAACTTAGGCAGTCAGTTCATCATGGAAGATCTTTCCGTGGAGGAGCGGAATAAACGGGTGATTGAAGCACTCCGAGGGCATTTCAGACCCGAGTTCCTCAACAGAATCGATGAGATCGTGATCTTCGACCGCCTGAGCGATAAGGAGATCGGAAAAATCGTGGATATCCAACTCTCCAGACTTCAGAGGCGTCTTGAGGGACAGAAGCTCAACCTTGAGCTTAGTGACAAAGCCCGGGCATATCTCGCCAAGGAAGGTTATGACCCCGCCTATGGGGCTCGACCTCTCAAGCGCGTCATTCAGCACAAGATCCTCGATCCGCTGAGCCTTGAGATTCTGGATGGTAGGATTCATGAAGGCCAGACGATCAAGGCCGACGTTTCTGGTGGTGAGCTAGTCTTCAAGACAAAGTGAGGGATGTCACTGCTCCGTGAGATCACGATCAAGGAGGGGTTGCCGACTCTGGAGGAGGCGAAGAGAAGGCTCTTCCTTGAGGTGAGGAGATGCCATGGAGAGGGCGTCAGCGTACTCAAGATCATCCACGGCTATGGTTCCGGCGGCAGGGGAGGAATCTTAAGGACCGGACTAAGAAAAATCTTCGCCGAGTATCAGCGTGATGGTGATCTCCTTGGCTACGCCTCAGGCGAGGAATTTTCCATTTTTCACCCCATGTCCCTCGAGATGATAAGTGCTGCTCCTGAACTCCGGAGCGATCGTGATCTGGAGCGTTCGAATCCAGGAGTGAGCTTTCTTTGGATTCAGTAAAGATAATTCAAGGGGCCAAGACTCAACCCTCCCACCTGAAATCAACGGTGGAATCAATGTCAGGTGAGAGACTCTGTTTTACGGGGCAAGCTTTGGCTGACCCCTCCAAGAGAGGACGCTGCGGGTGATCAGCGGGAAGTGGAATCGACATCTCGGACCGCAGGCTAATGATCCGGCGTGGCAGATCACCACTCATTACCTTAGAAATGGTGACCGAGGTTCCCGCAAGGTTGATTCCGTGTCGCGCCGCGGCAATCCCCATGACCGTCATCATGCAGTTGGCCACTGCGGTGGCTACCAGATCGGTTGGTGAAAAGCTCTCTCCCTTGCCGTGGTTGTCGATCGGTGCATCCGTGATAAGTTGGATGCCCGATGGGGTATGGGTTGCTGTGCATCTGAGGCCGCCATCATAAACTGAAGTGATCTTTACCATGAGATTGGATGTAGCATGAACAATTGAAGGTAGGAAATAACCCTTTGTTTTTTTAGTGGATGTAGAGGTTTTAGAGAATGCATTTGATAAAAAAGGAGCGGGGGCGATCCCTCCCGGAACCACCCCCGCATAGTGTGACGGCTGTAAGCCGGATTCTGTCAGGCTGGATTACTCCAGCTTGGATGGTCATTTCTCTCAGAACTCTCCGGCGAACCGGAGTTTTCCGCCCGTCTTGCGACGGGTGCGACGTTACCCGGGGTCCCGACTGACCATTGGTCAATCATTGAAGCCGGCGGCCTCTTCCCCTGTTCTGTCTTGCACCGCATAGGGTTTTTCGTGCCCCCGTGCTCACGCACGGGGCGGTGGGCTCTTACCCCGCCTTTTCACCCTTACCTCCGGCCAACATTTCTTGCGAAGTATTGAGCGCAGGTGGTCTGTTTTCTGTGACACTTTCCGTCGGCCGGAATTTTCATTCCTGCCTCCCGCGTATTGTACACGGTATGCCGCCGTATGGTGTCCGGACTTTCCTCCAGGATCTCTCCCAGCGACCATCCGCCATCACTCTGAAAGGTTAAAGGCAAAAACGTCATGATGCAAGGCCCTGACACCCTTGGTATGGACCAATGATTCCGTCTTACCGCTCTACAAGGATTCCTATTTTCTAACTAGGATCTCTCTGAGGAATGGCGCTGTTCGACTGACCTTGCTCTTTGCGACATCTTCAGGGGTGCCTGTGGCCACGATCTCGCCACCACGCTTTCCTGCTTCCGGACCAACATCCACGAGGTAATCGGCTTCCGCGATAAGATCCATATGATGCTCGACAACGATCACTGTATGACCCTCGTCAACGAGGCGATGGAGCACGCTCTGAAGGAGTTCCACATCGGCGGCATGAAGCCCGATGGTCGGTTCTTCAAGGATGTAGAGAGTTCCTCCACGATTCCCCATTCTAGGGCGATCGGATGTCCCACCCCTAGCCAGTTGGGTGACGAGTTTGATACGTTGAGCCTCTCCACCGCTCAGTGTGGGGCTCGGTTGTCCGAGGCGCAGGTAGCCCAGTCCTGTTTCCAAGAGAAGATGGAGGGGTTTTCTGATTTTTGGGTGAGCGGAGAAAAAATCGGCGGCTTGCTCGACGGTCATATCCAGAACATCACCGATGGACTTGCCATCATATTTAACCTCAAGAGTCTGGCGGTTGAATCGACTTCCCGAGCAATCCTCGCAAGGCATGAACGAGGTGGGAAGGAAGTTCATTTCTAGGCGGATGACTCCCTGGCCCTCGCAGGTCTGGCATCTGCCTTCCTGATTATTGAAAGAAAAACGACTTCCCGTGTAACCTCGGAGACGAGCCTCGGGAAGACCTGCGTAAACGGTACGGATCGCATCGAAGATTTTGAGGTAGGTTGCAGGAGTGGAGCGAGAGGTCTTGCCGATCGGCGACTGGTCCACTTCGATGACCTGCGAGAGATGCTGAGTTCCCGAGACCGATTTCCAGTACTGAGGTCCTGATTTTTTCCGTAGGCGGGTTCGTTTCAGTGACTCCTCCACGGCAGGAAGAAGAACCCCGCGCAGGAGAGTGCTTTTTCCGGATCCGCTGATGCCACTGATGGCTGTCAGGCGCTGCAGGGGGAACTTTACGTCAACATTATTGAGATTGTGGCGCTTGGCGCCTTTCAATTCGAGCCAGTTGGCGACATCAGTAATGGATCGACGAGAGCCTTTTTGCGGGTGAACTGGTGGCTCGCGCAGAAACTTTCCAGTAAGCGATCCGGGATTGGCCATCACTTCTGACATAGTTCCGAAGGCCATGATTTCGCCACCATGACTTCCTGCCTTTGGTCCAAGATCGATGATTCTTGAGGCGCGACGCATGGTCTCCTCGTCATGTTCCACAATGAGAAGTGAGTTGCCCTGTGCTGATAATTCCTCAAGAGCGTCGAGTAGTCTGGTGTTATCCCGTGGATGAAGCCCGATTGTCGGCTCATCGAGAACATAGAGGACGCCTCGGAGATTTGAGCCGAGTTGCGCTGCCAAGCGGATACGCTGAGATTCGCCTCCACTGAGTGTCTTTGCGGAGCGGTCAAGCTGAAGATAATCAAGGCCAACGCGGGCGAGGAATGAGAGTCTTTGCCTGATTTCCGGAAGGATATCCCGAGCGATGGTCTCGTCGCGTCCACTGAATTTCCAATCAGCGGTTCGGCTCAGCGCATCACTTGCCGGTCGTGAGGAGAACGAGGCAATGCTTTCACCCGCTACAAGAACAGCGCAAGCGACGGGATTGAGCCGGTTTCCTTGGCAGACAGGACAGGGACGAGTTTCCCCTTCCTCCCGGTTTTCAAAGGACTTTTCGGCGGCCAGATCTGCCTCCAATTGAGAGTCAAAATCCTTTGCGGATGGAATTTCGCTCCATACTTCTCCGAACCCCCTACAGTGCTCGCACCATCCATGAGGGGAGTTAAACGAGAAAAGCCGGGGATCCAACTCCTCGAAGGAACGACCGCAGTCAGCGCAGTTCATTTCGGAGCTTAGAATCCTGAACTCCCCGTCGGCGTAATCAGAGTTGGGGAGTGCTTCACTCTTATCGGTCTTGGAGAATTTTTTCCCCTTAACGGACCTTGATTCCTTTTTGATTTTTTGAGCCGCTGGTGATTTTTGAGCTGAGGTTCTTGCCTTTGCCGTGCCATTTCCGATTTCCAAGGCCCTTTTGGCAAGCTCCAGAACTCCCTTGGTCTCACCTTTCTCAATGGTACCAACGAGCACGTCGATCGTGTGCTCCTTGAAGCGTTCCAAGGGTTTGAAGTCCGACACCTCGATAAGTTCACCATCCACAAGCAGTGATTGAAAACCATGCTCCTCGGCCCATCGCGCCACATCGGTGTGGAAGCCTTTGCGGCCCCTAACCCTTGGGGCGAAGAGTTGGACGGGAGAGTCGGCACTCATCGTCTCGATTTCCTTGGCCACGGCGGTCAGCGAACTTTTCTGTACGGCTGTGCTGCATTCGGGACAGTGCTGCACTCCCAGTTTTGAGAAGAGAAGACGCAGGAACTGGTGGATTTCCGTGACGGTCGCCACGGTGGATTTTCCACCGCCGCGAGTGATACGTTGCTCGATGGCCACGCTGGGGGGCAGTCCTTCGATCGAATCTACGTCGGGTTTTTCCAACTGCTCTACGAACTGCCTCGCGTAGGGTGACATGCTGTCAAGAAAGCGCCTTTGCCCCTCAGCGAAGAGGATATCAAAGGCCAGAGTCGATTTGCCGCTTCCGCTCAAGCCGGTGACCACCAGCATCTCACCCCTTGGGATATCGATGTCAAAATTTTTGAGATTATGCTCACGCGCTCCGCGGATCCGGATGGCTCCGATGCTCTCGTGGGGTGTTTGGGGAGCTTCCGCTTTCTCCAGAAGAATCGGAGCTCTCCCCTTCAGCACTTCGATGAGATGGCGCCCCGTGTGGGATGTTTTTTCAGCGGCAACTTTTTCCGGAGTCCCGGCTACAACTAGTTTGCCTCCTCCTTCGCCCCCCTCCGGACCGATATCAATGACCCAATCTGCCGTTTTAATCACATCCAGGTTATGCTCAATGACAACAACACTGTTCCCTTCCGCAACGAGGCGTTCAAAGGCTTTGAGCAGAATCGATATGTCATCGATATGCAGACCGGTTGTTGGTTCGTCGAAGATGAGCAATGCGCCGCCCGGTTCATGACCGGCGAGACGGGCTGCCAGTTTAAGGCGCTGGGATTCTCCTCCGCTAAGGACATTCAGGGGTTGCCCAAGTTTCAGATAATCAAGGCCCACATCCGCAAGGAGTTGAAGCGGGGCGCAGATGGCCTCGGCCTTGGGCCCCTTCTTGAAGAAGGCAATCGCTTCACTGGCGGTCATCTCAAGCACTTCGTGGATCGTTTTTCCACGATGACGGATGGCGAGCACCCTCTCCTGATAGCGGCGTCCCTCGCACTCGGGGCAGCGGATGAAGAGATCACTCAAAAACTGCATCTCAACTTTTTCAAAACCGAGTCCCGAACAACGGTCGCACCGACCCTGACCCGAGTTAAAAGAGAAGGCGGAGGGACTCATTCCCGCCCTAATGGCTTCATCCTCCATTCCGAAAAGCTCCCGGATGGAATCAAAGACTCCCAAGTAGAGAGCGGGGGTGGAACGGGGAGTCCGAGAGAGCGGAGACTGGTCGACCATCACCACGTCGGAGAGGTCGTCACCACCCTTGATGGAGCGGCACCTGCCTGCGGCCTCACCCTCCTCTGCGGCGGCGGAGGTGAGATTTCTAAAGAGAACATCACGCACCAACGAGCTTTTCCCAGAGCCAGACACGCCTGTAACACAGCAGAAAACCCCAAGTGGGAAACTGATATCGATCTTGTTCAGGTTATGATGACGGATTCCCTTAATCTCGATCCACTCCGAGGGCTTGCGCCGTTTTTTTGGGATGCCGATCGCTTTATCGCCCCGAAGGTAGGCCGCGGTGAGTGATTCCTTGGAGGATGCAAGTTCTGACAAAGGGCCCGAGAACATCAACTCACCCCCGTTCTGACCGCGTCCTGGACCCAGATCGACGATGTGATCCGCCGAGCGGATGATGGACTCCTCATGCTCCACGACAAGGATGGTGTTTCCCTTGTCGCGCAGGGCTTTCATGATCCCAAGTAACTTGCCGATATCCCTCGGATGTAGTCCCACGCTGGGCTCGTCCATCACAAAGAGTGTATTAACCAACGAAGCACCGAGGCATGTTGTCAGGTTTACCCGTTCGATCTCGCCACCACTGAGGGTTTTGGTTGTGCGATCGAGGGTGAGATATCCAAGTCCCACCGATTCCAAGTACCCAAGCCTTGAGACGATCTGCTGGCGGAGCATGGCCGTTCCCGAGTCTCCGATTGGCAAGGGAAGATGGCGAAGGAGTTCCGAGAGTTTTGAAACGGGAGTTGCCGCGATCTCCGGAAGCGTTAGGGGCCTCTCCGGAACCGGGAGGCGATAGTTCAAGGTTTCCGGTTGGAAGCGTCCCCCCTTGCACGATGTGCATGGGGTGTAGTTGCGGTAGCGACTCAGGAAGACGCGGATATGCATCTTGTAGGTCCTTTTCTCCATCCATTTGAAGAATCCTTGAACCCCGTACCAGCGCTTGTTTTCCCAAAGTTCCTCCGATGAGAGATCCGCATCCTGTTCACCTTCGATGACGAATTGCTGGTCGGCCTCCGGAAGCTCTTCAAAGGGAAGATGGACGTCCACATCCCGCATGGCGCAGGCACGCAGAAGATCCCGTTGGCAATCCCGGGATTGACCGCTCTGGAATGGTTTGACCACACCTGAGGCGATGCTCATCGAGCGGTCAGGCATGATTCGGTCATAATCCAGGCCGATCACTCTGCCAAACCCGCGGCAGTCGGGGCAGGCGCCAAGGGGATTGTTGAAACTGAAAAGGCCCGAGGAAGGGGGACGGATATCAATGTCGCAATGGGCGCAATGCCACCCTGAGGAGTGGGGGAAGGTCTCTCCCGTGTCCGGGTCGAGAAGAGTGACCCGCTCCTTACCAAGCCGAAGAGCCGTCTCGATGGCTTCCGTGAGGCGGCCTCGCTCTTTTTGGCTAATTTCAAGCCGGTCCTGGATGACGGAGACAATAGGTGGCAGGCGCTTGATGGCGGGAGGCTCGTCCGTCCGGTGGATTGCCCCATCGATCCAGACGCGGAGATACCCCTGCTCTTGGAGAAATGTGAAAAAATCAGCAGGTTTTCGAGCTTTTGGCTCTTGCTCCCCCTCTCGGGCCTCGGAGTGAGTTGTTACCGGGAAGGTGATGAGAAGCCTGCGCCCCTCAAGAGATTTGAGGAGGGTTTCGGTGACTGATTCGGGGGACTCGGGCGATACTCTCCTCCCACAACCGGGGCACGAGGCCAAGGCAGCACGGGTCATCAGGAGTTTCAGATAGTCATTGATTTCCGTGATCGTTCCGACCGTGGAGCGCGTTGTTTTGACACTGTTGCTCTGCTCGATGGCAATGGCCGGCGGAATCCCCTCGATGGAATCCGCGCGAGGCTTGTCCATTCGGTCAAGAAACTGCCGCGTGTAGGGACTGAACGTTTCCACATACCGTCTTTGCCCCTCGGCATAGATGGTGTCGAAAGCGAGGCTTGATTTTCCGGAGCCGCTCGGGCCTGTAACCACAATGAGGGACCCTGTGGGAAGGTCCAGATCAATGCCTTTGAGATTGTTCTGCGTTACGCCCTTAAGGCGTATGCGGGGAGTTTCGGGCACCTGTTGATTGCTACAGTGAAGGAATCATCCCGGGGGATCACTCTGTGCCGCTTGATTTGACCTCGGTCGAATTTCTAAGTTCTTCGGTACGGAGCAGTACGCGTTGGCGCATGATCTTTCCAGACTTGAATTTGACTGTGGCCCTGGAGGGGATTGGGACATCGACATCTGGAAGATTGGGATTACGACCGATGCGGGAACGGGTCAAACGCACCTCAAACACCCCAAAATTACGAAGTTCGACCCCGTCACCTTTGGCCAGTGCTTCCGTGATATGTTCCAAGGTCTTTTGGATCACGTTAAAGACATCGCTCTGGATCAGACCTGTTTCATTGCTGATGGCGACGACGAGGTCCCGTTTGGTTAGATTGGCCATGATGATTGGAGGTGGGAGTGGTTTTTCTCTGAAATGGAAGGCTAGAGAGCATTAAAGGAATCGGATGTCCTACTCTCGGAAAGGGAGAATTGCAAGCACGGATGAATAGAACCCTAAGAAGTTGCTAGTGGCGGTCATGCCGGATGACGGCCATACGCCAGTCTGAAAGAAGACTTCCTTGGAGTCGGTTCCAATCTGAGACCGGTACGGGAAGTCGTGCGGTCCAATTTGCGAGACCGACGGCACCCGGCACATTGAACCTTAAAGAGGAGGCAAAAAGATCCGTGATCATGGGGATAACGATCCACGAGTTACAGGAGAGCAAGCCCTCCAATAACGCCAAGTGAACCTTCCCGGGAAAGGGGGTCATCCTATCGATTTCAGGATGGCCCGCAAAATCCAGCAGTTCATCCAGGATTTTCCGGCAACCTAGGCCCTCGTCCCCTTCCTTCACCGCCCCCTTTTGCCATTCTTCCCAGAGAGTGATCAGTGGCGGATGATCGTGTGTCGCATAGGTTGCCACGGAAATCCTCTCGTAGGCGCTTGCCGGAATCATAAAACCGCTTTCAAAGCGTTCCCACATCGGGATTTTGAAACCAGGGAGCCCCATTTGACTCATGACGGGACGAACGTAGGGAGCGACCTCCCCAAGATCCTCGGCAATCAGCCTATGGTTGCCTATTTCCTCGTTCAGAATCGAGAGAAGGATCTCCCCATGGCAGCGGTTATGCTCCCGATGCTCGGTGGTATCATCATCGACATCGATGAATCCAGGAAGAGGCCCTCCAGTAAGTGCCCGGGCCTGTTCCTCGGAAAGTCCTGTGAATTCAGAATTGCGGCTAGGTTGCCAGGGGAAGCTGTAGATACGGAAAAAACCGAGCGCATGATCGACTCGAAGCATGTGGAAGATGGAGCGCAGAAGCCTCAGGCGCCTACGCCACCAAATGAAATTTCCGTGCGCCATCACTTCCCATCTGTAAAGAGGGAATCCCCAGTTCTGCCCCCACTGCTCGGTGAAGGGATCGGACTTGAAGACCTTCTCGGGAGGCGCTCCGCAGGAACGTGTGAGATCGAAATGACCCGGAGAGGCAAAGACATCAGCACCTCCCGCCGATACCCCCACTGGCACATCCCCGATCAAGGCCACGCCCAAAGTGTCGGCGAGATCCGCGATCATGGACCATTGTGAGAAAGCAATCCACTGGATGAATGCAAAATAAAGACGCCTTTCCTCAAAGGCCTGACGCTCGGATGAATTGAGACCGGAAAGCCAAACCCTGGCCTCCTCGGCACTCCGCTGTCCGCGGGGCCATGAAGTAAAATCCTCGATGCCTCCATTCCTTTCAAGCAGCACGCGGTAAAGCGTGTAATCAGGTAGCCATCCGGAGTGCTGTTCGAGGAAGTGCGAAAAAAGTTTACCCCGTCCATTACGCCCATCACCTCTGTTAAAGCGCTTCCATGCGGCTTCCAGGAGTTCTCTCTTGAGAGCCTTGACGGCAGTATAATCGACCGGCCCTTTGCGAAGGGCCTCAAGATCATGACGCTCCACGATAGTCCTGTAGTCGCCCGGAGTCAGTTCCGGAAGCCGGGAGGGGTGAGTGGTGATGGTTGTGAGATCCAGGGCGAAAGCACTCAGGACATTATAGGGGCTGTTATCCCCCCCCGTCTCGTTGACCGGCAGAATCTGGAGCGCCCGGAAGTTGTTTTCAGCCGCCCAAGTGATGGCCTCGCCGAGAGCTTCGGTATCTCCGATGCCAAGGTCATGTCGGCCTCGTAGCGCGAACAGTGGCATTAGGATGCCGGCAATCTTTTGATTCGGATCAAGGTTCATCGGTTTGAATGGAGTGGAGCAGAACAGGGCAAGAAATCCATGAGATCCCCTCCTTTTGTGTCCGGACAAGAGTGAGTCTGAAGGGGCATTGGTGCAAGCGATAGCTCTCTGCCCGGCAGAGAAGTTTCTCCTTCGCTCTTGGCGTTTCCGCAAGATTAGGGACAGAATCCAGGTATGAAGATCACCAGTTATGGCCACGCCTGTTTTTCCGTCAACGTGGGTGGAAAGACACTGCTCTTTGATCCCTTTATTACTCCGAATCCACTGGCCTCCGACATCGATATTGGGTCACTTCACCCCGATTACATACTCCTCACGCACGGGCATTTTGACCACGTTGCTGATGTTGAAACGATCGCCCAGACGAGTGGAGCAACCCTCATCGGCAATTACGAGGTGATCCATTGGTTTGCTAGCAAGGGGTTAAAAAAAGTTCATCCCATGAACTCCGGCGGATCCTGGAACTTTGACTTCGGAAAGGTCACCTTTACTACGTCCGTCCATTCCAGCAGCATGCCGGACGGATCCTATGGAGGCCAGGCGGGAGGGTTTCTCCTGGAGACCCAGGAGGGATCCTTTTATTACAGCGGCGACACGGCCCTGAATCACGATATCAAGTTGATCAAAAGCTCTTCCCCGCTGAAGTTTGCCGCTCTTTGCTTGGGGGGGAATTTTACGATGGGTGTGGCCGAGGCCGTTGTTGCGGCGGGATGGCTTGCTTGTGAGGACATTCTGGGCGTCCACTACGATACGTTCCCGCTGATCGCCATTGATCATGAGGAGGCCAAAGAGGCCTTTCTTAAAAATAATCGCCGCTTGCATCTGCTCAAACCCGGTGAGGAATGGCAGTTTTAGGGGTGATTGGAAAAAAGCGTTGACACCTGCCGGTCATCTGTTTCCCTTCTTGAAGAGTTTCGGTCTTCTAGGCCCTTTCCCCAAACAAAGTCCGGGGTGAGATGATTTGCCAAAGAAGCTTTTCGAAATCTTCACAATCCAACGCAGAGAACCCCAAGGCGTGCTCGGTCGTTGTCGCAGGAGGTTACCGGCTTAGTGCGAGTTGCTGAGACACGGGTGAATCCGATTGCGGGCGACTAGACATTACGAGGGAATGATAGCTCAGATCATGAGAAGGGATTCCTTTCGGGAATCCAATCCATAAGACACCAGAAAAATTCGGTAAACGGGAATTCCGAGGAAATCGTTCCTCCATGGGAACCCCGTTTTCTTTTCAGATTTCCCCGAAAGATCCAGTCCCCAAGCCACCAAGCACCCTTCATCGATAGGTCAGACTTTAATAAAGCATCCAATCCAATTTTTCCCATGAGCGACGAACCACAGAATCAACCTTCACAGTCACCCCAGTCAGGATCCCCGCAGAAAGAAAGCCCCGCGACTCCATCAGCTCCCGGATCTGCAGACCAACCCATCGGGGATTCCGGAGGGCAGGGCCAGGGTGGCCAAGGTGAAAGGCAATTTAACCGACCCCGTCGTGGAGGTGGTCGCAACCCCCGTGGTCGCAGGCCGTTCAGGAACCATCGGGGGGATGACCGCGGTCCTGGTGAGGGAAGAAATCAGGCTCCCCATGCTGATCAGGGGGCAGGGGGTGATGATTTTGCCGGCTCCAATCCCGTGGAGGGCGATGCCGTCCGTCAGGATGGACCGCCACCAGAGCCGACTTTTGCAGAGGGTATTGTAGAACTCTCGGGAAAGGGATTCGGATTCCTTCGGGAGGCCAAACGTGCCTACGCGGCCACGCAGAATGACATCTTCATCACACCCGAGGTGATCCGTCAGCACAACCTTCGCGACGGTGTGCTCATCAAAGGTGAGACCCGTCGTGGCCCGCGCGGCATTCAGTTGTTCCGTGCCACTGAAATCGAAGGAGCCGATCCCGAAAAGTACGTGAATATCCCCCTCTTCGAGGAACTCACGACCATCAGTCCCAACAAACGCATCAGGTTGGAGACGACGCCCGAACGTTTTACCACGCGTGTGATCGACCTCATGACTCCCGTGGGTAAGGGTCAGAGGGGCCTTATTGTGGCGCCCCCCCGCACCGGTAAGACCACCCTGCTTCAGCATATCGCCGATGCAGTGGTCAAGAATCACCCTGAGGTGAAGCTCATCATCCTGCTCGTGGACGAGCGTCCGGAGGAGGTGACCGAGATCCGTCGCACGGTCCCGCAGGCAGAACTCTATGCGAGCTCGAACGACAGCGACCTGCGGAGCCACACACGCATTGCCCAGATCGCGGTTGACCGCGCCAAGCGTCTTGTCGAACAGGGTAAGGATGTCTTTGTCCTGATGGACTCGCTTACCCGTATCGGCCGCGCCTTTAACAATGCGATGGGTGGTGGCGGGCGCACCATGAGCGGTGGCATGGATTCCCGGGCAATGGAGATTCCCCGTAAGCTTTTTGCCGCTGCACGCAATACCGAGGAAGCTGGTTCTCTAACGATCATGGCGACGGCGTTGATTGAGACGAACAGTCGCATGGACGATCTTATTTTCCAGGAATTCAAGGGAACCGGCAACATGGAGCTCGTCCTGGACCGGAAGATCAGCGAGCAGCGCATCTACCCTGCTGTCGATATTTTCCTTTCTGGCACGCGGCGCGAGGAGCTCATCCTGTCCCCGGAAGAAATGCACAAGATCAACGTCATCCGTCGGGGACTGGCGGGTCATAAGCCGATTGAGGCCATTGAGAGACTCCTCTTCTTTATTCGGCGCTATCCGACCAACGCCGAACTACTGAAAAACATCCCCGGTTAAGAGCTTTCTCTTGGTGACTAGGGGCGGAGTCGATCGATGGACTGCGTGAGATCCTGAATCGTCACCTTGTCACTCACCTGAGCCGATCCTAGTTGAGACGTCAGCACAAAGCGGACGGCCCCCCGGTCAAATTTCTTGTCACGTTGGAGGGCTGCTAGAAGTAACTCCGTCGATAGTGACGATGGGAGTTTGTGAGGGAGTCCGCAGGACATGATGGTTTCAAGAACCTGCTCCGCCTGGGCAATGGGAAGCCCGGCCAACCGGACCGAGAGGTCGAGGGCGGCGATCATGCCGATCGCAACAGCCTCCCCGTGGGAGAGAACGCCGTAACCAGCTACCGACTCTACGGCGTGTCCGATGGTATGACCGAAGTTAAGTAGGGCTCGCGTGCCCTTGGTCTCAAACTCATCCGCTGCCACAATGGAGGCCTTGATGGCTACATTCCTCGCGATCAGCAGGGTGAGATCCTTGGTGCTATCCGTAGGAAGGATTGAGAGAAGTGAAGCATCGGCGATCACCGCATGTTTGATGGCCTCGGCAAGACCCTCCCTGAAAATCCGCTCCGGTAGGGAGGAAAGTGTCGCCGTATCCGCAATCACGAGGAGGGGTTGGTGGAACGAGCCGATCAGATTTTTGCCAAGGTGACTATTCACACCGGTTTTTCCGCCTACAGAGCTGTCAATCTGGGAGATCACCGTGGTGGGGATCTGAATCACGGGAATGCCGCGGTAGAAGATTGAGGCGACAAAACCCGCCAGATCCCCGATCACACCCCCTCCAAGGGCAAAGATAGCCCCCCCGCGATCGAGCCCCAATTCGATCAACCGGTCGCAGAGTTCAGTTGCGGAGACCATCGACTTTGATTGC
The DNA here is from genome assembly GCA_008933015.1 of Verrucomicrobiota bacterium. GTDB lineage: Bacteria > Verrucomicrobiota > Verrucomicrobiia > Chthoniobacterales > UBA6821 > UBA6821. The sequence goes on along the minus strand of WBXH01000001.1, from coordinate 6,539 downwards.
TCTCCCGCAGGAATCACAACCAGATGAGGATCGAAGCCGGCGCTCTTGAGCGACTCCATGACTACCCCGGAATGGAGTGGCGCCACGTTTTCATCCGTGATCACGGCACAGTGGCATGGGTTGATGACGTATCTGGAATATTCCCCGACCATCGGGAGAAGCCCTTTGCTGATGAGAACTTCATAGGGGCGTGCGGCAAGTGCAACGCGAACCTTTTGGATCTCTGGGGGCGCTGGGATCGTGGAATTCATGGCGGGAGTTCTAATTCATTCCAAAGCCCGTGGGAAATCCCATTTGCCTCAATCTACGACTTGCTGGCAGGTAGGCTCCGAAATATTTTACTTCTCTACCGTGACGGGCGTCTTGATCGGGGTCACCGTGAAGAAGATTTTGGCCATCTTGTCAGGCAGACGAATGCAACCATGGGAGTCTGGCACTCCGGGTAGGAACCCAGTGTGCATGCCCACGCCTGGTGCAAACTGCATGAACCAGGGCATTGAGGAGCCTTGGAAGTGAGTGCCAGGAGGGGCCTTGTCGACCTTGTAAGTGACGTTTTTGACAATAACCTTGCCGTTGGCATCCACGAAGTCCCCGTAGAGATTTGAGGCATGATCCTTTTCCTTCAGTTGGACCTTGAATTTACCAACTGGGGAATCATGCCCCTCCCTTCCCGTGGAAACGGCGGATACTCCGACGAGTTTTCCCGACTTGTAATAGTAAAGCTTTTGATCGCCCAGCTTGATCACGATAGCTGCGGGGCCATTGACCGAATCACCGGCCCAATAGGAGGCACGCTCGGAGAGAGATGACGTCGATGTTCTGGTAACAATGGAGCCGTCTGTGCCGAGATACTGAGTGGTGCTGGAATTTAAGCGACCATCATAAGATGCGCATGCGGAAAGCAAGAAGGAGCAAAGAATGAAGGAGAGGAAGTTTAAAACCACTCTTGGTGAGGCATGAACCATGTCTCCTATTCTTATTGCTCAACTTCCTTCTGCGTCAAGAGGAGGTGCTGAAAGATTTAGGCGGATCCAAAGAACCCCTCCTCGATTTTGAAATCGTCGGGAGTGAAGCGTTCCTTTGCTTCGGTTCCCAAGTGTCATCTCTTTGACACACAGTTTTCAACGGGATAACTCGGGGATGACTTCGATAAAAAACGTCGATTTTCCATTTCCTGCGTGCGTGGGATGACTTTTGGAAGGTAACCTATCAAAACTTTCATGAACGGCTCACCCGAACTTCGGATTTTTACAGGATCAGCTCACCGTCAGCTTGCCCAAGACATCGCAGACTACCTGGGGCAACCCCTCGGAGATGCCACTGTGACTTCGTTCCCCGACGGAGAGACGTTTGTGAAAATCAACGACAATGTCCGCGGTCGTGATGTCTTTATTGTTCAGCCTACCTGCCCCCCGAGCAACCAGAACATCATGGAACTCCTGATCATGGTCGATGCCGCCCGCAGGGCCAGCGCCAACAGGATCACGGCGGTTATCCCTTTCTTCGGTTACGCAAGACAGGATCGCAAGGATCAGCCTCGGGTGCCCATCACCGCGAAACTGGTGGCGAATATCCTGGTCGCTGCTGGCGTCAATCGGGTGCTCACCATGGACCTGCACGCCCAGCAGTTGCAGGGATTCTTTGACATTCCTGTTGACCACCTCTACGCCCTCCCCGTGATGGTCGACTACATTCGCCGTAAGAACATTGAAAATCTCGTGGTGGTTTCCCCAGACGTCGGAGGAGTCAAGATGGCAAGTTCCTACGCCGAGGCCCTTGGGGCAGGACTAGCCATCGTCGTGAAGCGCCGTCGCAATGCCACCGAAGTCGACGCCCTCCATGTCATCGGCGAGGTCGAGGGAAAGAATGTCCTGATCTTGGACGACATTACCGAGACGGCCGGAACACTGACGAGCGCAGCAAAAATTCTTCGCACCATGGGCGTTGGTGATATTTATGCTGGCGTCTCGCACGCAGTACTGACAGATTTAGCGGTTCAGCGGTTGGAGGGCTCCGAGATCAAGGAGCTCATCACCACCGACAGCGTCCCTGTCCGACAAGGATCGGGTGATCGCGTACGGGTTCTTTCCATAGCCGAACTTCTCGGCGAGGGAATCCGCCGCATCCATGGAGGCGAGTCGGTCAGCTCGCTGTTCCAGCTCAAGCACTAACCGCACTCCAGCAACAATCGTCCCAACTTCCCAAATCTATGGCAAAACAGGTTAAACTTTCCGCCCGGCCCCGCGCCGATGTCGGCCGCAACTCCGTCAAGCACCTTCGCAGCCGCGGTGTCGTTCCTGCCGTGATCTACGGTCACAAGGATCAGCCCGCCAACCTTGAGATCAATACCCGCGAGATCGCGGCTCTCCTCAAGCATGCTATCGGTGAGAACATTCTTGTGGAACTCGACATCGCCGGATCAGCCACCAAGCTCTCCTTGATTCAGGAAGTCCAGCACCATCCCGTGCGCGGCGACATTCTCCACGTTGACTTCCTTGAAGTCGCCATGGATGAAATGCTTCACACAGAAGTGCCCATTGAAGCCTTCGGTGATGCGGACGGGGTCAAGAACTTCGGTGGTCTTCTCGAACACAGCCTCCGTTCGCTGGCCATCGAGTGTCTGCCCAAGGATCTTCCTGAGATCATCCGCGTCGATGTCAGTAGCTTGGGGCTCAACCAGGCACTCCATGTCCGTGACATCGTTCTTCCATCCGGTGTCTCCGCAACCACGGATGCTGACCTTACCGTCTTCATTGTGGCTGAGTCCAAGGTGGAGGTGGCACCGGTCGCCGGAGCGGAGCCCTCCAAGGGCCCTGAGGTGATCAAGGAGAAGAAGCCCGTTGAGGGGGCTGATGCCTCCAAGGCCAAGAAATAGCCTAGGCATTTCAACCAGTCCCCTTTTTTGACTCCGGATACCTCATCCTCAGGTATCCGTCTTGTGGCCGGATTAGGTAATCCCGGCAGCGAATATGTGGGGACACGTCACAATATAGGTTTTGCGGTCATTGATCGCATTGCTTCACTTCTTCAAGTGGAGTGCGTCAAGGAGCCGAAATGGCGTGCCTTCATCGCCAAGGGAGTACCCGGTACGGAAGATGCCAGTCTGACCTTGATCAAGCCGACAACCTTCATGAACCTCAGTGGTGAGGCCGTGGTGGAATATGCGCGTTTTTTCAGGATTCCATCCCACTCCACCCTCGTGATCATTGATGACATCGCACTTCCACTCGGGGCGCTCCGTTTGAGGATAGAAGGTGGATCAGGCGGACAGAAGGGGCTGGAATCGGTGCTCATGCACTTTGCCACCGAACAGGTGCCTCGCCTTAGGGTCGGCATTGGTGGAGCCACTGCCGGGGATCTCTCTAGTCACGTACTCTCACGCTTTCTTCCCGAGGAGCAATCGGCTGCTTCTGAAGCAGTGAACCGGGCTGCTGAAGCAACACTCTGCGTCCTACGCAAAGGACTGCCCTACGCGATGAATCTTTACAACGCAGCACCCTCTTCTGCTAAAACTGAAGACAACACAGAAAAACAACCATGAAAAACAGATACGAAATCCTCCTTGCGCTTAACGTGGCCGGGAAAGAAGAAACCAACAAGGACCTCATCGAGCGCCTCGAAAAGACGCTCGCAGCTGAAGGCGCTAGTGTGGAGCAAGTGCAACGCCTGGAACGCCGTGAGTTCTCCTACCCGCACGACAAGCTCAAGAGTGCTTACTTTGTGAACTATATCGTCACAGCTGAACCTGCAGCCATTGCCAAGATTCGCACCAAATTGACACTTGATGAGGAGGTCGTGTTGCAAAACTATCTCCGCAAAGGCGATGTCAAGGCTGTCGGAAAGGCTCGCAAAGCTGCCAAGAAGACAGCGAAGGCCGCCTAAATAAGGCTCTAGCGGTTTAGGCTAAAGGCTGGTAGGAAGAGACCTGACAGCCATCTTAATTTTACTCCAACTCCCAGTACCCACACCATCATGGCCAACCTTAACAAAGTGATGCTCATCGGAAACGTGACCCGTGACCCTGAGATCAAATACACCCCGAAGGGCAGCGCGGTCACTGACCTTGGCATAGCGGTTAATCGAGTTTTCACCCCAGATGGTGGAGAAAAGCGCGAAGAGACCACCTACGTCGATGTGACCCTCTGGGGCAGGCAGGCAGAAATTGCGGGTGAATACTGCAAGAAGGGACGTTCCATCTATATCGAGGGTCGTCTTCAACTTGATAGTTGGGAGGATAAAACCTCGGGGCAGAAACGCACGAAACTTCGTGTCGTCGGAGAGAGTTTTCAACTTCTGGGGCCCCGTCCCGGAGGTGGAGCCGGTGGTGGATCTGGTAATGAGGAGGACTACTCGGAGCGTCCGTCTCGCAGGGAGTCATCGAGCGGCGGATCAGGTGGATTCAGCAGTGGTCGTTCCCCGGCTCCTCAAGCACCCATTGAGGAAGACGACATCCCGTTTTAAGCGGTATCAATCGTTCGTGTTTACTGAGGCCCCTTTTCAAGGGGCCTTTTTGTTGCGCCATCGCATGTGGGTGAATTGACCTGCGCGCATTCATGAATTAGAGTCGCACATTCATGATGCGACTGCATTCTTCCTTATTCTAGCGTGGAACCAATTTCTGAAATTTCGGAATCAGTCTTAGAAAGTCCGTTTTTTTTAGGTCTATCAAGGCAGGATTTGGAGAAGAATCTCCTCGGGGGGAATGAGCGCATTGCGTTTGCAACGGGTGAGGATCTCATCACACCCGGAGAGCCGCCTCTTTTTGTATATATTTTACTGGATGGTCGTGCGCGCCAATTGGGTGGAGGGGGAGGGGAACTTGTTTCGCTCGAACTTTTGAATGCAGGTGGCGTGGCCGGATTGTTTTCTCTGGCCACAGGAGTTCATTGCGAATGGGTGAGGGCCTCAGGCCCCCTCAACGCACTCAAAATTCCTGCGGAAAAAGTCCTCGGGTTTTTTGCCACCCACCCGGAATGGCATGATACGCTTTGTTCCAGGACAGCCCTTTCGGAACTTTTTCCTCTCCTCTGTGATGTGTTAAAAAAACGGGGACTCCCCGTTCTCTCAGCAAAGCAGATCGCACTCGAGATTCTCCTCCAGACTGTGGTGATGGATGCTTCGACTCCTGAAGAGGCGACGCCCGTTCAAACAACGGTCATCTCCTCCTCCGAATCAGAGTTGCCGAAGGCGGATGATCGCCAACCTGCGGAAGCAACGTTGGTTCCGGAAGTTGTGGGAATGGAGATCACGACAACCTCTCTCGCCAAGAGTGGAGAAATGGCAACGCCCCCTTTGACACGTCTGGTTTCTTCCAATCAAAGAATTCTCGGTGTGCCGAGTGACCTGCTGGAGGCCCTTCTGCAGGTCATTACTCCCGTGGATGGGGGAATCAACCCCTCCGTTGGGAATGCTGATGATCCTGAGCAGCATGCCAAACCTCGCCCGGACTCTGAATCAACCTCTCTCTCGATCGGAAAGAGTCCACCGCCCTATCATCCATCCCGCAACAAGGAGGAATCAATCCTGGCATGCCTCAGGATGCTTGCGGGGCAACTCAATCTTCCCTTCAGGGAGGAAGTGGTTCGTTCCGCCTTAAAATTTCAATTAGAAGGGACGATGCCCCTGACTTTCCATCGCATAGGAACGGTGGCGGACATGATCGGTGTGGCCACACAACCCCTGATGCTTCCGATCAAGGCATTGAGAGATCAGGATCCGCCATTTCTCGTCATGATCGACGGGTCGCCCGTAGTCGTGCAGGCCGTCACGCACCATGGTGTGCTGATTGCTGATCCGATGGCGGCGGAGGCATCCTCCCAGCAGAAATGGACCGACTGGGATGACCTGCCGGAGGCAGGCGAGCAGGGATATGCGATCCTTCTCTGCCGCCGTTCCAGATCTCCAAAGGGGGAAGCATTCGGCTTCAGAACCTTCATTCCCTACATTAAGAAGCATACCCGCACCTTTATCGAGGTTATCATCGCCTCGCTTTTCATTCAGGTGTTTGCCTTGGCCAATCCGCTGCTCCTTCAGGTCATTATCGACAAGGTGATCGTGCAGGAAAATCTCAGTTCTCTGAACGTGCTGGGAGGACTACTGATTATCTGCACGATCTTTGGAGCGGCATTGACCGCAATCCGGACGTTCCTCTTCACAGATGCGACGAACAGGATCGATTTGGCCCTTGGAATGAAGGTATTGGAACATCTTTACCGGTTGCCTCTTTCCTACTTTCACGAACGTCCGGTTGGAGAAGTAGCCTCCCGACTCAGGGAACTCGACAAGATCCGCAACTTTCTTACAGGGACCGCTCTGACGGCCATTCTCGATTCGATATTCTCCATCGGCTTCATCGTCATCATGTTTATTTATAGCCCGATGCTGACGGTGATTTCTCTCCTTGGGGTTCCCTTGCTGGTGATTCTGATGCTTTTCGTCTCCCCGATCATACGCCGTCAGATTAAGGATCGATCGGAAAAGGGTGCTGCCATGGAGTCTCACCTGGTGGAGTCATTAACGGGAATCCAGACCATCAAGGG